>JBBDTH010000180.1:0-14143 GCA_040904505.1 Rhodospirillales bacterium | reverse complement strand
GGGCTACGTCCATAAAGTCGTGCCGTTGCCTTTCGTGTTGGGACTCGCCAAAATCGACGGCCGCCCGGGGGCCGTCGGCGGCGAGGACAGCACCATTCCCGGCGGCACCAGCATGTCGGGCAACAATTGGCGCATCAAGGGCGGCCAGGGCGGTTTCGTCGACGATCTCGCGTGCGAATATAAAATTCCGCTCGTGCGCCTGGTCTCGGGCTACGGCGGCAGCGTCGGCTCCACCAAGTCGATCGGCTACGCGGCCCTGCCCGGCCATAGCCGTATCCCGTTCCAGAACTCGGTCGAACTGCTCGAAACCGTCCCCGTGGTGAGCGCGGTCGTCGGCACCGCGGCGGGCGGGCCGGCGGGGCGCGTGATGATGTCGCACTTCACCGTCATGACGAAACGATCCGCGATCTTCGCCGCCGGGCCGCCGGTGGTCGAACGGGGCACCGGTGAAAAAGTCACGAAAGAGGAACTCGGCGGCTGGCGCATCGCGGTCAACAAGGCGGGCACCATCGACAACGTCGCCGAGGACGACGAGGACTGCATGCGCCAGATCAAGCGATTCCTCAGCTTCATGCCGCAAAACGTCTGGGAATTGCCGCCCGTCATCGACGTCGGCGATCCCGTCGACCGCTGCGAAGAAGAGCTCCTCGACATCATTCCGCGCAATACCCGCAAGCCCTATAACATGCACCGGCTGATCGAGATGATCGTCGATAAGGACTCCATGTTCGAGATCCAACCGACCTTCGGCCGCGCGGGAATCAACATGCTCGCGCGCATGAACGGCAAGGCCGTCGGCATCATCGCCAACAATCCGATGTTGGGCGGCGTCGTGGACGTGAAATCCGCACGCAAGCAAACCCGCTTCATCGAGCTGTGCGATTGTTTCCACATTCCGCTTCTCTTCATCGTCGACGTGCCGGGCTACGGCATCGGCGTCGAAGCGGAATCCAGCAGCGCCCTGCGCGAAGGCATGCGCCAGCTTTACGTTAAACTGCAGGCCACGGTGCCGAAAATGTCGCTGATCGTACGCCGCTGCTTCGGCATGGCCGGCGGCACCACGCTCGATAAGACCGGGCTCAATTTCAAGATCGCCTGGCCGTCGGGCACATGGGGCTCGCTGCCGGTCGAAGGCGGCGTGTCGGCCGCCTTCAAGCACGAGATCGAAAACGCGCCCGATCCCGAAAAACGCATGAAGGAAATCGAAGCGGAACTGAAATCCCTGTCTTCGCCGTTCCGCACGGCGGAAGCGTTCGCGATCGAGGATATCATCGATCCGCGCGAAACCCGGCCCTATCTCTGCCAGTTCATCGACGCCATGCAAGGCAAACTGAAACTGGGCCTGGGGCCGAAGAAAAAAGGCGGCGTCCGGCCCTAGATCGGATCATGATCCGATCTAAGCCGGGCATCGACCGGGATACCGTCCGAGCGGCGCGACGCGCATCGACGGTGCGCGGGTTCGCTTATCGGGATATAATCTTTAGTTATGGTGCGAGAGGTAAATTCTATTCGACTTCATGGCGGCGATCCGTCTATATCCGGGCTCCGGCCGCTCGCTGGCGCACCGCATCAATCCTAGAGCCGGTCATGGTTCGTCGGAATCGCTAATTGCCAACCATCCTGGCTTCGCCGAAGCGAGTTCACATGATTTATCGGAACCGAATGATGTTTCCGATAAATCATGATCCGATCTAGGATAAACGCCGAAAACACAAGCCGGGGCCGCGTCCCGGCCTCGAACTTCAAGTGGTTTGCACAATGTTCAAAAAAGTTTTGATCGCTAATCGGGGCGCCGTCGCGGCACGGGTCGTGCGCGCGCTGAACAAACTCGAGATTCCGTCGGTCGCCGTCTACTCGGAAGCGGATGCCAAAGCGCCCTACCTGGCCGAGGCGGGCGAGACCCGGCTGATCGGTCCGGCGCAGGCCCGCGAGTCCTATCTGAACGTGGAGTCGCTTCTGCATGCCGTCGAGCAGACCGGCGCCGATGCGGTTCACCCCGGTTACGGGTTCCTGTCCGAAAACGTCACCTTCTCCCACGCGCTGCACGATATCGGCGTCACCTTCATCGGTCCCGCGCCGCACTGGGTCGAGCAGATGGGCGACAAGGTCAAGGCGCGCGCGATGATGGCAAGCCACGGCCTGCCCATGGGCGCGGGCTCGGACGTGTTGGGCACGGACGAAAACGACATTCTCGCAACCGCGCGCAAGATCGGCTTTCCGCTCCTGATCAAGGCGGCCGGCGGCGGCGGCGGAATCGGCATCCAGCCGGTCGCCGACGAGGCGAAACTCATCAAAACCGTCGAGCGTGCCCGCGCCTTGGCCTTGCGCACGTTCTCGAACGACGAAGTATATCTCGAAAAATTGCTCGAAAAACCGCGCCACGTCGAATTCCAGGTTTTGGGCGACAAAAGCGGGAAGGTCCGCACGATTTTCGAGCGCGACTGCTCCGTGCAGCGGCGCTATCAAAAAGTTTTGGAAGAGGCCCCGGCCCCCAACATCCCGCGCGAGCAACTCGACGGCCTCGCCGCGACCATCGAGAAAGCGCTCAGCGCCATGGGTTACGACAATATCGGCACCGTCGAAACCTTGCGCGGCGCCGACGGCAGCTTCAACTTCCTCGAGATGAACACCCGCCTTCAGGTCGAACACGGCATTACCGAGGAAATCACCGGCATCGATCTGGTCGCGGCGCAAATCCGCTCGGCCGCCGGCCATGCCCTCGACGATATCCTGCCCGCCGTCATCGAACGCCACGGGCATGCCATCGAGGCCCGCGTCTATGCCGAAGACCCGGTGAAGTTCTTCCCCTCGCCCGGCCCCCTGAACACCTACCGCCCGCCGTTCGGCATGACGGGGATTCGCATCGATACCGGCTACGCCGAAGGCCAGGAAATCACGCCGTTTTACGACCCCATGCTGGCCAAGGTCATCGCCCACGGCGCGGACCGCAATCAAGCCATTGCGCGGCTCAAGGAGGCGTTGCAGAATTTCGCCATAGACGGCGTCAAGCACAACATTCCGTTTCTCGTTAAGGTACTCGACTCCGAAGCGTTTATCGGCGGCGATCTGCACACGGGCCTGACCGGCAGCCTGGCGTCGTAATCAAAGGAGAAGACTATGGCCGAATCCAAACCCACGACGACATCCGGCGCGGCGAAGGCGAACCCAAAAGCGGAAGCCAAACCGGCGGGGGCGGCGCCCGAACAAGGCCTGCGCAGCGGCCTCGGATTTGTCGATAAGTCCTGGGATGAGCGCCTCGCCGATCTGGAAGCGCGGCGCCAAAAAGCCCTCGCCATGGGCGGCGAGGCGAAGCTCGCCAAGCGGCGCGAGCGCGGCGAGTTGAACGCGCGCGAACGCATCGACAAGCTGCTCGATCCCGGCACCTTCGTCGAATCCGGTCTGTTCGGCACCTCGGGCGTTTATCCCGAGGACGCCGCTAAAACGCCGACCGACGGCAAAATCACCGGCTACGGCAAAATCAACGGCCGCGACGTCGCGTTCGTCGTCAACGATTTCACCGTCAAGGGCGCCTCGACCAGCGCAACCAACTCCAAAAAACTCGGCTGGGTCAAAACCACCGCGCAGCAAAAGGGCATCCCGATGCTATTCATCGGCGAATCCACCGGCGCGCGTCTGCCGGACGCCATGGGTTCGCGCGGCATGGGGCAATTGCTCGGCAACGACAAGGGCCAGTTCCTGCGCGACCGCACGGTGCCGTGGGTCGCCGCCGCCCTCGGATTTTCGTTCGGCTCGTCGGCCTGGCTGACCTGTTGTTCCGATTTCGCCGTGATCCGCAAAGGGTCCTGCATGGCGGTCTCCTCGCCCAAGCTGGTGTCGAAAGCCATCGGCCGCGAGGTCGATCTCGAGGAACTCGGCGGCTGGAAACTGCATCTGGAAACGACCGGCCTGATCGACCATGCCGTTGATACCGACGAAGAAGCGATGGAAATGCTTCGCACCTATCTCGGCTACATGCCGAGCAACAATCGCGAGACCCCGCCGCGCGCGGCCGTCACGGAAGGCTCGGGCGAGGAGATGGACGATATCCATACGCTCATGCCCGAACGGCGCACCCAGGTTTACAACGTGAAGAAGATTCTCGAACGCGTCTTCGACAAGGAGTCGCTGTTCGAGATGAAACCCCGCTACGGCAAACCGGCGGTCACGGCGCTGGCGCGTCTCGACGGCCACGTGGTCGGCGTGATCGCCAACAATCCGATTCACAAGGCCGGCGCCATGGACGTCGAGGCCATCGACAAGATGATCGCCTTTCAGGTGCTGTGCGATTCCTTCAATATTCCGATCATCAAGTTCGTCGACACGCCGGGCTTCTTCATCGGGCTCGAGGCCGAACGCCAAGCCGCCCCCGGCCACATCATGAATTTCATGAACTCGACCTGCCTGCTGTCGGTGCCGACGCTGACCGTGATCATGCGCAAGAGCTACGGCCGTGCCTATGTCGCCATGGGCGGCGGGCGGCACTCCGACGATATCGTGTGCTGGCCGACCGCCGAGGTCAGCTTCATGGACCCGGTGGCCGCGACCAAGATCGTGCACAACAAGGAGCCCGGCGACGACGGCTTCGAGGAAGCGTTCGCCGACATCGCCCAGGAAAGCGACGTCTGGGGATTCGCGTCGGTGTATTCCACGCAAGACGTCATCGCTCCGAGCCGGACTCGCGATTACCTGATCCGCATGTTAGAAATCCAACGCCTTCGCCTCACGAACGGCATCGGCAAACACCTGATGCAATATTGGCCGACAACGATATAACGATATAAGGTTTAGCATATCCATGACCGCCCGAGAAACCATCGCCAAAGCCCGCGCCGACAACCGCAAGGCCCTCGACGAATCCGCCGGTAAGCACATGCTCGCCGAGTACGGCATCGGCGTGCCGCAATCCGTCGTCACCCGGAACGCCGAAACGGCGGCGGCCGACCTGAACGGCATTAAATTCCCGGTCGTGGTCAAGGTCATGTCGCAAGACATCCTGCACAAAAGCGACGCCGGCGGCGTCAAGGTCGGCCTGCAGACCGCCGAGGAGGTCACACAGGCGATCGCCGCGATGGCGCAAGCCCCCAAGATCAAGGGCGCGCGCATCGACGGCTATCTGATCGAGGAAATGGCGCCGGCCGGCCAGGAGCTCGTCGTCGGCGGCCTGAAGGACCCCCAGTTCGGCCCCCTGGTGATGGTGGGCCTGGGCGGCATTTTCGTCGAGGTCCTCAAGGACGTCGCCTTTCGCATTTGCCCCATCGAAGAGATCGACGCCCGCGAGATGCTGGCCGAGCTCAAGGGCGCGCCGCTGCTCAAGGGCGTGCGCGGCCAAAAGCCCGTGTCCGAAGATGCCATCGTCGACGTCCTGATGAAAGTCGGCGGCGAAAACGGGCTCCTGATGCAGCTCGAAAGCGATATCGCCGAAGCCGACATCAACCCGTTGATCGTTTCGGACACGAGCGCCGTTGCCGTCGATGCCCGTTTTATCCTGACGGAACAGAAATCCTCATGACCGCTTCCGACACAACCGAAACGGCGTCCCCGCAAGACGCCGCCGCCTACTACGAGCCTCTGTTCATCCCGAAAACCGTCGCCATCGTCGGGGCGTCCTCGAGCAGCGAAACCATCGGCAACACGTTTCTGCGCCGCATCAAGGAATTCGGTTTCAAGGGCGATATCTATCCGATTCATCCGAAGGCGGACGAGATCGACGGGTACAAGGCGTATCCCTCGCTGGCCGACACGCCGAAGCCCGTCGATTACGCCTACATCGCCGTCGGCGCCGCCGGCGTCGCCAAGGTGATCGCCTCGGCCAAGGGCCGCCTGAAGTTCGCGCAAGTCATCTCGAGCGGCTTCGGCGAGGTCGCCGAGGGCGTTTCCCTGCAACAGGATCTGCTCGCGGCGGCGCGCGCCAACAACTGCCGGGTCCTCGGCCCCAATTGCCTCGGGCTGTATTCGCCGCGCGGCGGCATCACGTTCGTCGAGGCGTCATCGGCGGAGACCGGCACCGTCGGCGTGATCTCGCAAAGCGGCGGCCTCGGCACCGACATCGTCACCCGCGGGCAACGCCGCGGCGTCGCGTTCAGCGGCGTGGTCTCAATCGGCAATTGCGCCGATCTCGGCCCGACGGAACTGTTCGAATTTTATCTCGCCGATCCGCAAACCAAGGTGATCGGCGCCTATCTCGAACAGGTCCGCGACGGCCGCCGTTTCTTCGAGGCCTTGCGCGCGGCGAAAGCGAAAAAGCCGGTCGTGATCCTCAAGGGTGGGCGCACCGAGCAGGGCTCGCGCGCCGCCGCATCCCACACCGGCGCGCTCGCCGGCAACGAAAGCGTCTGGCTCGCGCTCTCCAAGCAAACCGGCTGCGTGCTGGTCGACACGCTCGATGAGTTTATCGACACCCTGCTCGCGTTCCAGAACCTCGAGCCGCGCGACGACCGGCCGAGCGACCGGATCATGCTGTTCGGCAACGGCGGCGGCACCAGCGTGCTGGCCTCGGATTTCTATGCCCGCCGGGGCCTTTCCATGCCGCCGTTCGACTCGAAATCGGTCGCGGCACTGCGGGCGCTCAATCTGCCGCCGGGCACCAGCATCGACAACCCGGTCGACGCGCCGGTCGGTACCCTGCGCCAGGGAGAAGGCGCCATCGCGGAAAAAATCATGGATGCGATTTACGCCTACAGCAAACCCGACGCGCTGGTCATGCACCTGAACATGGCGGCGTTTAGGGGCCGCACGCCGCCGAGCGTGATGGAAAATCTTCTGAAGGCGGCGTTTCGCATTCAGGAACGCTATCCGGGCCAGGCCCATTTCCTGCTGGCGCTGCGCTCGGAGGGCGATCCGGAAACCGAGGAGATCAAACGCCATTTCCGCCGCATCGCGCTCGACGCCGGGGTTCCGGTATTCGATGAATTGAGCAACGCGGCGATCGCACTGGCCGCACTCAAATTCTACGAGACCTTCAAGCGCGATCACGTCAAGAAATAGCGATCATGCTCCGATCTCGTCGAGCATGGTGAGATACATCTCGTTGAACGTATCGGCGGCCTCGAAACAGGCCCAGTGCCCCGCGCCCTCGATTTGGCGGAAGATCAGATCGTCGCGGAATTTGCTCAAATAGGCGACGCGCTCGTGCAGATGGCCTTTGCCGTAGGCGTCGCAACTGCCGTACAACCCCATCAGGCGGCAGTTTGCCTTGGACAACGCCTCGCTCAGGCTGTCGGCCTGGCCCATCTTATGGCTGCGCACCCGGCCTTTCGGCGTGTTCCAGTTTTGAATATAGAGCGCCAAGTCGTCGACCTTGTTCGGATCGGCGATCATCAGGATTTCCAAATTTTTCCGGTGCGCGGCCATGCGCGCCTCTTCGGTTTCCGCCGCGCGCCAACTGTGGAATTCCTCGAGCCGGTTGCGCGTGAGCCCCATGCCGCTCGAGCCCGAGAACGTATGCGACAGTTGCCGTTCGCCCTGCAGGGCCGCCACGTTGCCGCCGACGATTCCGCCGAAGGAAAATCCGACCATATGAAAGGGCGTGTCCTTGGGGATGACGTGATCGATGCCGGCGGATACGACCGAGGCGAGGTGTTGGATCGTTTGGGGATCTTCCAAATCGCTCGAGTCGCCGAAGCCGGGCATGCTCGCGGCGAAGACCGTGAACCGCTTGGCGAAATAAGGAATGTTGCGAATCCAATGCAGCCAGGAGCCGTAACCGCCGTGCAGCAACACCAGCGGCGTTCCCGTCCCCCACACGTGCCAGATCATATGACCCGGACCGTTCGGCGCGCGGCGGATATCGGCCAATGCCTCGATCCGGCGGACGGCATCCTCGGGAGATTCATCGGCGTGGGGCGGATCGAAGGCGGGGATCAAGGACATGAAAGACTCGTGCTGTAATTGAGGGTGATGGCGTTTTGAATTCCGGCGGTTTCTATAGCGCATATCGCCCGAAAACCAAAGTCCGGGGAGTTCGGCCGATGTTGCGGGCACGGGCGTTGACCGCGTGCGCGATCCGGCCGACAATCCCGCCGATATATCGACCCGGGAGAACGATCATGGACGCATCGCAGGACAACACCCTCGACCTCACCCTCAATTCGGCGGATCACGGCGGCAGCGACCGGTTCCAGGGATTGCTGCTCAAGGGCACGGGCGACGTCGGCGTCGTGCTGATTCACGGGCGCAGCAAGACGAACGCGGATTCGCCGCCCGTCGGCATCCTGCGCCGGAGCCTGAACGATCTCGGCTACACCACGCTGTCCATCGCGCGGCCCGACCCGAAAGCGGGCGACGAGTTCGAATACTACGAACAAGGCCCAGCCGAAGACCCGTACGTCTTTCCCGAATCGTACGCGCGCACGCGCACGGCCATGGCGGCGCTTCAAAAATACGGCGCGAAAAAGGTTCTGCTGCTCGGCTTCAGCATGGGCGCGCGCAATTTGTGCGCGTTCCTGGCCGAGGAACGCGACCAGGGACCGTTGCCCGTCGCCGGCTTTCTCGGCCTCGGCCTCGGCACCAACGGCCAAGGCCGGGTCAGCGCCCTGAACACGGTCGCGCGCGTCGCCGTGCCGACCTACGATATTTTCGGCAGGGGCGATGCAAACGTTTTGCAGGATGCCGACGCGCGCAAGGCGCTCTACGAGGCCGGGCCGGGCGCGTCTTATACGCAAATTGCCGTCGGTACCGGCGACACGCCACACCCCTTCACAGGCGCCGAAAAAGAACTGGCGGACGTGGTCGGCAAAGCAGCGCAACAGCTCGCGCCTATATCGTAGAGGATGTCCCGGCGGCTTAAACGCCCCGGCGGTCGATCACGAGCCGGTATAAAAGCGCGCCGGCGAACGCGCCGGCGATGGGTGCCGAGATATACGCCAAAAAGAAGTCGAGGGAACCCGACGCCGCGGCCGGACCGAGATAACGCGCCGGGTTCAAGCCCGCACCGCTCAAGGGGCCGACGACGAGCATGGCCAGCATGATCGCGGCGCCGACCGCGACGGCCGCCAGAGGCCCCCGTATGTGCGTATCCCCGGTCACGCTTAGGACGACTCCCGCCACCAGGGCCGTAAAGATGAATTCGAGGATGAGAATCATCAGATTCGGCGCAATGCCCGCGACCGCGGCGATCTGCCTGTTTGGCATCGGCGTGCCGATCATCGCGACGGTGCCGAGCAATTCGCGAAGGAGAAACGCGGCAATCAAAGCCCCCAGGATCTGCGCCGTAACGTAGATCAGCATCGTTCGCACGGGCAATCCGCGCACCGCCAGCATCACTAGGCTGATCGCCGGATTGAAGTGCGCGCCGGAAACCGGGCCGAACACCAGAATCATGACGCCGAATGCAAGCCCGAACGCCAGGCCGACCCCAACGGTCCCGAGCGCGCCGCCCGACATCACGTCGGCCATGATCGCCCCCGATCCGGCGAAAACGATCACGAAGGTACCGATCAATTCGGCGGCCGCCGGCTTTACGTGAACCATCATCGGAAGTCTCCCCTTTTGCCACTATCCCGCAAAAGCGTAAAAAAAGCGTTGTCATGGCAGACTTTTCCTGGTTTTTCGGGAGCGCTTATGACCGAAACGATCCTGCATCTCGGCGATTTCGACTACGATCTGCCGCCCGAGCGTATCGCCCAGCGCCCGGTTGCCCCGCGCGACGCGGCGCGCCTGCTGGTGGTGCGCGACTCGTTCGAAGACCGCACGATCAAGGATCTGCCCGATTTGTTGGCTAAGGGCGATCTGCTGGTCTTCAACGATACCCGCGTGGTGCCGACGCGCCTCACGGGCCGGCGTCGCGCCGCCAAGATCGAGGTCACGCTGCATAAGGAAGAAACCCCGACCACCTGGCGCGCCTTCGCGCGTCCGGCACGCAAACTGACGCCGGGCGATAGCATCGATTTCGCCCCCGGTTTCGCCGCCACGGTGACGCAAAAAGGCGAGGCCGGCGAGATCGTGCTGGCGTTTTCGCAGTCGGGCGACGCGCTGCGCGAGGCCCTCGAACGGCACGGCGCCATGCCGTTGCCGCCTTACATCAAACGCGAGGCCTTGCCCGACCGGCGGGACCGCCACGATTATCAAACCATGTTCGCCGAGAATCCCGGCGCGGTCGCCGCGCCGCCCGCCGGGTTGCATTTCACGCCCGAACTCGTGGCCGCGCTCGAAAAAAACGGCATCGGCCAAACGCGCGTGACCCTGCACGTCGGCGCCGGCACGTTCCTGCCGGTCAAAACCGAGAACCTCGCCAAGCATAAGATGCACGCCGAATGGGGCAGCATCGGCGCCGACGCCGCGGACGCGATCAACCGAACCCGCGCAACCAGCGGGCGCGTTATCCCGGTCGGCACGACCGCGCTGCGCCTGTTGGAGACAGCCGCGGACGATGATGGTACGGTGCGGCCCTTCAGCGGCGAGACGTCGCTGTTCATCACCCCCGGATACCGTTTCAAGATCGCCGACGGAATGCTGACCAATTTTCATTTGCCGCGATCGACCCTGTTCATGCTGGTCTGCGCCTTCGCCGGTACCGCGCGCATGAAAGCGGCCTATGCGCACGCCGTGGCGCGCGGCTACCGGTTCTATTCCTACGGCGATGCCTGCCTGCTGACGCGCGCGGAGACGCCATGAGCGGCCTCACCTTCACGGTACACGCAAGCGACGGCGACGCCCGCGTC
Organism: Rhodospirillales bacterium; assembly: GCA_040904505.1. Lineage (GTDB taxonomy): Bacteria > Pseudomonadota > Alphaproteobacteria > Rhodospirillales > CALINB01 > CALINB01. Next base: position 3,485 of record JBBDTH010000180.1, on the reverse strand, counting down.
GGCGTCCTCGAAACCGCCCACGGTATGATCGAGACGCCCGCGTTCATGCCCGTCGGCACGGCCGCGACGGTCAAGGGCATGACGCCCGAGGCGGTGCGCGCCACCGGCGCCGAGATCATCCTCGGCAACACGTATCATTTAATGTTACGCCCCGGTGCCGAACGAATCGCGAAACTCGGCGGCCTGCACGCATTCATGAACTGGCCCGGCCCGATCCTGACCGACTCGGGCGGCTTTCAAGTGATGTCGCTCGCGAAACTGCGCACCATGAACGAACGCGGCGTCACGTTTCAGTCCCACATCGACGGCGCCTCGTACGAACTCACGCCCGAACGCGCCGTCGAGATTCAAAACTTGTTGGATGCGGACATCGCCATGGCGTTCGATGAGTGTACGCCGTTTCCCGCGACGGAAGATGAAGCCGCCGAATCCATGCGCCTTTCCATGCGCTGGGCGGAACGCTCGAAAGCCGCCTTCACGGCGCGCCCGGGCTACGGACTGTTCGGGATCGTGCAGGGCGGCGTGTACCGGCATCTCCGCGCCGAGTCGGCCGCAGCGCTCCGGGCCATCGGGTTCGACGGCTACGCCATCGGCGGCCTCGCCGTCGGCGAGGGCCCCGAGGTCATGCTTCGCGTGCTCGGCGAGACCGCGCCCCTGTTGCCCCGCGACAGGCCCCGCTACCTGATGGGCGTCGGCCGGCCCGAGGACCTGGTGAACGCGGTGGCGTGCGGCATCGACATGTTCGATTGCGTGATGCCGACCCGCTCCGGGCGCACCGCCCAGGCCTTCACCGCGCGCGGGACCGTCAACCTGCGCAACGCGCGGCACGCGGACGATCCCCGGCCCCTGGACGAAACCTGCACCTGCCCGGCCTGCCGGTCTTACGGCCGCGCCTATATCAGCCATCTCGTCAAGGCGAACGAAATCCTGGGCGCGGTGCTGTTGACCTGGCATAACCTGCATTATTATCAGGCGCTGATGGCGGGCATGCGCGCGGCGATCCGCGAACACCGCTTCGAGGCGTTCGCGGAGTCTTTCCGCGAACGGATGGCGCGCGGCGATATCGAGGCATATGAGGCAAGCTGATGGCGAAAACGACCAAAAAAAAGGCGGCGACAAAAAAATCCTCGAAGAAAGCGGCTGGGCTGACGCAACTCGGCCGGCGGGTGGGCGTGCCGTCATCGCCCGAGACGGCCGTGCTGGAAACCGTGCCGAATCCGAAAAAAGACAAAAATTACTCGGTGCGCTTCACTTGCCCCGAGTTCACCTGCCTGTGCCCGATCACCGGCCAGCCGGACTTCGCGTATCTCGTCATCGACTACGTGCCGGGCACGCGGTTGGTGGAAAGCAAGTCCTTGAAGCTCTATCTCGCGTCGTTTCGCAACCACGGCGCGTTCCATGAAGACGTCACCGTCACGATCGCGGAGACGATCGTCGCGGCGGCGAACCCGAAATGGCTGCGCATCGGCGGTTACTTCAATCCGCGCGGCGGCATTCCGATCGACGTGTTTTACCAGACCGGGACGCCGCCAACCGGCGCGTGGATCGCCGAACAGGGCGTGAACCCGTACACGGGACGCGGCTAACCCAAACGATCCTTCAAATACGCCATCATGATATTCCAGGCCTCGACGGCCTGCTTCGCGCGGTAGCGTTGCGGCGCGACGAAGTTCTGGAACGCGTGGCCCGCGTCCTCGAAGGTATGCACTGTGGTGTCGATACCGAGTTCGTCGAGCCGGGCGACGATCTTTTTCACGTCTTCGGGTGAGGGATTTTTATCGTCCGCGCCGAACAGGCCGAGAAAATCGCCCGTGAATTGATCCAGGCGTTCATAAGGCGTTTTCGAACCGTCGCCCCAGGTCTTGAACATATGGCCGCCGTAATAGACGACGCAGACCTTGAAGTCGTCGCTCACGATGGCACCCTGGTAGGCCATGCGCCCGCCCATGCAATGCCCGATGATGCCGAGCCGCGACGTCGACACGTCGGGAAGCGTCTTGAGATACTCGAGCGCGGCCAGGATGTCGCGCTCGACTTGGGGGTCGGTCATATTGGCGCGTTTTTCATCGCCCTCCGTAATGCCGGGTATCCGGTGAAAGACGTCGGGCGCGACGACCGTATAGCCTTCGTTGGCCAGCTTCACGGCAAAATCTTCCGTGAATTCATCGAACCCGCCGACATGAAACATCAGGACGACGCCCGGATGCGGGCCGTTGCCTTCGGCTTCGGACACCAATGTTCTCATGGTATTCCCGTCGACCGTCAGGTCTTGATAGCGGACCATACTTCCCCCTTTTGATATTGATTCCGGTTTAACCAAGGTGGTTTTTAAGAAATGCCAGCATGTGCGTCCAGGAATCCTTCGTCGGCTCTTCCCGGTAGCTTTTCTCGTTCAGAAAATTCTGAAAGGCGTGGCCCGCGCCTTCGTAACGGTGAAACACGTAATCGATTCCGTTCGCCTTCAGGCTGGCTTCGATTTCATCCACGTCGGCCGGCGACGGGTTGGCGTCTTCAAGCCCGAAAAACCCGATTACCGGGCAGGTGATCTGATCCAATTGCTCGAACGGAGTCTTGGGTTCGTTCGAGCCCCAGGCTTTCATCATGTTGCCGCCGTAATAAACGACGCAGGCCTTGATGGCGTCGCTCACGATGGCACCCTGAAACGACATCCGCCCACCCATGCAATGGCCGACGATACCGATGCGCGTGCCCTCGACGTCCTCGCGCGCCTGCAGGTAATCGATGGTCGCGACAATATCGTTGGCGATCTCGGTATCGGTCATATTCGCGCGCTTTTCCGCCGAGTCGGTAATATGAGGAATGCGGTGGAACATATCGGGCGCCGCCGTCACGTACCCGGCTTTCGCCAATTGATCGACCCGATCTTCCGTGAAACCGTCAAGGCCGGCGCCGTGGCACATGACGACCATGGCCGGATGCGGCCCCGTGCCCGAGGGCGTGCCCACGCACAACCGCGTGGGACTCCCGTCGACGGTAATCTCTTCGTATTGCGGCATAGGCACCTCCCATAGCAGCCTCGAACCTTCGCGGTTCCACGCCGCCGATCCCGCCGCTTGTAGCGGCTTTGGGTGATCTTTTCGTTACGACGACTATACCGTGGTTTTTGAGTTTGCCAAACCCGTTGGGGTCGCGGTCCCGTGGTTAAGCCTCGGAGCCCGGTCTTTGGGCGCCTAATCCTCGCCGCGATAGACGCACCCGGCGGTGCAGGTTTCCCAGATTTTGACCTTGCTGAGTTGGGGCAGGCTCGGCTTGAGGCGCCGCCAGATCCACCGCGCGATCGCTTCGCTTGTCGGGTTCTCGAGGCCAGCGATGTCGTTTAGATAATAATGATCTAATACAAGCCGCACGGGTTCGTACGCCGCCTTGATCTCGGCGAAATCCATGACCCACCCGGTCGCGGGGTCTTCCGGCCCCACCACGTAAATGCCGACCCGGAAGGAATGCCCGTGCAGCCGGCTGCACTT
>JBBDTH010000179.1:0-14424 GCA_040904505.1 Rhodospirillales bacterium | reverse complement strand
GCCCAGGCCGCCATCGTCACCGCCGCCAAGGCCCTCGCCGACGCCGGCGAAATCGCTATCGCCAGCGGCTCGGATGAAGATGAATTGGTATTCTAGGATGATCGCGGGAAAGTATCCGTCATGACGGCTGTTGAAAAATTTCTCTTTAATTACGACTTCGACCGGCCCCCGGTGAACGACCGGCCCGAGGACGAGGACATGTCCGATGAAGAGGCAGCCGAACCCGAGCCGGAGATTATCGTCCCCACATTCAGCGAAGAAGAGGTCGCCGCCGCCCGCGACGAAGGATTTGCCGCCGGCAAAGAGCAAGGCATTCGCGAAACGCTCGCGGGCGCCGAACAAACGACGGCCACGGCCCTCGAATCGATCACGGAGAAAATCAACGGCATGTTCCGCCGCCAGGACGAAGCCAATACATCGGCCGTGCGCGACGCCATCAATGTCGCCGCGGCGATTACCCGCAAGATGTTTCCTCATTTCAGCAACCGCGGCGCGGCCGAAGAAGTCGAACAGGTTATTCAGTCGATTATGGAGAAGGTAATCGACGAACCCCGCTTGACCATCACGGTCAGCGCCTCTTTACACGAGAACATCTCGGCTCGGCTCGGCCCCATCATCAGCGAAACCGGCTTTGAGGGAAAGGTCGTCCTCAATGCGGAAGAAACCTTGCCGCCGGGCGATTGCCGAATCGAATGGGGAACCGGCACCGCCTCTCGCGACACCGAGGCGTTGTGGCGGGAAATCGATTTTCATATCGCCGAAAACATGCCGAGCGCCGATGGGCCGAGTGCCGATGGATCGGCCGATCGCGCGGAAAGCGTGGAAAGCGTGAGAACCGGTCAAAATGCCGAAAGCCCCTCAAGCGCCGGCGTTCAGGACGCCGAAAACGATGTACAATCGAAAGCCGCGACTTCCGCTCCACCCGACACCCGTAAAGACGAGGAAACGTGAGCGCCCGTTATTAGGAGACGATCATGGCCGAAGAAGACACGAATCTCGAACTATCCGAACTGGACTCCAACGGCGCCGATAACGGCGCCAAGGAAGCCGACGACGCCCGCGCGACTCCGCCGCAAGGCACCGCGCTGGCCGACGAGTTCTCCAGCGTACAGGACCTGGAGGCGGTCTACGATATCCCCGTGCAGGTTTCGGCCGTGCTTGGAAAATCATCCATGCAAGTGAGCCAACTTCTCAAGCTCGGCAAGGGCGCCATCGTCGAATTGGACCGCAAGGTCGGCGAAGCGATCGATATCTACGTCAACAACCGCCTGGTCGCCCGCGGCGAGGTTGTCGTCGTCGAAGACCGTTTGGGCATCACCATGACGGAAATCATCAAAGAGGATCGCGGCTAATCCATGGCGGAAGGCAATACCCGCATCGCGCCGCGCCCGAAGCGCAAAAGCATGGACCTTGCCACGATCATCGGCATGACCTGCGGCTTTGCCTTGATCGCAACCGCCATCGTTCTCGGCGGCGATCCGAAGTCGTTTTTCAACTTGCCCGCCGTCGCGATCGTGATCGGCGGCACGCTCGCCGTCGTGACCATATGCTTTTCGCTGACGGAAATCGGGCAAACGGCGAAGGTCGTGACGAATACCTTCGTTTACACGAGCCGCGATGCCTCCGATGCGGCAACTCACGTTCTGGAAATCGCCGAGTTGGCGCGCCGCAACGGCGTCTTGGCCCTGCAGGGTATCGTCGACTCGCTGACCAACGAGCCCTTTCTCCACAAGGGCGTTTCCTTGGTCGTCGACGGCACGCCCGGCGAGGAAGTCGAAACCATCATGGGCCGCGATCTGAGCGCGACCATTCAACGCCACAATAAAAGCACCAATGTTTTACGCCGGGCCGCGGAATTCGCGCCGGCGATGGGCCTGATCGGCACCCTCATCGGCTTGGTTCAAATGTTGAGCAACCTGCAGGACCCGTCGACCATCGGCCCGGCCATGGCCGTCGCCCTGCTCACGACATTCTACGGCGCCGTGCTTGCAAACATGGTGTTCATGCCTCTTGCCAACAAACTCGAACGCAACTCGGCGGAAGAGGCCCTCATCAATAACGTTTATTTGATGGGCACCTCCTCCATCGGCCGACAAGAAAACCCGCGGCGGCTGGAAATGCTGCTGAACAGCATTCTACCCCCGGCCAAACGCGTTCAATATTTCGATTAGACAACCGTCCGTACGGAGAACAACGATGCACCTACTCATCATCGGAACCCTCGAAGGCCAAATCGGCGCTGCCAGCCAGATCGCCGTTAGCCGGGGCGCGAAAGTCGCGCACGTGGACAATGTCGAAAGCGGCTTGAATGCGCTTCGCTCCGGTCAAGGAGCCGATTTGGTCATGGTGGATGTCCGCCAGGACATCACCACGCTGGTTCAAAGCCTGCAGGCGGAACGGATTCACGTGCCGGTCGTCGCCTGCGGCATCGGTACGGACACGCAAGCGGCGGTCCGCGCGATCAAAGCCGGCGCCAAGGAATACATCCCGCTGCCGCCGGATGCCGAGCTCATCGGCGCGGTGCTGACCGCCATCACCGAGGAAGCCCATGCCGTCGTCTATGCAGACCCCAAAATGGCGGCCATTCTCAAGCTCGCCGATCAATTCGCGCCGAGCGACGCCAGCGTTCTCGTGACCGGGCCGTCCGGAACCGGCAAGGAAATCCTGGCACGGTATCTCCACAACAAGAGCGGCCGCCGGGACAAGCGCTTCGTCGCCGTGAATTGCGCGGCAATTCCCGAAAATCTCCTTGAATCCGAATTGTTCGGCCATGAAAAAGGCGCCTTCACGGGCGCCGTCGCCCGCCGCCTCGGTAAATTCGAAGAAGCCAACGGCGGCACGCTGTTGCTCGACGAAATCAGCGAAATGGACCCGCGCCTGCAAGCCAAACTGCTGCGCGCCCTGCAGGAGCGCGAGATCGATCGTATCGGCAGCGCGCGGCCCGTGAAAATCGATGTCCGCATCATCGCCACATCCAACCGGTTGATGGAGGACGAAGTCGCCAAGGGCACGTTCCGCGAAGATCTGTTCTTCCGCCTGAACGTGGTGAACCTGGTCCTGCCCTCCCTCGCGGAACGGCCCAAGGATATCCCGGTCCTGGCCGAACATTTCGCCAAGAAATACGCCGCGTCGAACGATGTCGAGGCATTGCCGCTCTCTGCCGAGGCCGAAGCGATTTTGCTGAAACATGCCTGGCCCGGCAACGTGCGCGAGCTTGAAAACACCATGCATCGCGCCGTCCTGCTGGCCAAGGGCACGGAAATCGGCTCCGAGGCGATCATGCTGTCCGGCAGAGCCGGCTCCCCGGCTGCATCCATGACGGCGGAAGCGCACACCGGCGCCGACGGCGGACCGAACGACGGGCGCCCGACGCAAGGGCTGGTCGGACAAACCGTGGCCGACGTGGAGCGCGACTTGATCATCGACACGCTGCAGCATTGCCTCGGAAACCGCACGCACGCGGCGAACATTCTCGGCATCTCGATTCGCACCCTGCGCAACAAGCTCAAACAATACAGCATCGATGGACACGAAGTGCCCTTGCCCGGCGACGGCGGCGACCGGCCCGTCGCGTAGGCGAAACCGAACAGACCGATGAGAAAAAGTTAAAGACCGAAACGGCTCAGATAGACGTAACTACGGCGAGTAACACGAGGAACAAGCATGGCCGAACCGTCCGCGACGCCGACATCCGGAGCCGCATCCGACATCGTTCCTGCCGGCGGCGCAAAAACGGGGGGATGGGACTCCAAACGTATCATCAAGGCGTTGTCGCGCAGCGACATCGCCATGGCGATCGGCGTCATCCTCATTCTGGTCGTGCTCATCCTGCCGATGCCCACGTGGCTCATGGATGCGGGCCTCGCGGTCTCGATCACCTTCTCCGTCCTGATTCTGATGACGGCGCTTTTTATCGAGAAGCCGCTGGAGTTCAATTCCTTCCCGACCGTCCTGCTGCTGGCCACCATGTTGCGGTTGTCGCTCAACCTGGCCTCGACCCGCCTGATTCTCGGCGGCGGGCACACCGGTACCGATGCAGCCGGCAAAATCATCCAGGCCTTCGGCGATTTCGTCATGAGCGGCAATTTCATCATCGGCATCATCGTGTTCGCGATCCTGATCATCGTGAACTTCATCGTGATCACCAAGGGCGCCAGCCGGATCGCGGAAGTCGCGGCCCGGTTCAGCTTGGACGCCATGCCGGGCAAACAGATGGCCATCGATGCCGATTTGTCCTCGGGACTGATCACCGAGGATCAGGCCCGCGCCCGGCGCAAGGAACTCGAGGATGAAAGCACCTTTTTCGGCGCCATGGACGGCGCCGCGAAATTCGTCCGCGGCGACGTGATCGCCGGCCTCTTGATCACCTTCATCAACGTCATCGGCGGCATGATCATCGGCATCGCCCAGCACGACATGCCGTTCGCCGACGCCGCCAACACCTTTACCCGCCTGACCGTCGGCGACGGTTTGGTCACGCAGATCCCGGCATTGATCGTTTCCACCTCCGCCGGCCTGGTCGTCACCAAAGCCGGTATCACCGGCGCCACCGACCGGGCCCTGATCAAGCAATTGGCGAGCAGCCCCCGGGCGTTGACCATGAGCGCGGTCCTGTTGGGAGGCATGGGCCTGCTGCCGGGCATGCCGTTCCTGCCGTTCGCCGTCCTCGCCGGCGGCGCGGGCACCATCGCTTGGTACATCAACAAGTTCGAGGTCAAGAAGCGCGAGGAAGACCTGCTGGTCGAGGAAGCCAAGGCCGCCGAAACGCCGGTCGCCGAGGAACCGATCGCCACGGCCTTGCGCATCGATTACCTGCGCCTGGAACTCGGCTACGGCCTGCTGACGCTGATCAACAGCCCGCGCGACGGCCAACGCCTGACCGAGCAGATCAAGGCGCTGCGCCGCCAGCTCGCCAGCGACATGGGCTTCGTCATGCCGAGCGTGCGCATCCAGGACAATATGCAACTGCCGGCCAATACCTATGTCATCCGGGTTAAGGAGATCGAGGCGGGCCGCGGCGACCTGCGCCCGACGATGCTTCTGGTCATGGACCCGCGCGGCGAGGATATTTCCCTGCCGGGCGAAACCACGCACGAACCGACCTTTGGTTTACCGGCGATGTGGGTCGAGGAAAACAACCGCGAGGAAGCGATGTTCCGGGGCTACACCGTGGTCGATCCGGCGACCGTGATTACGACCCATCTGACCGAATTGATCCGCGACAACATGTCCGAGCTCCTGACCTATGCGGAAACCCAGAAGCTCATGGACGATCTCGGCAAGGAACATCAAAAACTGATCGCGGAAATCGTGCCGAACCAAATCTCCGTCGGCGGCATTCAGCGGGTTCTGCAAAACCTGCTGTCTGAGCGGGTGTCGATCCGCGATCTCGCGACGATCCTCGAAGCGGTTTCGGAAGCCTGCGGCCATACCCGCAGCGTGGTCATGATCACCGAGCACGTCCGCGCCCGGCTGTCCCGCCAGATCAGCGACATGAACACCAACGATCAAGGCTTCATCCCGCTCGTCACCCTGGCGCCGCAATGGGAGCAGACGTTCGCGGAATCGCTCGCGGGCGAAGGCGACGAACGCCAGCTTTCCATGGCCCCGAGCAAGCTCCAGGAATTCATTTCCGGGTTGCGCAACACGTTCGAACGCCAAGCCATGATGGGCGAAACCCCGGTCCTGCTGACGAGTCCCGGCATCCGGCCCTACGTCCGCTCGATCATCGAGCGGTTCCGGCCGATGACCATGGTCATGTCGCAAAACGAGGTTCACCCCAAGGCCCGAATCAAAACGGTCGGCCAGGTATAAACGCCTTGAGCCGGCCATGCCGGAGAAGGACAATACAGTTCAAGACAACAGGGATCGCTCAATGACGTCTGAACCCTCGCTCGGCATGCACGCCACCAACCACCCCCGGGGCCGCAACGTGATGGCCGTGGCCTCCGGCAAGGGCGGCGTCGGCAAAACCTGGTTCGCGATCACGCTGGCGCACGCCTTGGCCAAGGCGAACGTCCGCACGCTGTTGTTCGACGGCGATCTCGGCCTCGCCAATCTCGATATACAACTGGGCCTGATGCCGAAGAACGATCTCGGCGGCGTTATCTCGGGCAGGATGACCCTCAATCAGGCGATCATCACGTTCGCCGACGGCGGTTTCGATATCATCGCCGGGCGGTCCGGTTCGGGCGGCCTCGCCAACGTCCCGGCCAGCCGGCTGCAAATCCTGAGCGACGATCTCGCGGTGCTGGCGCCGGCGTACGACAAGGTCATCCTCGATCTCGGCGCGGGCGTCGAAAAAACCGTGCGCGCACTCGCCCACAACGCCGGGTCGTGTCTGGTGGTGGCGACCGACGAGCCGACGTCGCTCACCGATGCCTATGCCTTTATCAAGGTGACCCATGCGGAATCCCCGCAAACCGACATCCGGATCGTCATCAACATGGCCAATTCCACCCGCGAGGGCGAGCGCACCTACAACACCCTGCTCAAGGCCTGCGAAGGCTTCTTGAAGATCTCGCCGCCGCTGCTGGGGGTCATCCGCCGGGATTCCAAGGTGCGCGACGCGATCCGGGGCCAAACGTCGATCCTGACCCGGTTTCCGAACGCGGAAGCGGCGAATGACGTGGAAGCGATCGCCGCGAATCTTCTAAAATAGGCCATGGCTGAAATCGTTCCGCCCGTGCCCCCCACGGCCGCCGGCGCACCGCCGTCTGGACCGGCGGCGCCGTCGAGCGCCCCGCCGCCGCCCGTGGTCACGGTCCCGGCGCCGCCGCCGGGGCTGTCCCAGGTCGCCGTCGGCACCGCCATTCAGGGAACGGTCGTCCCGTCCGACACCGCCGGCATCGTGCAAATCCAAACGCCCGTCGGTCTCCTAAACGTGCCGACCGCTCTGGCCTTGCCGAACAATGCCGTCTTGAATTTGTTGCTGCAAAGCCTGGCGCCGCAAGCGCGACTCCTGATCACCGCCATCGACGGCCGCCTGCCGGCGTTGACGCTGCAGCAACAAACGCCCGCGAGCGCCGCCCCAACGCCGAGGGCGGCGAGCGCGACGCCGAGCGTTTCGCTGAGCCCGTCCCAGGTTTTGACCGCCACGCTTCTGGGCACCGGCACGCCGGGGCCGCAACCGCCCGGGCACGCCCCCGGACACACATCGGTTCAGGCGCCGGTTCAGGCAACGGCTCAGGCGACGGCTCAGGCAACCGCGCAACCGGCAACGGTTTTCGACGCGCTGGCCGGACTCGCCAAATCGGCGGCCACGAGACTCGGCCTCCCGCAAACGCCGGCAACCGCGGCACAGCCTCGTGCGCCCGGCGCCAATCCTTCCTCGACATCCTCCTCACCATCCTCGTCGACCTCCCCGTCGACCTCTCAATCGGGCCCGGCAACAGCGACGTCGGCAACCGCCGCGGCCCCGGCCGCGCAACACCCCGGCACCCGGGTGCCGGTCCGGATCGTTTCCGTGCAGCCGCCCGGGCCCGGCGCGCCGCCGCCGTTGCCGTCCCTGTCGCCGCACCCGCTGAGCGCCGGACAGCCCCTGAGCGGCATCGTCACGAGCGCGCCAGCGGCCGGACAAACGCTCGGCCAAACGGCAGGGCAAACGCTCGTGCAAACCCCGGCCGGGCAACTTTCCCTGCCGACGAGCGAGCCTCTGCCGCCGGGCACGAGCATCACCTTCGAGATCGCCGGGCGGCCGCTCGCGCCGCCCGCGCCGGCGGGTCCTCAAACGGCGATCCTCGATCAATTCCATCTGGCGCGCGACTGGCCCGCGCTGAAGGAAGCCCTGCAGGTTCTGCACGAAACCAACCCGCTCGCCGCGCATCAATTGATCAACACCGTGATCCCGCGCCTCGATATGCACCTGGCCGCCAATATCCTGTTTTTCCTGTTCGCCCTGCGCGGCAACGACATCCGGGCCTGGCTCGGCGAAGAAACCCTGCGCCTGCTCGACGAGGCCCGGCCGACCCTCGCCAATCAACTGCGCGGCGAATTCAGCCGGCTTTCGCGGATCGCCGAAGACCCCGTCGCCGGGGATTGGCGCCTCGCGCTGATCCCGCTGCATACCGGCGACACGGTCGAGCAGATTCACCTGTTCATGCGCCGGCGCAAAAAACTGGACGACGATAAAGGCGATACCGAAACGCGCTTCGTCCTGGACGTCGGCCTCAGCCGGCTGGGCCGGATTCAACTCGACGGCCTGATCGGCGAGCGCGACAAGCGGCTCGATCTCATCATCCGCTCGCAACAGCCCCTGCCCGGCACCATGCGAAACGACATCCGGGATATCTTCATCAACGCGGGCGAGATCACCGGCATGAAAGGCGGCTTGAGTTTTCAGGCCGCGCCGCCGAACTTCGTCGAAATTCCGGCGTCGGCGCCGAGTACCACCGCCGGCGCCGGCCTGATCGCCTGAGGACCGAACCCATGTCTTCCCCCGCCCGCCGCGAACTCCTGAGCGTCCTGCCCAATCCCGAGGTCAAAATCGATTACGTGGTCACGCTCCGGGGCCGCATCGGTACCGCCCAGGAAAGCCGCCGGGCGAGCATCCGGCTACGGTACATTCCCGATAAATACATCCTCGGCGAAGACGCTTTTCGCCGCTACCTGGACGATCTTGCGAACGGCACGTGGACTTCGCTCGAAGAGCTCGCCGCCCTGATCCTGCACGACATCAACAACGAGGTGATCGGACGGTGGGTTCAGGTGACGGTCGGCAAAACGGCGGTGACGACGACGACGGCGGCGGCGGCGGAAGGCTCGGAGCGCCTTCATACCGTCGTCATCGAGGACCGCCAGCCCCGTTGGGACAACCTGCAGATTCTGTCGCGGCTTTAGAGCAAATCAGGACAGCCGGCGGTTCTTCTGTCGGAACACCTCGAGGCCGACCTCGTCGAGATCGATCTGCTCGAGGCGGTTGCGTTCTTTCTGCTCGCGCTTGTCGCGGGCCTCCTGGGTCATCTCGTATTTTTTCTGTTCCCGGTAGGCTTCCCGCAACGCGTCGCGCGCCGATGCCACCGCAAGCTCGGCCTGTTCGATCGACGCCGTCAGTTGCGCGCGCGTCTCGATCACCGCCTGCGCGTAATTGCCGTAGATCACCCCGGCGAGTTCGGGCGACGCCGCGGCGGCGGCCTGCTCGTTCGCCAATTCCTCGTGCAGTTGAGTCATCCGCGCTTCGAGGCTTTCGACAATCCGCAATAATTCCCCAAGGCGGCGGCGCTTCTCGTCCACCTGCCATCCGTGCAATCGAATCAGCGGCTGCAAACTCTTGGCCATGATTACCGTTCAGGCCTCGTCACGAAACGGTCCCTTCCGGGCGCGGCGGGACGCCGGAACCACCCGTCGCCAGAGATTGCGCCAATGGAGGCCGCGCCGGTTGCGACGGTTGCGGGTGCGCCCGCGACGGCGCTTGCGTTTGCGGTTGCGTTTGTCCTGGCGCCGCTGCCGGCGCCTGCTCCGCCGACTCGGGATGCAGCACCGCCTTCATATCAAGAATGCCGGCGAGTTGATCGTAGCCGGCCGCGAGGCCGGTGCTTTCGGATTTCAACTGGGTCAGAAAGGTTTCCAGCATCGGATAGTAATGGATCGCCTCGTCCACCTCGGGATCGCTGCCGCGCCGGTACGCACCGAGGCGGATCAGCTCCGCCATGTCCTCGTAGGTCGCGATCAGCTTGCGCGCGCGCGCGACGACGGCGTTTTCCTCGGGCGTGTTGCAGGCGGGCATGACGCGCGAAATACTGCGCAGAATGTTCACCGCCGGATAGCGGCCCCTTTCGGCAATCGCGCGGTCCAGCACGATATGGCCGTCCAGGATGCCGCGCACCGCATCCGATACCGGCTCGTTGTGATCGTCGCCCTCGACCAGCACCGTGAACAAGCCCGTGATCGAGCCTTGTTCCTCGTTACCCTGGCCGGCGCGCTCCAGCAGCTTCGGCAATTCGGCGAACACCGAGGGCGTGTAGCCCTTGCTGGCGGGCGGCTCGCCCGCCGACAGGCTGATCTCACGCTGGGCCATCGCGAACCGGGTCACGCTGTCCATCAGGCACAGCACGTCGTTGCGTTGATCGCGAAAGTATTCGGCGACCGCCATCGTGACGTAGGCCGCCTGGCGGCGCACCAGGGGCGGCTCGTCGGACGAGGCCAGCACGACCACGCTGCGCGCCAAGCCCTCTTCGCCGAGGTCGTCCTCGATGAACTCGCGCGCCTCGCGGCCGCGCTCGCCGACCAAGCCGATTACGCTGACTTCCGCGTCGGTATGGCGCGCCATCATGGACAGGATCGTCGACTTGCCGATGCCCGAGCCGGCGAAAATGCCCATGCGCTGGCCCCGGCAGCAGGTGAGAAAGGCGTTGATGGAGCGAATGCCCAAATCGATCTTGCCGGCAACCCGCTTGCGGGTGTGGGCGTGCGGCGGCTGGCGGTGAATGGGATAGGCGGTCTCGCCGGAATCGAGCGGCCCCTTGCCGTCGACCGGCTCGCCGAACGCATTGACGACGCGGCCCAGCCACGAGGTATGCGGATAGATCGAGGGATCGGTCGAGGCGATTTCGGCGCTGCACCCCAACCCGATGCCGCCGAGAGCGTCGAACGGCAGCAACAGCGCCCGGTCGTCGCGAAACCCGACGACCTCGCACAGCACCTGGCGCTCGCCGCGGCCGCGCAACCGGCAGTGATCGCCGATGGACAGACTTCCCTGCAGGCCGCCGACCTCGACCAGCAGGCCGACGATGGCCGTCACCCGGCCGTAGGCCTGGTAGTTCTGCAGCCGGTTGACCGCGTTGACGATGTTGCTGGCGAAGACAGACACGCCCCACCCTACCCCTTATCCCGCCCCGCGTTCGCCGTAACGTTAGCGGCGAACGGCGCGGCTCCCACGGATCTTAAAACGAGTCTTTAAAAATACGAACCCCACGAATCTCACACACGGGCCCGCGCAAGCAGGCCCGGGTCCAGTATCGAAGGGGAGTCTTTAAGGTTTGGTAAAGGCCCGGAATTCAAGGGTTTTGCGCGCCGTTTTCGATCCTTGCGCCGGGAGTCGTTCGCGCGTATGGTTAATATAGTTAATAAAGGTTAACGCCTTTCGAGAAGATTTTGGGGGTCCCCGTCATGCGCGCCTTACTCGTTGAAGACGACCCCACTATCGCCCAAAGCATCGAGCTGATGCTGAAATCCGCGGGCATGGTGGTCGATTCCACCGATCTCGGCGAAGACGGCTTGGAAATCGGCAAGCTGTACGATTACGACATCATCATCCTCGATCTGATGCTGCCCGATATGCACGGCATGGACGTGCTCAAGCGCCTGCGCGACGCCCGCGTCGAAACGCCGGTGTTGATCCTCTCGGGGCTCACGGAATCGGAAATGAAGGTCAAGGGCCTCGGCACCGGCGCCGACGACTACCTCACCAAACCGTTCGATAAACAAGAGCTGCTGGCGCGGATTCAGGCGATCGTGCGCCGCTCCAAGGGCCATTCGCAGTCGGTGATCAAGACCGGCAAGCTGTCGGTCAATCTGGACGCGCAAACCGTCGACGCGGAGGGCCAGCCGGTCCACCTCACCGGCAAGGAATACGGCATCCTCGAGCTGCTGTCTTTACGCAAGGGCACCACGCTGACCAAGGAGATGTTCCTCAATCATCTGTACGGCGGCATGGACGAGCCCGAGTTGAAGATCATCGACGTGTTCATCTGCAAGCTGCGCAAGAAGCTCTCGAACGCGACCGGCGGCGAGAATTACATCGAGACCATCTGGGGCCGGGGCTACGTGCTGCGCGATCCCGACCAGGCCGCCGCTGAAGCCAAGCCCCAAGACAAAAAGAAGAAAGCCAAGGCCCCGGCGTAAACGAGACGTAAACGGGGCCTGGCAGTCTGCCGAACGGCGGCCGAACCTTCCCGTGAGGGGAAGGCCACACGCATGTGTCCTCAGGCTTTTATATATTGGGAAAGGCCTCCTTCTTCCTATATACTCGTCGGTAACGGCCCTTACGCAACCCGGGTATCCGCGCGGCATGTCCTTAGCGAAAAAAGCAGTTCGAGTCGTCGTGATCGTTGCGCTCCTGTTCGGCATGGGCGGGTTCAGCGCCGCGACCGGTGTCGCCAACCATCACGGCGATCACGGCATCGCCGCCGCCGGGGGCAATCATCATGCATCCTCGCATCATGAGTCCGGGAGCGCGCCGTCCGGCCATACGCCCGACTCGGAATTCGGCTGTTGTCATTCCCTCGCGTGTACCGGTACCGCCGTCTTCTCCGCGAGCGCCGTCCCGTTTACCGACGCCGCCGGCCGCACGATTCCCCTGGCGACGATGACGGTTGCCCAAGGGCAGCCGATCCCGCCTTTCAAACGCCCTCCAAAACGCACCGCCTGAATTCTCCGGCGGCTCCGGCCGCCGACCCCCGCCCGCGATGTCGCGTCGTACGGCGGGAAGAGACATCGGCAAGCCCCGTCGCGTGCACGGCAGACACCCTGCCGCTCCGGACGAGGCCGTTTCGCAAGTTTTGGAAATGAGGTAAAATCATGAACACGACCATCAAAAGAATCTCTCACGTCCGCCGGGCTCTCATCGGCATTGCGGCAACGGCCATGATTTCAATGGGCCCAGCGACCGCCGCCCTGGCCGCGGGCGAGCATAAAGGCGGTCACGGTCACGGCCACGGTTTCGAGTTCGGCATGCCGGGCAAGGCCGCCGGGGTCAACCGGACGATCGAGATCGTCATGCGGGACAATTTGTACAATCACAAGTCCATCAGCGTCAAAGCCGGCGAAACCATACGCTTCAAGATAAGAAACGAGGGCACCCTGCTGCATGAATTCGGCATCGGTACGGCCGCCATGCACGCCGCCCATCAGAAGGAAATGGCGATGATGGCCGAACACGGCATGATCGAAGCGGACCGAATCAATCCTGAGCGCATGAAGATGGATCACGGCGACGGGAAACCGATGTCGCACGACGATCCGAACAGCCTTTTGCTGGAACCCGGAAAGTCCGGCGAGATCATCTGGAAATTCACCAAGCCCATGAAACTGGAATTCGCCTGCAATCTGCCCGGCCATTACGAGGCGGGCATGATGGGCCCCATCGAATTCAAAAAGTAAGCCCAAAAGGATCAGTGTCATGAGTCATCGATTTTCGAAATCCCTCAAGGCGGCGGCCTTAAGTGCCGCCTTGATCCTGACGTCGGCGCCGGCAGCCTTCGCCGGCACCTACGATCTCAGCATCGGCGCGGCGACCCTGAACGTCACCGGCGCGAAAGCCCCGGCGCTTGCCGTCAACGGCACGGTGCCGGGGCCGGTGCTCCGCTTCAAGGAGGGCGAAGACCTCACCATCAACGTCACCAACACGCTGGACGTCGATACCTCGATCCACTGGCACGGGCTCATCCTGCCTTTCCAACAAGACGGCGTGCCCGGCATCAGTTTCGACGGCATCAAACCGGGCCAGACGTTTACCTACACCTTCCCGGCCCAGCAAAGCGGCACCTATTGGTACCACAGCCATTCCGGCCTGCAGGAGCAGGCGGGCGTCTACGGCGCCATCATCATCGAGCCGAAGGACCGCGAGCCATTCCGCTACGACCGGGAATTCGTTGTCGTGCTGTCGGATTTCCACCCGACGCAAAGCCCCGAAACCATCCTCGCCAAGCTCAAGAAAAAACCGGACTACTACAATTACCAACAGCGCACGGCCGGAACGTTCTTCAAGGACGTCGCCGAAAAAGGCCTCGCCGCGACGATCTCGGACCGCCTCGATTGGGGCGACATGCGCATGACGCCGACCGACATCACCGACGTTTCCGGCTATACCTTTCTCATGAACGGCAAAAGCGCGGCGCAAAACTGGACCGCCGCCTTCAAGAAAGGCGAGCGCATCCGGCTTCGTTTCATCAACGCCGCCGCGATGACGTTTTTCGACGTGCGCGTTCCCGGCCTCAGGATGACCGTGGTGCAAGCCGACGGCCAAAACGTGCGCCCCGTGCCGGTCGACGAATTCCGCATCGCCGTGGCCGAAACATATGATGTCATTATCCGCCCGACGGACGATAAGGCCTACACCGTCTTCGCCGAGTCCATGGCGCGCACCGGGTTCGTGCGCGGCACCTTATCGCCCGGCAACGATAAAACCGCGGCAGCCGTTCCCGATCTGCGCACGCCGCCGTTGCTGACGATGGCGGACATGGGCCACGCCGATCACAGCGGCCACGGTTCGATGAGCGGTATGGATCACGGCCCGGCCGGTCAGGATACATCCGCCGCGCCGGCAGCGGCGGCGGATCATTCCGCGCACGGCGGCACACCGGCGGCGACAGAGGCGGCGTCAAAGGCAACGGATCATTCCGCGCACGGCGGCGCGGCAGCGGCGAAGCAGGACCCGTTCTACGCCCCCGGCAGCGGGCTCGCGCCCACGGCCGCCGACGGCGGGAA
>JBBDTH010000178.1:0-14626 GCA_040904505.1 Rhodospirillales bacterium | reverse complement strand
ACCATCGGCCCTATCACCAAAACTGATCAAGGCGGGGGTGGGCGGACGGTTACGATTCAACGACACATTATAGGCACACTAAAAATCCAAAACCCGTTAAGTCATTGAAAAATGGTGGGCCCGCGGGGACTCGAACCCCGGACCCGCTGATTAAGAGTCAGCTGCTCTACCAACTGAGCTACAGGCCCCTCCAAAGGACGCATCGCAAGATGCCCTGGGGGTATAGCAAAGCCCGGCAGGCTTGTCGATACGCCTGGCGCCCGGCGCGCCGTGAAATCCCGGCCGCTAAATTCTTGAAATACCGGCGGAAATGCCGCCTCTACAGATCCTCGCCGGCGCTGCGCCGGCCGATCACCACGTCCCGGTGAATATGCACCGAGAGCAACAACCCGAAGCCCGTCAAGACGGTGAACATCGCCGTACCGCCGTAGGAGATCAGCGGCAGCGGTACGCCCACGACGGGGATCAAACCGGTGACCATCGCGATGTTGATGAACACGTACAGGAAAAACGTCGTCGAGACTCCCAGGCCGACGAGACGGCCGAATTGATTGCGGCAGCCGAGCGAAATCGCGAAACCGTAAATCAGCAGAATCATGTACAGCACGATCAGGGTTATGCCGCCGACCATGCCGGTCTCTTCCGCCAGCATCGTGAAAATGAAATCGGTTTGCTTTTCCGGCAGAAAGTTGAGGTGACTCTGCGTGCCTTGCAGGAACCCCTTGCCGAAAAGGCCGCCGGAGCCCAAGGCGATCTTCGATTGAATGATGTGATAGCCCCCGCCCAACGGATCGCTTTCCGGATTGAGGAACGTCAAAACCCGTTTGCGCTGGTAATCGTGCAAAAACTGCCATGCCACGGGCAAGGCCAAGAGGCCGGCCATCCCGACGCCGGCGAAAACGGCGAAGCGAACGCCGGACAGCCAAAAGACGGCGACGCCCGCGAGCACCAGCATAATGGCGGTGCCGAGATCGGGCTGACGCAGAACCAGGGCCGCCGGGACCAGGATGAACAAGACAGGCGGTATCAGATAAAACAACCGGCCGACGTCATCGACGCTGGCGCCGTGAAAATACCGCGCCAACGCAAGGATCAGCGCGATCTTCATGACCTCGGACGGCTGCAGGTTGACGAACCCGAGATCGATCCAACGTTGCGCCCCCATACCGATGGTGCCGCCGAATTCGACGGCGATCAGAAGCACGAGCGTCACGGCGTAAAACGCATAAGCATACCGCAGCCACAAACGAATATCCGTCAGCGCCACCGTCAGCATCACGGCAAGCCCGATCCCGAACCGCACCATTTGCCGGGACGCCCACGGATCGATATCGCCGTTGGACGCGGAATACAGCATCGCGAAACCGACGCTCGCGATCAAACATATCAATAAAACGAACAGCCATTGAATCTGCCAAAGCTTTTGACGCAATGTCCTTTCGGTGCGATTGAGGCCGAGATCCATCGTCAGCCCGCCTCATCCAAATCGCCGGCGTGGCCCGACGATCCCGTCCCCGGCTCCCCCGTCACCGCGATGTGCTCGCCGATACCGGGGCGCGCGGCGTTGCGGCGTTGCGCCTCGAGCAGAATATCCCGCGCGATCGGCGCCGCCGTCTTGGAGCCGCCGCCGCCGTGCTCGACAACCACGGCGACCGCGTACCGGGGCGACGTCACCGGCGCAAACCCGACGAACAACGCATGGTCCCGTTCCTCCCACGGCAAGTCCTCGTTCTTGCGCACCCCTTGTTCCCGCTGCAGCTTCGAGATTCGGCGCACCTGCACGGTGCCGGTTTTCCCGCCCATGGCGAATTCTTCTTCAAGGATGCGCGCGCGGTAGGCCGTCCCTCTCGGCGTATTAACAACCGCTACCATCGCCTCGCGAACGACATTGATGTTTTGGGACGAGACGCCGATGCTTTCAAACTCGGGCGCCGCCACCGGCGCCATTATATCGGCTTGAGCCACGGCCCGGGTCAAACGCGGCGTCACCGCGAAGCCGCCGTTCACAAGACGCGCCGTCATAACCGCGAGCTGCAAGGGCGTCGTCAACATAAAGCCTTGTCCGATACCGGCGATCAGCGTTTCGCCCTGTTGCCAAGGGGTGCCGGTTGCCGCGCGCTTCCACGCCCGGGTCGGCATCAGCCCCTTGAGTTCTCCCGGCAAATCGACCTTCAGCAGTTGCCCCATGCCAAGCCTCTTGGCCATCGCGGCTATGCGATCGATCCCGGTGCGCTTCGCCAGTTCATAGAAATAAACGTCGCACGAATGGGTGATCCCCTGAACGAGATCGAGCGTGCCGTGGCCGCCCTTTTTCCAACAGTGAAACTTCGCGTTACCGAGCCGAACGGAGCCGGAACAATAAAATTGCGTGCCGGGCGTCACGATGCCTTTTTCCAGGGCCGCCAAGGCGACCGCCATCTTGAACGTCGAGCCCGGCGCATATTGCCCACTGATGGCTTTGTTCGTAAGAGGCGCGCGCGGATTGGTTATCAACGATTTCCACTCATCCGACGACAACCCCCTGTTGAAAGCATTCGGGTCATAGCTCGGCATCGAGGCAAGCGCCAGAATATCCCCGGTATGAACATCGATCACGACGGCCGCCGCGCTTTCGTCGGCCAGGCGTTTGCTGGCATAATTTTGCAGTCCCAAATCGATCGTCAGGGCGATTGCGGCACCCGACTGGCCTTCCTGGCGCGATAATTCCCGAATGACGCGTCCCACGGCATTCACCTCGACCTGCAAACTGCCGCTGGCGCCGCGCAACGCCAGATCGTGCTTTTTCTCGATACCCGATTTACCGATGCGGAATCCCGGCAGTTGCAACAACGGCTCATCGCTCGCTTCCTTCTCGGAAACGGCCGCGACATAACCGAGAACATGCGCCACGCTCTCGCCGTGGGGGTAATACCGGCTTTCACCCACGTCGATCATGATGCCCGGCAAATCCGGTGTATTCACTTCGATCCGCGCGACCTCTTCCCAGCTTAGATTTTCCCGGACGGTTACCGGCACGAAACTGCGTTTGCGGCTGATTTCCCGCAGGATGCGGCGCCGATCGCCCTCGCTCAACGGAAGCATCTTGCCTAACTGATCGAGAGTGCCGCCGATATCCCGGGTGTTTTCCGAAATCAGGACAACCCGGTAATTCTGCCGGTTGATGGCCAGCGGTTTTCCGAACCGATCCACGATCCGGCCGCGCGGGGGCGGCAGCAAACGCAGGCTGATCCGGTTCTCGTCGGCCAATGTGGCGTACCGCTCGGCCTCGACGACCTGCAGATAATAAAGCCGGCCGGCAAGCGCCGACAGCAGGACGAACTTGCCCCCGCCCAGCAGAGCCGCCCGCCGGGTCAGCAGCTTTTGACGGTCGGTATCACCCAACATAACGCTACTCGGTGCTTAAAAAGGCTTGTTGCCAACGCAGGAAAAACCAACAGATGACCGGATATAAGCCCAAGGTCACAAGATATTGGAAAACCAGCGCTTGTCCATCGACAAACGTCACGCTGAAGACGGAGATCAGCGCCCACCCGGCCGCCATGGCCAGCGCGGCGACAATGGCGAACCCGAGCCAGACGATAAAGAACGATTTGCCGATCAGATACCGCCGCTGGGACAGGACGATCCCAAAAGCCACCAGCAAAACCAAGGCGTTCACGCCAAGCGCCGTTCCGGCCAAACAATCCTGCAGAATCCCGATGACGAACACGGCATAGACCGGCAATAACCTCGGATAAAAAACGGACCAATGATAAACGGCCATCAGCGCCAGCAACGGCGCCACACGGGCAAACCCCGGCACGTGCATCGGCACGACGCTCAGAATAACAAAGGTGAGCGTCAGGCCGAACGGGGTCAAGTGGCGTGCCCAGAGATCCAAGCGCTGCCAGAACGTCGCCTTCATCGGCCGGTCCCGCGCTCCCGGTGCGTCTTTTTAGGCTGGCGCAGAATACCATCCAGCTTGTAATCCACGATTCGAACGTACTCGAGGGCATCGCGCTTGGCGAACGGCTGTACCGTGATTCCGCCGTCGCCGACTCCGGCAATCACGCCGATCGGGATCCCGGGCGGAAAAACGCCGGCATGCCCCGATGTGACGATCCGGTCGCCCCGCGGCATGCGGGCGTTCGGCGGCAGATGGATCAAGCGCGGCTGATCGGTGTTGTTTCCGGCCAAAATCGCCCGGGTCCGGGTCGATTCGACCAACACGGGAATCCGCGAGTTCAAGTCGGTTATCAGCAACACCCGGACCGACCGGGCGCCGACGATCGCGACCCGGCCGACCAGACCTTCGCCGGTAACGACTGCCTGACCGTTCTCGACTCCGTCACGCTCGCCGATATTCAAAACGATGGAATGCGCGAACGCGCCGCCGGCATCGGCGATCACACGGGCGCTCAGGAAACTCGCCTCGGGACCGGGTTTAAAATTCAACAAGCCCTTGAGGGCTTGGTTTTCCGATTCCAGGCGGCGGGCAACCGCCTGCCATTGCAGCAACCGCGCCCGGTCCTCGCGCAACCGGTCGTTTTCCGATTTCAGCGCGACGATGGCATGAACCTCGCCGACTATTTCCTTGGCGGAGGCGACGGGGCGGGACGCAAAATCGAGAATCGGGGCAACCGCATCCGTGACATGAGCACGCATACGATCCACCAACAGGACATCGGCTTTACCGAGAAGCATCAGCGCGAACGCAGCCGCGACCAATCCCAGGTATACGAACCGTTGGGCCAAGGTACGAATCGGCGCTTCGACGCGAAAAATCTGCCGAGGACGCTCTTTCAAGCCGCTCCCCCTTCTGGCTTTCATAATGGCTGTACCACCGATACGGGTAGTAGGCCGAATCCCGATACAGTCTCAATAATTTATTAAAATATACTTTAGGGAGCCAGTATACTATCGGTATTAGTACATACTGATCAGGACGTTTTTCAAGCGCTTCATCTCCTCGAGCGCCCGTCCGGTTCCCAGAACCACGCATGACAGCGGATCGTCCGCGATCGATACCGGCAACCCGGTGGCGTGGCGCAGCACGAAATCGATATTGCCCAGCAAGCCGCCGCCGCCCGTCAGAACGATGCCCTTATCGACGATATCGGCGGCAAGTTCGGGGGCCGTATGCTCGAGCGCCACCTTGACCGCCTCGATAATGGCCCCGACCGGCTCGGCCAGGCTTTCGGCGATCTGACGCTCGCTGATGATCAGCTCCTTGGGAACCCCGTTCATGAGATCCCGGCCCTTGATCTCCATGGTCCGGCCCTCGCCATCCTCGGGCGGACAGGCCGAGCCGATCTCTTCCTTGATACGCTCCGCGCTGCTCTCGCCGACCAGCAGGTTATGGTTGCGCCGGATATAGGCGATGATGGCCTCATCCATCTTGTCGCCGCCGACGCGCACGGAGCGCGAATACACGATACCGCCGAGCGACAGGACGGCGACTTCCGTGGTGCCGCCGCCGATGTCGACGACCATGGACCCGGTCGGCTCCGTCACCGGCAGCCCGGCGCCGATGGCGGCGGCCATCGGCTCTTCGATCAGCAACACCCGGCGCGCGCCCGCGCTTTCGGCCGAATCCTGAATCGCCCGGCGTTCGACCGCGGTCGAGCCCGACGGCACGCACACCACGACCTGGGGGGATGCGAAACTGCGCCGGTTGTGAACCTTGCGGATGAAGTACTTGATCATTTCCTCGGCGACTTCGAAGTCGGCGATCACGCCGTCTCGCAAGGGCCGAATGGCCGTGATGTTGCCCGGCGTCCGCCCCAGCATCTGTTTGGCTTCGTCGCCGACCGCCAAAACCTGTTTTTTGCCTTTAACGTCGGCGATCGCGACGACAGAGGGCTCGTTCAGGACGATTCCCCGCCCCTTCACGTAGACAAGCGTATTCGCCGTCCCGAGATCGATTGCCATGTCCGCGGAGAGAAAACCAAATAGTTTGGAAAACATCGAGCCTCTCACAGTCTCAAATCGTTTCTAACAGGGCACACCGGATTTAAGACGCCGGCAAGGGCCCGCCCCGCGATTAGCATCGGTGCCGGAGCGGCCTGCCCCGGCACCTTTGCGTTCTTTATAATAGAGATAATCACCCGGACGCTAGGCCGAAAGCGCCTCCGGAGCGGATTTTTCCCGTTTCACCAAAAGCTTGTTGAGCGCGTTCAAATACGCCTTCACCGACGCTACCATGGTATCGGTATCCGCGCCCTGCCCGTTGACGGTTTTGCCGTCTTCCTCGAGCCGCACCGTAACCTCGGCTTGCGCGTCCGTTCCGTGGGTCACGGCATGGACCTGATACAACTGCAGCCGCGCCCCGTGGGAGAACAGATTCTTGATGGCGTTGAAGGCCGAATCGACCGGGCCGTCTCCGGTAGCCTGGCAGGATTTCTCGACGCCGTCGATTTCCAACGTCAAATCGGCCTTGGGCGGCCGGTGGACGGTGCCGCACAATACCTCCAGGGAGGTCAGCTTGATTCGGTCGTTGACCCGGATCTCCTCGCCGATCAGGGCGATCAGATCTTCGTCGAAAACGTCCTTTTTCTTGTCGGCCAGGTCCTTGAAGCGCTTGAAGGCGTCCTCCAAGGCGTTGTCGCCCAGGGCATAGCCGAGTTCGGCCAACTTCTGCTTGAAGGCGTGGCGGCCCGAGTGCTTGCCGAGAACCAATTTGGATTTGCTGAGGCCGACGGATTCGGGCGTCATGATCTCGTAGGTCTGGGCGTTCTTGAGCATGCCATCCTGGTGAATGCCCGATTCGTGCGCGAACGCATTGGTACCGACAATCGCCTTATTGGGCTGCACCGTAAACCCGGTGATCGCGGACACCAAACGCGACGCCTTGGTGATGAACGTCGAATCGACGCCGGTCGTAAACGGCATGAAGTCTTGGCGCGTACGCAGCGCCATGATGATTTCTTCCATCGCCGCATTGCCCGCGCGCTCGCCGATTCCGTTGATCGTGCATTCGACCTGCCGCGCGCCCGCCCGGACGGCCGCCAGCGAGTTCGCCACCGCCAGGCCGAGGTCGTTATGGCAATGAACCGAGATAACCGCTTTATCGATATTCGGCACCCGATTCATGAGCATCGCGATCAACGCCCCGAATTCCTCGGGCACGGCATAGCCCACGGTATCGGGGATGTTGACCGTCGTCGCACCCGCCTTGATCGCGCTTTCGACGCACCGGCACAGGAAATCGTGCTCCGTGCGCGAGCCGTCCTCGGGCGACCATTCGACGTCGTCGGTGAACTTGCGGGCGTAGGACACGCTTTCGACGACCGCCGCGTGTACGGCATCCGGCTCCATCTGGAGCTTATGCTTCATGTGGAGCGGACTGGTCGAAATGAAGGTATGAATACGCCCGCGCCGCGCCGGCTTCAACGCTTCCGCCGCGCGATCGATATCCATCGCCTTGGCGCGCGCCAAGCCGCAGACGACGGATTTTTTGGCGATCTTGGCGATTTCGTTGACGGCCTCGAAATCGCCGTCGGACGCGATCGGAAAACCGGCCTCGATGACATCCACGCCCATGGCTTCAAGCACTTCCGCCACGCGGAGCTTCTCATCCAGGTTCATGGACGCGCCCGGCGACTGTTCGCCGTCGCGTAACGTGGTATCGAAAATAATGACTCGGTTTGGTTCTGTCTTGCTCTCTATCTTGCTCATGGGACCCATCTTTCTTCAGAATCGGCGTTGAACCTAAAAACTTGGTCTTATCCCCCGAACGCGAACCGGCACCGAATTGGTCGACAGGCGCTCAGGGGCAGATAAGTCGAAGGTCCCTAGCGAGCAACGCAAGGAGATCGGCCGACAGCAGCACACGCGCACGCACCGGCGCCCCGATCGGGGAGCGGTTCGATATCATCGATTGCAATTCAACGTGCGTCATCTTCTCTGCCTAGAACGGCAGGCTAACCCAGCTTGGTTAACGCCGGATTACCCGCCCGGGCTGTTTGGGCCGATATCCCGGCATATATAATCATCCGAATCGCCCCGCACAAATAGATTACACCGATATTTACGGGATAAATTCAGGCAAACCCGGGCAAAATAAAGGCGTTCCGGGCCTTTTAATGCCCGAAACGCCCCGAAATGCCCCAAAACGCCATGAAACCGGCTCGATCGCCGGCTTTGCCGCTAGTTCTTGGACTTATCGACCAGGGCGTTTTCCGCGATCCAGGGCATCATGGCCCGGAGCTTCGCGCCCACTTTCTCGATATCGTGCTCGGCGCCGTGCCGGCGCATCGCCTTAAAGGACGGCTGGCCGGCCTCGCATTCGAGCATCCAGTCGCGCACGAACCGCCCCGATTGGATGTTCGCGAGAACTTCCTTCATGCGCGCCTTGGCGGTTTCGTCGACGACGAACGGCCCGCTGGTGTAATCGCCGTATTCCGCCGTGTTGGATACCGAGTAGCGCATGTTGGCGATGCCGCCCTCGTAGATCAGGTCGACGATCAGCTTCACTTCGTGCACGCACTCGAAATACGCCATTTCGGGGGCATAGCCCGCTTCGACCAGGGTTTCGTAGCCCGCCATGATCAACGACGTCAGGCCGCCGCACAGAACGCTTTGCTCGCCGAACAGATCGGTTTCGCATTCCTCGCGCAGGGTGGTTTCGATGATTCCGGCGCGCCCGCCGCCGATGGCGGAACCGTAGGCAATCGCGATATCGTGGGCGTTGCCGGTTGAATCCTGTTCGACCGCCATCAACACCGGCACGCCGGCGCCGCGCTTGTATTCCGAGCGCACCGTATGGCCCGGGCCTTTCGGCGCGATCATGAAGATATCGAGGTCCGACCGCGGTTCGATCAAACGGAAATGAATGCTGAGCCCGTGCGCGACCGCCAACGCGGCGCCTGTCTTGAGGTTGCCTTTAAGGTGGTCGTTATACAGCTTGGCGTGGCCCTCGTCGGGCGTGAGAATCATGACGATATCGGCCCATTTCGCGGCTTCCGCCGGCGATACCACCGTCAACCCTTCGCCTTCGGCCTTCTTGATGCTGCCGGAACCCTCGCGCAGGGCGACCCGCACCTCCTTGACGCCGGAATCCCGCAGGTTCAACGCATGAGCGTGGCCCTGACTGCCATAACCGACGATGGCAATCTTTTTCGATTTGATCAGATTAACGTCGGCATCCCGATCGTAGTAAACGCGCATCCTCTTGTTCCCCTTAAGTTCAGAAATGCAAAAAACCTCGTGACGAATTGGTTATTTCTTACGGCGAATTCCCTTGGCCCCGCGCGCGATCGCCACGACACCGGTGCGGGAAACATCGATGAGCCCGAGAGGCTGCATCAACTCGATAAAGGCGTTGAGCTTATCGGAACTGCCCACCACCTCGAAAACGAATGAATCGTTGGCGCTGTCGACGACCTGGGCGCGGAAAATATCGGCGATCCGCAAAGACTCGACCCTTTTCTCGCCCCGGCCCTTGACCTTGACCAACGCCAGCTCGCGCTCGACCGACGGCCCCTCGAGCGTCAAATCCTTAACTTCATGAACCGGCACGAGGCGCGACAACTGCGCCTTGATCTGCTCGATCACCATGGGAGTCCCCGACGTCACGATGTTGATGCGCGACAGGTTATCCGCCAGATCGACCGAGGCGACGGTCAGGCTTTCGATATTGTAGCCGCGGCCCGAAAACAGGCCGATAACACGCGCCAGCACACCCGGCTCGTTATCCACGAGGACGGCAATCGTATGCTTTCTTTCGGTCGCTTCGCTCACGTTGATCTGACCTCGTTCGATGGAAACCGCGCCCGCCCGCCCCCGACGGTGCCGGGATTATACACATCCCGGGCCGGGGTTATACGAGAACCATGCCCTCTTCGGAAATCGGCCGGGCCGCCTCGTCTTCGGGCCCCAGCAGCATCTCGTTATGGGCCGAACCCGAGGGGATCATGGGAAAGCAGTTTTCCGTTTTATCGACCATGATATCGGCCAGAACCGGGCGGTCGATCTTGATCATTTCCTGGATCACACCGTCGAGATCGGACGCCTTCTCGGCGCGCAACCCGACGGCGCCGAAGGCTTCGGCCAGCTTCACGAAATCGGGCAGCGACTCCATGTAGCTTTCCGAATAGCGCCCGCCGTGCAGCAACTCCTGCCACTGGCGCACCATGCCCATGTATTCGTTGTTCAGGATGAACGCCTTCACCGGCAGACGATATTGCGCGATGGTGGACATCTCCTGGATGTTCATTAAAAGCGACGCCTCGCCGGCGATATCGATCACCAAAGCGTCCGGGTGCGCCACCTGCACGCCCATCGCCGCCGGCAATCCGTACCCCATGGTGCCGAGACCGCCCGACGTCATCCAATGATTGGGCTTTTCGAACCGGAAGTATTGCGCCGCCCACATCTGATGCTGGCCGACTTCGGTCGTGATGTAGACGTCCTTGCGCTTCTTGGTCGCCTCGTAAAGCCGCTCGATGGCGTATTGCGGCTTGATCACGTCGCCGGCCTGATGATAGCGCAGGCAATCGCGCGCGCGCCAAATCGCGATCTGCTCCCACCATGGGGCCAGATCCTTCTTCGACGGCTTTTTGCGGGTTTCAGTCCAAACCTTCTGAAGCTCGCCCAGAACCGACGCGCAGTCGCCGACGATCCCGATGTCGACCTCGACGTTCTTGTTGATCGACGACGGATCGATATCGATATGGATTTTCTTCGCGTTCGGCGCAAACTCGGAAATCTTGCCCGTGATGCGGTCATCGAAGCGCGCGCCGACGCAGATCATGACATCGCAGCCGTGCATCGCCAGATTGGCTTCGTACGTGCCGTGCATCCCCAGCATGCCGAGATACTGCTCATCCGCCGCCGGATAGGCGCCGAGCCCCATCAGGGTGAGCGTGATCGGAAAGCCCGTATCGCGAACGAGGTTGATCAAGCGGCGCGAGGCCGTCGGCCCGGAATTGATCACGCCGCCGCCGCAGTAAAAAACCGGCCGCTTGGCAGACGCCATCAACGCGACTGCCTCGCGGATCAAGGCCTTGTCGCCTTTCACCTGCGGGCGATAACTGCGGTGCTGCGTTTTCGGCGGCTGCACATATGGGGCCAAGGCCATCAGCACGTCCTTCGGCAGGTCGATCACGACCGGACCGGGACGGCCGTTTTTCGCCACGTAAAAGGCCTCCTGCACGATCTGCGCGAGAGCGTTCACGTCCTTGACGAGATAATTGTGCTTGGTGCACGGCCGGGTGATGCCCATGGTATCGGCTTCCTGGAAGGCATCGTTGCCGATCAGATGCGTCGGCACCTGGCCGGTGAGACAGATCACCGGAATACTGTCCATATAGGCATCCGTCAGCCCGGTCACCGAATTGGTCGCACCCGGGCCCGAGGTCACCAACACGACCCCGACCTTGCCGGTCGAGCGCGCGTAGCCCTCGGCGGCATGAACCGCCCCGCCTTCCTGGCGCACCAAGATGTGGCGGATGTCGTTCTGCTTGAACAGTTCGTCATAGATCGGCAGCACGGCGCCGCCCGGGTAGCCGAACAAAACGTCCACGCCCTGGTCGGCGAGCGCTTTCAAGAGAATCCGGGCACCGTTCATTCGGTTGCTTGCCATGACATCACTCCTATCCAGGACAAAAACCGGCGGTTTCCTACAAAAAGGCAGGAAACCGGCCTGGAAAGGCGGCAACCTAGTCGCTCACGGGAGTGGGGTCAACAGTAAATCGCGAATAAATGGAAAGTTTTTTTCAAAAAGACTTTCTGAATATTGCTCATTAATGGTGTGATTTTGTTCGAATTGGTTACGAAACCATGTGAGCTGACGCTTGGCATAATTCCGGGACGCCTGCTTGGCTTTCATAACCGCCTGATCCAAAGGAATTTTTCCCTCTACATGGGCCATAAGCTCGGGAATCCCGACGGCCTTCAGAGCGGGCAGGTCGGCGGACAACCCTAAGGCGGCCAAGGCCCGAACCTCCGCCAACGCGCCGGCCTCGAGCATCCCCTCGAAGCGCGCCTCGATGGCCGCATAGAGCGCCGCCCGGGGCGGCGCCACCAGCACGACGGCGCGCCGGTCGATGCCGTTCAAGGGAGAGCCCGCGGTTTCCGCCTGCCAGGCGGCGAGCGTCCTGCCCGTCGCCCGCGCGACCTCGAAGGCCCGGATCAAGCGCTGGCGATCGCCGGGCAATATCCTTTCGGCGCCGCGCGGATCGATCTTCGCCAAGGCGCCGCGAAACGCTTCGCCGCCGAGCCGGTCATAAAGCATCCTGACCTCGGCGCGAATCTCGGCGGGAATATCGGGAATGAAACTCAACCCCTTCAGCAGCGCTTTGAGATAAAGCCCCGTACCGCCGACGAGAACGGGCAGGCGCCCCTCGGCGAACGCGGCGTCGATTTCACGCACAGCCAAATCGAGCCACCGCCCGACGGAACAGGGATCGGCCGCCGACATCACGCCATAAAGCTTATGCGGTATAAGGGCTTCGTCCGCCGGCGACGGGCGCGCGCTCAACAGGCGCAATTCGCGGTACACCTGCATGCTGTCGGCGTTGATGATCGTCCCGTTGAGGGCGCGCGCCGTATCCAACGCGAAAGCGGATTTTCCGCTCGCCGTCGGTCCGGCAAGAATCAGGATGGAACGCGCCTGCCTCATCGATGCCCCGTCTCCGGAATAACGACCGCGGGCCGACGCTGCATCGGACGCGACGGCAAAGAAGCGGGCTTGGGATTAGCCCTTCTTATTATCGATTCGCAGGCCCAAGAAGCGTCCGCCATTCTGCCCTTCGACGCGGACCAGCACGACTTTCTTGCCGGCCTTGAGCACTTTCGCGATCTGTGCCTCCACATCGGCCGGCGAAGACACCTCTTCCTGGTTGACCTCATCGATAAGGTCGCCGACGCGAATCCCCTTTTCGGATCCCGCGCTGTCTTTTTCGACATCCAGGATAACGACGCCTTTGGCTTTGTCCGTCAGGTTGAACTTCTTGCGGAGCGCCGGTGTGATGGCCGAAAGGGTCAAGCCCAAGGCCTTGACCTGTTTGGCGCCTTTACTTGTCTTCGGCTCGTCGGCACTGGTCATTTTCTCTTCTTGGTCTTCAAGCTTGGCGACCGTGACCGGCAGCACGATCCGTTTCTTATCGCGCCAGATTTCGGCGTTGACCGTCGTGCCGACCGGCGTTTCCGCCACGATACGCGGCAGATTGCGCATTTTATCGACCTCGCGCTTGCCGAACTTGAGGATCACGTCGCCGGCCTTGATTTTAGCCTTTTCGGCCGGGCCGTCCTTGATGACGCTCGCGACCAAGGCACCCTTCGATTCCTTTAGGCCCAAGGTTTCCGCGATCTCCGGCGTCACCCCCTGAATGTGAACGCCGAGCCAGCCGCGATCGACCTTACCGTGCTTGATCAACTGCTTGATGACCGGTTCGGCGACCGCGCTCGGAATCGCGAAGCCGATCCCGACGCTGCCTCCCGAGGGAGAGAAGATCGCCGTATTGATTCCGATCACGCCGCCATCGAGATTAAACATCGGCCCGCCCGAGTTGCCCCGGTTGATGGAGGCATCCGTCTGCAGGAAATCGTCGTAAGGCCCGGCATTGATATTACGCCCGCGGGCGGACAAAATGCCTGCCGTTACCGTGCTGCCGAGGCCGAAGGGATTGCCGATGGCGACGATCCAATCGCCGACCCGGGCCGTCTCGGAATTGCCGAACTTGACGTGCGTCAGCTTTCCTTCCGGCTTGACCTTCAAGACCGCTAAATCGGTTTTGGCATCGCGGCCCACGACCTCCGCCTTCAAGCGCGTGTTATCGTTAAAGGAAACGGTGATCTCGTCGGCATCTTGGATAACGTGATTGTTCGTCACGATGTAGCCCGTGGGATCGATCACGAAACCCGACCCCAAAGACGTGCTTTTGCGCGAACGCCGTTCCTGGGGGATATTGCGCTCGAAGAATTCCTTGAAGAAATCCTCGAACGGCGAGCCCGGCGGCAGTTGGGGAATTTCGACGCCGCCGCGCCCCTCGACGACCTGGGTCGTCGAAATGTTGACCACGGCGGGCAGTAATTTTTCGGCCAGATCGGCAAACGATTCGGGCGCGTTGCGCGCATCCGACGGCGCCGCAATCAAAACGGCCGTCAGCAACGAAATGCCGGTCACGGCCGATATATGGGAAAAAGCCTTATAACACCGGAAAAAAACGTTCGTTTTCCCCGAACCGGTTTGCGAAACGGTCACCTTCGGCATTTGGTGGTTCATCGATTTCCAACTCTCCTGACGCTGCTGGATTTAGGTCCATGGTAGCAAGCTTTCAAGCCGGACAGCCACGGAAAACCGACGATAAGCCGTTTTTTGCCGCATCCCGGCCACCCACGCTTCACCGACGTTACCCCCGCGCCAACCAGACGACAACCACGCCGATCGCCGCGGCCACAAGCCCCGCCACGCGGATCGCGCCCTGGGGCTGGGCCAGAATCTGCACCATCATCTTGCGCATCCCATCGGGAAAAAGCGCGTAGAGAATACCCTCGATGGCCAACGCCAAACCGAGGGCCGCGATCAGATCCGTCATGGTTGCGAGAACATCGTTGCGTCGTACACGAAACGGTCCGTTGATCGATCCACTAGATCGCATTCACATGATTTAGAGCAGATCAGGGTTAGTCGGAATCGCCATCG
>JBBDTH010000177.1:0-14712 GCA_040904505.1 Rhodospirillales bacterium | reverse complement strand
TTACTTGTGAATCTTCGACCAGACCTGACGCTTCAAGGCGAACAGCATGCCGGTCAGAACCAATAAAAAGAGAAGAACCTTGATGCCGAGGCGCTTGCGGTTTTCCATCTCGGGCGATGCCGCCCACGCGAGGAACGTCGTTACGTCTTTCGCCATCTGCGCGACAGTCGCCTTGGTGCCGTCGGCATATTCGACGGCGCCGTCGCTCAAGGGGGGTACCATCGCGATCTGATGGCCCGGGTAGTATTTGTTGTAATTCATCCCCTCCATCATCTTGATGTCCTTGGGCGGCTCGGCGTAGCCGGTCAGCAGCGCATACAGGTAATCGGCGCCGCCGTGCCGCGCCTTGACGATCACGGACAGATCCGGCGGATACGCTCCGCCGTTGGCGGCACGCGCGGCTTTCTCGTTGGGGAAGGGCGCCAGGAAGCGGTCCTTCGGCAAGCCCTTGCGCGTGAACATTTCGCCGTCGTCGTTGGGGCCGTCCGTAACCTCGACTGTCGATGCGAGGGCCTTGATTTGAGGATCGGTAAAGCCGATGCCGGAAATATGGCGATAGTACAAGTAGTTCAGGGAATGGCACGTGGCGCAAACGTTCTTGTAGACGTGAAACCCCCGTTGCGCGGCGCTTCGGTCGTAGGTTCCGAAAATGCCGTCGAAGGACCAGTCCTGTTTGGGCGGCTTCGGGGCCTCGACGGCGGCGGATGCCGCGCCGGCGGTTAGGAAAAGAGCAGCGAAAACGGCAACGATCGTTTTTTTCATGACGACTCTCCTTGGGCCTAGGCGCTGCTTTTGGTGACGGCGGCGCTAATGCTTTCGGGCACCGCGAGGGGCCTTTCGAGCTTACCGAGAACCGGCAGAAGAACCAGGAAGTGGAAGAAATAATAGGCCGTGGCAACTTGGCCGATCCAGATGAAATGGCCTTCCGGCGGTTTCGCGCCGAGGTATCCCAACACAAGGGAATCCAGGAACAAAATCCAGAAAAACCATTTGTAAACGGGCCGGAACCGCGAGCTGCGCACCGGCGAGGTGTCGAGCCAGGGCAGGAAAACCAGCAACAGGATCGACCCGAACATGGCGAGGACGCCGGCGAGTTTCGCCGACATCAGGATTCCGCCGAGCGAGATCACCTGATACACAATGAAGTCGTCCGTAAAAGCCCGCAGAATGGCGTAGTAAGGCAAGAGATACCATTCGGGAACGATTTGGGCCGGCGTGACCAACGGATTGGCTTCGATGTAGTTGTCCGGCTCGCCGAAGAAGTCCGGCGCGAAAAAGACGAACGAGAGATACACCAGCATCATCACGCCCAAACCGAAACTATCCTTGGCCGTGTAGTACGGATGGAAGGGAATCGTGTCGCCCGGTTGCTTGACGTCGACACCGAGCGGGTTGTTGGATTTGCCGACATGCAGCGCCCACAGGTGCAGGAAGACCAGCGCGAAAATCACGAACGGCAGCAGATAATGGAGCGCGTAGAAACGCTTGAGCGTGGGATTGTCGATCGTAAATCCGCCGCGCATCCATGCCAGGATATCCTCGCCGACCAGCGGGATGGCCGAAAAGAGATTGGTGATCACGGTGGCGGCCCAGAAGCTCATCTGACCCCACGGCAGAACGTATCCCATGAAGGCCGTCGCCATCATCGCGAGGATGATCAGGACGCCGAGAATCCAAAGGAGTTCGCGCGGGTTTTTATAGGAACCGTAATAAAGACCGCGGAACAGGTGAATGTAGACCATCAGGAAAAAGATCGATGCGCCGTTCATGTGGAGATCGCGAATCAACCAGCCGTAGTTGACGTCACGATCGATCCGTTCCGTGCTGGCGAAAGCAAGCGCCGTATCGGGCGTATAGTGCATTGCGAGGACAATGCCCGTGACGATCATGATCACCAGCATGATTCCGGCGAGAGAGCCGAAATTCCACCAGTAATTCAGGTTTTTCGGTGTCGGATATTCGACCGTTTCTTCGTGCATGAACGAGAAGATCGGCATCCGATCGTCGATCCATTTGACGACCGGATTGTTCCATGTTGGCTTTGTCATCGTTGCACGGGTCCCCTAACCGATCTTGATCTGGTTGTCTTTCACGAAAGCGTACGGCGGCACTTCCAGGTTTCGCGGTGCGGGGCCTTTGCGAATACGCCCCGAGGTGTCGTAGTGCGAACCGTGGCATGGGCAGAACCAGCCGCCGAAATCGCCTTTAGGCTGATTCTCTTTTTGTCCGAGGGGAATACAGCCGAGGTGCGTGCAGATGCCGACCATCACGAGCCATTCCGGCTTTTGCGCACGATCCTTGTCGGCCTGCGGATCGGCAAGATCCTGCAGTTTCACGGCTTGCGCCGTCTCGATCTCTTTTTTGGTCCGGTGCCGGATAAAAACCGGTTTGCCGCGCCAAACGACCGTAATGGCCTGCCCTTCCTTGACCGGCGCCAGATTGACGTCGATGGAAGCCAGGGCCAGGACGTCGGCCGAGGGGTTCATTTGGTCGACAAGCGGCCAGGCGGCCAATGCCGCGCCGACAGCACCGACGGTACTGGTGGCAATCAAC
Organism: Rhodospirillales bacterium; assembly: GCA_040904505.1. Taxonomy (GTDB): domain Bacteria; phylum Pseudomonadota; class Alphaproteobacteria; order Rhodospirillales; family CALINB01; genus CALINB01. The sequence continues at coordinate 12,159 of JBBDTH010000177.1, read as the reverse complement.
AGGAAATCGCGCCGGCTCTCACCCTCTTCGGGTGTTTCCGGAGCCGTCGATGTCGCTTCAGCCATGGAAAGTCCTCTATTATTGGTCCCGCCGAAAAGCGCCTTTGGGCTTATTTGATTATGACGGACGGCCGTCCGTCATGGGTTGAGCGGGGCGCAGAATATAATGAAGATGAGCCGTTGCAAAGACTAAAAATCGCGTATTTTTTAAGGGTTTAGCAAAGAAAAACGAGATAAGCCGTCCCGGGCCGCTACAGTTTGCCCGCGACGGACAACCCGGTAAGCTCTCGACCGATGCGATTAGCCCTCTATGAACCGGATATTCCTCAAAACGCGGGAACAATGCTGCGCATGGCCGCCTGTCTCGGTGTCGCGGTCGATATTATAGAGCCATGCGGATTCGTTTTCAGCGACCGGCAGTTGCGCCGGGCCGGCATGGATTATCTCGACCGGGTCGACTGGCGTCGTCACGTATCCTGGGCCGAATTTCTTGAATCGCGGGCGAATCGTCCCGGACGGCTGATACTACTGACGACCCGGGCGACCCGTATCTATACCGATTTTAATTTTCAATCGCCGGACGTGTTGCTCGTCGGGCGGGAAAGCGCCGGGGTGCCCGATTCGGTTCATGCCGCGGTCGACGCCCGGGTGCGGATTCCCATGCGCGCCGGCGAACGCTCGCTGAACGTCGCCGTCAGCGCCGCTATGGTATTGGCCGAGGCATTGCGGCAAACTTCGAGTTTTCCCGAGGGGGATCGATGACCGTTTCCGGCCGTGAACAGAAAAAGCAGGCTTCGTCGTGGTTCGAGCGCCTGCGCGACGATTTTTGCCAGGCGCTCGAGTCGATCGAGGACGACGTGACCGGGCCCAACCCGACGAGCGCCGGGGAACCGGGCCGGTTCCAGCGCACGCCGTGGCAGCGCGACGGCGGCGGCGGCGGCGTGATGTCGGTGATGCGGGGCCGGGTCTTCGAGAAGGCCGGGGTCAACGTATCGACCGTGCATGGCGAATTTTCCGAGGCGTTTCGCGCGCAGGTTCCCGGCGCGGCGGACGATCCCCGGTTTTGGGCGTCCGGCATCTCGGTCGTCATCCATCCGTGTTCGCCGTTCGTGCCCGCGGCCCATATGAACACGCGGATGATCGTGACGACCAAGGGATGGTTCGGCGGCGGTGCCGATCTGACGCCGGTGTTTCCCGTCGACGCGGATACCCAGGCCTTTCACCGCGCCTTGGAAGAGGCGTGTGCGGCCCATGATCCCGGGTATTACCCGCGTTTCAAGGCGTGGTGCGACGAGTATTTCTATTTGCCGCATCGCCGGGAGCCGCGCGGTGTCGGCGGTATTTTTTACGATACCCACGATACCGGCGATTGGGCGGCGGACTTCGCGTTCACCCAGGATGTCGGCCGGGCGTTTGCGAAAGTCTATCCGCAACTCGTGCGCCGCCACATGAACGGGAATTGGACGGACGCGGATCGCGAAAAACAACTCGTCAAACGAGGCCGCTATGTCGAATTCAATCTGCTGTACGATCGCGGCACATTGTTCGGGTTGAAAACCGGCGGCAATACGGAAGCGATTCTCATGTCGCTGCCGCCCGAGGTGCATTGGCCCTGATCGGCGGATTCGGCAAATCAAACCGCCAACGTTCGGAGTTTCTCCAGGCACTCTTCGCGCGAAGCCCGGAAGTTGCCGTCGATCCACCAGGTCTCCAGGGCGTCGAGAACCTCGCCGACGCGCGGTCCCGCCGGAACGCCCAGGGTCAAGACATCCTGGCCTTTAAGGGGAAACTCGGGACGGCGCCAGGAATCGATGACGGTGAGATGATCGAGCCAGGATGCCGTCCGGGCGCTGCCGCGGTTCTCGCCGAACGCCAATTCATCGGCCCAGGTCAAGAGCATCACGTCGCGAACGGTGTCGGCGCCGTGTCCGTATAAAAGCCGTTGCAAGCGATCGGGATCGCGGTCCGGCGTGACGGTGAAGCCCGGCATGACGATTCGGTGCAAACGATCCGTTGCCTGGTTCGAGAGCTTGAAGCGCCGGGCCGCCGTTTCGGCATGGGTTTTGTCGTTGTCCAAGAGGGCCGCGAGCCGCCGGATGGGGTCCGGTTTGACCGTTTCGACCTTGATGGCCGTCGTTTCCAGCCAATTGAGCGTGCGCAAGGGGCCGACGGGGCCGGCTTCGGGCAGGATATGCTCCAGGATGCGTTCGCTGCGCAGAAGCGTGATCACGTTTGCGGGATTGGACCCCAACAGGATTCGCCGAAATTCGCTCCAAATCCGTTCGGCCGATAGCGCGGCCAACTTCGGCGCGTACGCCCGGCAGGCATCCAAGGCGTGTTTGTCCGCCGGCGGCTTGCCGTAGGCCGCAAAAAACCGGAAGAACCGCAACAGGCGAAGAATGTCTTCCTCGATCCGTTCGCGGGCATTGCCGACAAACCGGACAATTCCCTGTCCTAAATCGTCGAGGCCCTTGAAAGGATCGTAAATGTCGCCCTCGGGCGAGGCGGACAGGGTGTTGATCGTGAAATCACGCCGGGCCGCGTCCGCGATCCAATCGTCCGTGTAGGCGATTTTCGCGCGCCGGCCGTCCGTTTCGACATCGATGCGCAGCGTCGTGATTTCATAGTGGTGACCGCCGATAACGGCGGTAATGGTTCCGTGGTCGATGCCGGTCGGTATCGCCTTGATGCCGGCGTCCTCGAGCAATGCCATGACCGTTTGCGGAGAATCCGGAGTCGCAATGTCGACGTCCTGGACAGGCCTTTTAAGAACGGCGTCGCGAACGCACCCGCCGACAAAACGGACCTCTGTTTTTCGTGCCTTGAGCGCGTCGATAACCGCTCGGGTTTCCGGGCGGGTCATCCAGTCCTGCGGCGCTATTTTTCCTGTCGGCTCCAAAGGGGAATTCCCGATGATCGGTTGCGTTTCGTGCGTCCATAAAGCCTGTCTTATCGATGGCCAAATCGGCGAGAATAAAACGCGGACTAATTATTTAAAGTCTCCCGGAACGATTTTGCCGTCGTTCATTTGGGGCGGCACGTAGGTCGTGCTCGGATCGCTGCCATGAGTGGCCCCCCAAAAGACGAGACTGATCGCGGACAGCGCGAACCCGATCGATATCAGCCATATCCAGGGCATATCGCTGTTTTCTCTTGCCTCGCCCCGGTTGCGCCGTTGGTCGAACCAAACCCATACCAAATACATGGCCGTCGGAAAAATCAGCGGCAGAATAAAGTGGAGAAAAACTCTCAGCATAATGTTTCGATGTCTCGCTCCCCAAGGAATTCGTAAAGGTTGAACAGCATACCCGCTGTAATACCCCAAATGTAATAATCTTGATACGGCATGGCATATACGTGGCGTTCCTTGCCGTGTTCGATCCGGACATGCCGTTGATGATTTGCGGCATCGAGGAAGAAAGTAAGGGGCACCTCGAACGCTTCGGTGACCTCTCTCGGGTCCAGTGTCAGTTCGAACGGGGACTTAATCGTGGCGACGAACGGCGCAATGATGAAATTGGTGCGCGTAATGTAATCGTCCAGGCGGCCGAGGATATCGATGCTGTCGCGCGTCAGGCCGACTTCCTCTTCGGTTTCGCGCAATGCCGTGTCCTCCGGCGCAATATCCACCGCCTCGACGCGCCCGCCGGGAAAGCTGATTTGCCCGGCGTGGACCGAGAGGGTGTCCGTCCGGCGGGTAAAAAGAACCGTCAGGCCGCGCGGGCGCTCGATCAGCGGGATGAGGACGGCCGCCGAGGTCAGGGGGGCCGCCGTGGCGATGTCCGGGTTCAGGTCCTTGTCGCCGCGGCCTTCCAGCAGCAGCCGCGGGGAATGCCCGCTAAAACAGGAACGGATCCGATGCAGATCGATTGCGGCGCCGGGCGTTTTTATTATCGTCATGGCCGATCCTCATCGGGAAGTTCGCCGAGCGTGAAAAAAATGCCGCTGCTCCAAATGCCGTATTGGTTTTTCCGGTCGCCGGGGGCTTCGGTCCCGAGTTCCACCAGTTCATAATAAACCGATCTCGCAAGTCGTGCCCGGAGCCCGTCTCGTACCGTAATATAAGGCGTGGGCTCGCCGGTCTCGGGGTCGAGGTCGATTTCCAGGGGATGATGTGCGTCGATGGTCACGATTTCGTCGATATTCGTTCTTATCTTGAGGACTTGGAGCCTGTCGGCGCCGGTGGATAAGAGTTCCACGCCGATGAAAGGCGCATCCTCGACTTCGATTCTGCCCTTTTCGGCCGGGGTGATCAGCCAGAATTCCCCGGATTCGTCGCGTTTCAGGACCGATGCAAACAATTTAACAAGTTCTTGGCGAACTATCGGAGAACCGCAATAATACCATATGCCGTCGCGGTCGATGCGCATATTGAGATCGCCGCAGAGAACAGGGCCGTCGGACGGCCCCGTTTCCCGGTCCGGGCCGGATGCGTTCACATCTCCTGGAGGTCCCAAAACACCGCTATTCAGCGAGGATTTCTTCATGCATCATCACCGAAGGACTATGAGATACAAATTGGAGATACTGTCGTGGAAGTAGATATCAAGGATAATGCTCATTTGGGGGATTCAGCGCAACTGATCGCCCGAATCGACGAATTGGGCGACAAAATTACCCAGGTTCGTGAAAGCATTGGCCGGGTCATTTTCGGGCAATCCCGGGTTATCGAGGAAACCCTGATCACGATTTTCGCCGGCGGGCATATGCTGTTGATCGGCGTGCCGGGGCTCGGCAAAACGCGACTCGTCGAAACCTTGGGAACGGTTCTCGGGCTTGCCGATAAGCGCGTTCAATTCACGCCGGACTTGATGCCGGCCGATATTTTGGGGTCCGAGGTTCTGGAAGAGTCGGAGTCCGGGAAACGATCGTTCCGGTTCATTCAGGGGCCGGTATTTTGCCAGCTTCTCATGGCGGATGAAATCAACCGGGCCAGTCCGCGCACGCAATCGGCGCTGCTGCAGGCCATGCAGGAAAAGCGCGTTTCGATTGCCGGCCATTACCATATCCTGCCGCGGCCGTTTCATGTGCTGGCAACGCAAAACCCCTTGGAACAAGAGGGGACCTATCCTTTGCCGGAAGCGCAGCTCGACCGTTTTTTAATGCAGATCGACATCGATTATCCCGAGCTTGAAGCCGAGAGACAGATCTTGGTTGCGACCACGGGCGCCATTAACGAAGAGGCCGTTCAGGTGATGGATGGCGACTCGCTTCTGGCGGCGCAGGAATTGGTCCGGCACGTGCCTGTCGGCGAAAGCGTCATGGACGCGATTCTGACGTTGGTTCGGGAAGGAAGGCCGGAAACAAGCCGGATTCCCGAAGTCCGGCAGCATGTCGACTGGGGCCCGGGGCCGCGTGCGAGTCAGGCACTCATGCTGGGCGTACGGGCTCGAGCCGTTATCGAGGGCCGCTTGGCGCCGTCGATTGACGATGTGATCGCACTGGCGCCTCCGATCTTGCGCCATCGCATGGCGTTAACGTTCGCCGCCCGCGCCGAAGGCATTACGATCGGGCAGATCGTCCATCGTTTGTGCGAAGGATTCGCTTAAACCAGCTTTCATAAGTGAGCACATGGAATGGTAAGCCGTCCCGATATCTACCACAGGGCGGAAGAGTTAGCGGCGGGATTGCCGCCACTTTTGGTTTCCGCGGAACGTGTCGCGGCAACCGTATCGCAAGGCATTCACGGCCGGCGCCGAGTCGGTCAAGGCGAAACGTTTTGGCAGTTCCGTCAATATCAGCCCGGCGATCCCATACAACAGATCGACTGGCGGCAAACGGCGAAATCCCGGCCGGTTTATATCCGCCAGACGGAATGGGAAGCGGCGCAAAGCGTCTGGATTTGGCGCGATGCGTCCTTTTCCATGGATTATAGATCGCGCCGCCGGTTGCCGATGAAATCGGACCGCGCCGACTTGCTTGCTTTGGCGCTTACGTCTCTTCTCATCCGCGGCGGGGAATACGTAACGTTGATGGGTTCCGAATTCGGCCCCGCGACGGGACGGAGCGCCTTGAATCGTATTGCGCTGACAATCGAGCATGGCCATTTGCCGACGGGCAGTCTTCCGCCCTTCGTGCAGGTGCCGCGCTATGCCCGGGCCGTGATGTTCAGCGATTTCTTTTCGCCTTTGGAGGAAATCAAAGCCGCGATCGCACCCTATGCCGGCGGCGGCGTGCGCGGCCATTTGGTGCAAATACTCGATCCCGCGGAGGAAAGTCTGCCCTTTAAGGGACGGGTGCGTTTCGTCGGCATGGAGGACGAAGGAGACGTTCTTTTCGGCCGAGTCGAGGGCGTACGGGAAGATTACCACCGTACCCTGGAAAATCATTATGCCGGACTGCAGGCATTGACACGGTCGGCAGGCTGGACGTTCGCGACGCATCGGACCGACCGATCTCCTGAATCGGCGTTGTTGTCCTTATATTTGCGCTTGTCGCAATCAGCGAGGCGATGACGTTGTTTGTCTTGGGTTCTTTGTCGTTCGTTACTCCGTGGCTGCTTACGGCCTTGATCGGGCTGCCGGGGCTGTGGTGGCTGTTGCGTGTTACGCCGCCGGCTCCCGTGCAGATAATCTTCCCGCCGATCCGGATATTGGAGAGGCTTATATCGCGTGAGGAAAGCGCGGCCCGCTCGCCGTTGTGGCTGATTCTTCTGCGGCTCGCCATGATTGCGGCCATTATTTTGGGCGCCTCCCATCCGTTATGGAATGCGGCAAGCTTGCTCGAGGGGCGGGGCCCGTTGGTGCTGGTCGTCAACGACGGCTGGGCATCGGCGGTCGATTGGCCGGCCCGTCAAGCCCGCCTCGTCAGCCTGGTCGAACAGGCCGAGCGCGAAGATCGGAAGGTCTTGTTGCTGACGATGGCGCAATCGGAAACGCACGCCAAGCCCGTACCGTTGCAATTGATCTTACCGGTCGATGCCCGAAAAATCGTTGCGAGTCTGCAGCCGAAACCGTGGCTGGTGGATTTGGACGCAACGCTGAAGCGGCTTGAAGCCTTTGATCGTGCGACGATCGGGAATCTCGGGCACGTTTTTATGCTAAGCGACGGTTTGGCGAGGCCGGGCAGAACCGAACTTCTCGAGGCCCTGCGCCAGTATGGCCGCATTACGGTCGTTGCGGACCCGTTGGCGCAACGGGCGATGATTTTGCGCCAACCGCTTTCCAAGGGAGACGTGCTCGAGGTTGAGGCCGTCCGAGTTCATGAACAAGGCAGCGATATGCGCTGGTTGCGGGCGGTCGGCGAGGATGGCCGTTTGTTGGCGCGGGAATCGTTCGTATTTTCACCCGCGAAGCGCGTGGCCACGGTTAATCTGAAACTGCCGACCGAACTCCGTAATGTATTGTCGAGGCTGGAAATCGAAGGCCACGATACGGTCGGTTCCGTCGTTCTTCTGGACGAACGTTGGCGCCGCCGTCCCGTCGGTCTGGTGGATCATGCCGGAATCGTCGCCAAGCAACCGTTGCTGAATGAGCTGTATTATTTAGAGCGGGCCTTGGCGCCGTTTACGGAAGTTCGGAAAGGAGGGCTCGGCGTTCTTTTGGAACGGGAATTGGCCGTCTTGATGCTTACGGATTCGGGCGGGCTGCGGGCGGGCGAGAAGGAGAAAGTGGAGAAATGGATCGAGCGCGGCGGCATTATGGTCCGATTTTCCGGTCCGAAGTTATCCGAAAAACCGGACGGTTTGTTGCCGGTCAAATTGCGCGAAGGCGATCGGGTTTTAGGCGGTACGATGTCTTGGAGCAAGCCGGCGAAATTAAAGGCGTTTGAGGATAAAAGCCCTTTCTTCGGTCTCGAACTGCCGCCCGATGTCGTCGTCAACCGGCAGGTATTGGCGCAACCCTCGTTGGACCTCGACAAGAAAGCCTGGGCCCGCTTGAGCGACGGAACGCCGTTGGTGACGGCCGAAAAGCGCGGCCAGGGATGGCTGGTGCTCGTGCATACATCGGCGAATACATCGTGGTCCAACTTGCCGATCTCGGGGCTGTTCGTGATGATGCTTCGGCGTATCATCGCCTTGAGTCAGGGAACGGTTGCGCAAAAGGACGGGCCGCCGCTTGCGCCGTTCAAGATTCTCGACGGTTTCGGCCAGCTGCAAAACCCTCAGTCTCATGTGCTGCCGATCGCCAGCGCCGAATTCGAACGCGCGGACATCGGACCGAAGCACCCGCCGGGTTTTTACGGCACGCAGGTATCGCGCCGTGCCTTGAACCTGTCTTCGAAAATCAATGATATTCAGGCGCAGGATGACCTGCCGGGATGGGTGCGGTCGAATACGTACGAAGCGCTGAGCGAAGTCGATTTACGGCCGTGGATGTTCGGCCTCGCGTTGGCGTTGTTTTTAGCGGATTTTATCGCAACGCTTATCCTGCGGGGGATGTTCAAGCTCCGGCGCGCGGGCGTCGTCGCAAGCGTGCTGTTGAGCGTTACGATTTTCGGCACCGGTGGGGCTTTTGCGCAAACGCAAGACAACTTCGCATTGTCCGCGAGCTTGCAGACGCGCATCGCCTTCGTATTGACCGGGAACAAGGAAATAGACGATGTCAGCCGCGCCGGTCTCGACGGCCTTCGTACCGTGCTGGCGCAGCGTACCGCCGCGGAGCTCGGAGAGTCCGTCGGCATAAATCTCGATCGGGATTCGCTGTCGTTTTTCCCGTTGTTGTATTGGCCGATCACGGGCGATCAAAAGAAGTTAACGCCCGAGGCCGTCGCGAAATTGAACGGTTTCATGCGCGACGGCGGTACAATCTTTTTCGATACGCGCGATAAAACCGGCGCCGAACATGCCGTCGTATTGCGGGAACTGGCGGCGCAACTCGATATTCCGCCGTTGATTTCGATGCCGTCCAATCACGTGTTGACCCGCTCTTTCTATTTGATCCGCCGAGCGCCGGGCCGTTGGGACGGCGGCAGGATCTGGGTCGAACGCGCCGGTTCGCGCGTCAACGACGGGGTTTCCGCCGTTATCGTCGGCAGTCACGATTGGGCGGCGGCGTGGGCCATGGACGAGGCTCAACGTCCCCTTTATACCCCCGTTCCCGGCGGCGAGCGCCAGCGGGAGTATGCCTATCGGTTCGGCGTGAATGTCGTGATGTATTCCCTCACGGGTAATTACAAGGCCGATCAAGTTCACCTGCCGGCGATTATGATGAGGTTGGGACGCTGATGAGCCAAGTCGCCTTATCGCCGTTTCTCTCATGGCCCTTGTTCGCCGCGTTCGCGGTGCTCGGCATCGCATTGATCGGGCTCTCGTTGCGGCAACGGGCTCGCGGCATACTATTACGCATACTCTGTTTCGGTATTCTGCTGTTGGTGCTGCTGAACCCGCGGTTCATCCAGGAAAAGCGTACGCCTCAGTCCGACATCGCCATTGTCGTTATCGATGAATCCCCGAGCCAGGGCATAAAAAAGCGTTTGGAACAGAACGAACAGGCATTGGCGGCGCTCCGTGCGGCCCTTAAGGGCTATGAGCATTTCGAGTTGCGGGAAGTCCGCGTGAAAGCCTCCTCCGCGGAACAGGAAGGAGACGGGACGCATCTGTTCGGGCCTTTGGAGCAGGCGCTTGCCGATATTCCCCAGAATCAACTGGCCGGTGTCGTGTTGATCACCGACGGCCAGGTCCATGATATGCCGAAACTGTCCGTCCGGAAAGACGGGAAGCCGCCGTTACCGGGGCCGATCCATGTTCTGTTGACGGGCAACCGCAACGAAAGCGATCGCCGGTTGATCGTCGATAAGGCTCCGAGTTACGGCCTGGTCGGAAAGGAAGTGCAGGTTGCGTATCGGGTCGAGGATAAGCGCGCGAACGGCAAGAACCAACAGGGTGTTCCCGAGGATGCCGAGGTCCGCTTTCGCGTCGACGGGGTCGAGATCGGCCGGACTCGTGTTACCGTCGGGCAGAACAAGACGCTGTCCGTGCCTTTGGAGCATGCGGGAGCAACGGTCATCGAGTTGGAGGTCGAGGCGGTTCCGGGAGAATTGACGCACCTCAACAACCGCGCGGCGGTCAGTGTCAACGGTGTCCGAGAGCGGCTAAGGGTCGTTCTGATTTCGGGGCAGCCCCATGTGGGCGAGCGGACGTGGCGGAATCTCCTAAAATCCGATCCGGCGGTCGATCTCGTTCACTTTACGATTTTGCGTCCGCCCGAGAAAAACGACTTCACCCCTCTGAGCGAGCTTTCGTTGATTGCCTTTCCGGTCGGCGAGCTGTTCGACCAAAAGCTGCATGAATTCGATTTGCTCGTTTTCGACCGCTATCTTGTCCGCGATGTGATTCCGGTTTTTTATCTGGAAAAGATAACGGAATATTTGAATAACGGCGGCGCCGTTTTGTTCTCCGTCGGCCCCGAGTTTGCCGGCGTGCGCAGCCTGTTTCGGACGCCGTTGGGGCGCGTGATGCCGGCGGCGCCGACCGGCAAGGTTTTGGAACAAGGATTTCGGCCGAAGCTGACGGAATTGGGCGGGCGCCATCCCGTTACGGCGGATCTCATGCCCGAGGTTGAGGGTAACAAGCCGCCTTGGGGCAGTTGGTATCGCCATGTCGAAGCCGAGGTGCGCCAGGGCGATGTGGTGATGACGGGGGCGAATGATTTGCCGCTGCTGGTTTTACAGCGCGAGGGCAAGGGACGAATCGCGCAGTTGCTCAGCGATCATATCTGGCTCTGGGGGCGCGGCCATGAAGGCGGCGGACCCCAGGCGGAACTGCTGCGCCGGTTGGCGCATTGGCTTATGAAAGAGCCGGAACTGGAAGAAGAGCGCTTGGACGCGCGCGTCGAAAAAGGCCAGGTTATTATCGAACGGCGGAGCTTGAAACCGAAAGCGCCGCCCTTAACGGTGACGACGCCATCGGGCGAGAAACAAACGGTTGACTTGCAGCCTGCCAAGCGCGGGGTTGCCCGGGCGGTTCTTCCGGCGCGCGAGCCGGGCCTGTATCGGATCGATGACGGCGAAAAAACGACCCTGGCCGCCGCCTGGGTGTTGAATCCGAAGGAGATGGCGGATTTGCGGGCGACGGAAGACGTGCTTGCGCCGGCGGTGAAGGCGACCGGCGGCGGTTTTTCCTGGATTACCGAGGGATTGCCGGATTTTCGCCGGACCAGGCTCGGTCGGGACATGGCCGGACGCGGGTGGGTCGGGTTCACGCAGAACGAAGCCTATGTCGTGACCGGCGTAACCGAGATTTCTCTCCTGCCCGGCCTGTTGGTGTTGCTCTTGGCCATCGGCGCTCTCGTGGCGGCATGGTGGCGCGAAGGGCGTTGATAGCGAAAGAAGCCCAAGAAGGGGGATGTCGTGTTTAAAATCCACAATCCCAAAACGATCGCCGCGCCGCCGAGCAATTTCGTTCATGGCGTCGAGGTGCCCGCGCAGGCTCGGACCTTGTATATTTCCGGCCAAACGGGAGTCCGGCCCGACGGCTCGATACCCGAAAGCTGCGAGGAGCAGGCCGACGTTGCCTGGCACAATATGATCGAAATTCTGAAAGCCGCCGGCATGAGCGTCGAGGACGTCGTCAAGATATCGGTTTTCGTAACCGACCCCGCGGATAACGCCGTTGCTCGGGAAAAACGCATCCAATATGCCGGCGAGTACCAGGGAACGTCGACTTTTTTGGTCGTCGCGGGCCTGGCGAATCCCAAGCTTAAATTCGAAATCGAGGCCGTCGCGGCGAAGGTTTGATCCGACTCATCATGATCTGCTCTATTGCCGCGAATCAAGGTGGCCGACATCCATCTCGTTGTCGAAATTAATTTCGACGATGATGCCGTCGGGGTCCTTGATAAAAATCTGATGAATCTGCTGATCGGGAACCCGGCGCTCGTCGAAGTCGACGTTTTTCTTTTTCAGGTTATCGATAAAGGCTTCCGAGCCGTGCGCGCGTAAGGCGAAATGATCGAACGTGCCGCTGCCGACCTGGGCTTCGCAGCGCCCGTAGGTCAGATGAACGATGGGAATCTTGCCGGCGTACAGCCAGGCCCCCTTGTTTTTGAAGTTGGGTCTTATGCCCTGTTCCAGGCCGATGATGTCGCGATAAAACGCCACCGATGCGTCAAGGTCGGCCACGTTGATATTGATGTGCTCGAGGCGTTGAATTTCCATGACCTTACTCCTAGAGCAGGTTCATTGAAAAAGGAATCGGAAGGGGATTCCCAAACGGCGTGAT
>JBBDTH010000176.1:0-14787 GCA_040904505.1 Rhodospirillales bacterium | reverse complement strand
TCTAAAAGCGCTGGCTTGATTGGAGGGGCAGTGAGTAACGCAGGTAAAGAAGGCAATCCCGCAGAGCATCCCAGTGCGGGCTCAACTTGGCATCGTTGGGAACCGCACATCCACGCCCCCGGGACACTTCTGAATGACCAATTTGGCGGAGATGATCCATGGGGTGACTACCTAGACGCTATTGAAAAGTCGGACCCGCCGATCAGATCTCTCGCTGTCACTGACTACTATCTCACCGATATCTACCAGCGCGTCTTGCAGGAAAAGTCTGGGGGCCGTCTCGCTGGTGTCGAGTTAATTTTCCCGAATGTCGAGATGCGCCTCGACATCGCGACCGCCAAAGCAAAGTGGGTCAACGTCCACCTACTGGTTAGCCCTGAGGACCCGGAACACGTCGAGCAGATTCATCGTTTCCTGTCGCGGCTCCGCTTCGAGGCATACGACGATACGTTTAGCTGTACGTCTGACGACCTTCGGAGACTCGGACGTGGAGCTGGTCCAAAAATCACTGATGACGATGCGGCACTTCGGCACGGGGCAACGCAGTTCAAAGTTAGTTTTGATCAACTCCGAAGCGAGCACCGCAGGTCCGCATGGGCGCAGGCCAATATGCTGATCGCAATCGCAGGGGGACGGACCGACGGCTCCTCTGGTGTTCGTGAGGCCGCAGACGCCACGCTCCGAGAAGAGATGGAAAAGTTCGCACATATTATTTTTGCGAGCAGTCCAGCGCAGAGACAATATTGGCTTGGGGAAGGAGGCGTCAAGACTGAAGATGAGCTAATTGAGCGTTACGGAGGACTCAAGCCGTGTCTGCACGGAAGCGATGCCCATGAGACCGGGGACATCGGCTTACCTGCGGAAGATAGATTTTCATGGATCAAAGGTGGACTGGAGTTCGATGCACTTCGGCAAGCCTGCATCGAACCAGCTGGTAGAGCGTTCATAGGGCCAAGCCCGCCAGAAGCTGGGGCCGCATCGCAGCTAATTAGGAGCATCGAGATAACCGATGCACCTTGGGCTGCTACTCCACGGATCGGGTTCAATCCTGGCCTAGTCGCGATCATCGGCGCAAGGGGCTCTGGGAAGACCGCGCTCGCTGACATTCTTGCCGTGGCTTGCGATGCGATGCCGGAACCTTCCGATGTCTTTGCGCCGGAGCGCTTGCCCAGAGCTTCGTTCTTGGAGCGCGCCCGCGACTTGCTTGGTGGTGCTGAGGTCGCGATGTCCTGGCAAGCGGGCGAGTCAGTGGTGCGCGCGCTGGATGGTTCCCAGACACCGGAAGTGGCCTTTCCACGCGCTCGCTACTTGTCGCAGCAGTTCGTCGAGGAGCTTTGCTCTGCAAGTGGAATGACCGACGCGCTGCTCCGCGAAATTGAGCGCGTGATCTTCGAATCTCATCCGTTGGTTGAGCGGGACGGAGCATTGGATTTCTCGGAACTTCTAGATATACGCTCCTCGCGCTTCCGCCAGGCGCGTGAGCGTGAGGAATCTGCGCTCGTGCAGCTATCTGAGCGCATCGGGACAGAACTGGAAAAGGACCGTCAGGTTGAGACTCTAAGGAGGCAGGTTAGCCAGAAGAAGAGTCATATCTCAGCCTACGAAGCTGATCGCGCGAAACTTGTTGCGAAGGGCAGCGAGGAGCGGATCAGTCGGCTCAATGCTTTGACTAAGGCCGCTGAGAAGGTTCATGGGTATCTCAGGTTCTTCAACAACCAGGAGCAAGCAATTCTGGCACTCCAGGACGAAGTATCAGACCTCCGCAAGAACCAAGCGCCCGAAATGTTACGTCGATCTCAGGAACGTCACTCTGCGATCCGCATGAAGCCTGAAGAGTGGGAGCCGTTCAGGATCGACTACACTGGAGACGTTGATGCACAACTTGACAAGCTTCTAAGCAAGACCCGCGAGCAGGCTAAGAACTGGCGGGGTGACTCTCCATCACCTGTCCCGACGTCGGAAACCTCATATATCGCGGACGATGCGGATTTGGGGCGGCTCTCTCTTGCGTTGCTGCAGGCCGAAATTGAACGTCTCCAGAATCTTATAAGCGCTGACCGTACTACGCAGAGGCGGTACGCTGTGATCTCTTCGAAAATCGTCTCCGAATCTTCCGCGCTCGAGGTGCTCGTTGAGAAGCTAGAGGATGCGGAGGGCGCCAAGGAGAGAGTCAAAGTGCTTCAACGAGAGCGGGAGGATACCTACCGTAGTGTTTTCGAAGCTATTATCGCCGAGCAGAATGTCCTCACGCAGTTATACCAACCGCTGATGACCAGACTCGCTAAGGCGTCAGGTACGCTGCAGAAGCTGTCTTTTACGGTTGCGCGGTTGGTCAATGTCGGCGCGTGGGCCCGTGTCGCCGAGGAAGAGTTGGTGGATCTTCGTCGACAAGGCCCATTTCGTGGGAAAGGTAGTCTGGAGTCGGTGGCCAGTGAGCTTCTCATGAAGCCCTGGGAGCACGGCGATTCCCAGTCTGCGAGCAAAGCGATCACTAATTTTCGTGAGAAGTACGGCGCTGACCTGCTAGAGCACTCTAAGGTGCCAAAGGGAAACCAGGCCGACTATCGAGCTTGGCTAAAGCGCTTTGCCAATTGGCTATACTCGACCAATCACATCGAACTTCGGTACGGGATCGCCTATGATGGTGTCGATATCCGAAAGCTTTCACCCGGAACACGTGGCATTGTGCTCCTACTTCTTTACCTGGCGCTCGATGATGCGGATGACCGTCCCCTTATTATCGATCAGCCTGAGGAAAACCTAGATCCAAAATCAGTATACGACGAGCTTGTCGACTTATTCATCGCGGCGAAGTCCAAGCGTCAGGTCATCATGGTTACACACAACGCGAACCTGGTGATCAACACGGATGCCGATCAAGTGATCGTGGCGGAGGCTGGCCATCACGAACAGGGAAACATCCCTGAGATTACATACCGATCTGGTGGCTTAGAGAACGCAGAAATTAGAAAATCGGTGTGCGATATACTGGAAGGCGGCGAACGGGCGTTTAAAGAGCGTGCTCGCCGTCTCCGTGTCCGACTGGAGCGCTGACGGCGTTCGACCTCGTCGGAATGTCGATACCCTATGTCTCGGCACAGAGGCCACGCTGACAACTAAGCGGAAACTAGGAGCCGTTTTTCTTCGGCGTATTTTTGATGGCGGTGTAGAAATCGTACATCATCAGCGCGACGCACAAGACCATGATGATCGAGAGCGGCACGGACGCGATCGTCACGCCGAGAAACCCGATAAAGGCGACGAACAAGAGTCCCGCGATAAAAACGGTGATGCGGTCGATCATGGCGTTATCCTAACATAGATTTACGACGCGAGCCGGTTCGCCAGCCAATTCGCCGTGCGCAGCAGGCGGGCATCGTTGCCGCGTGGGCCGACGAGTTGCGCACCGATGGGCAGGCCGTGCGCGCCCTCGAAGATCGGCAGGGTGATCGCGGGCAGGCCGCAGAAGGTCCAGATGGTGGAGAATACCGGATCGCCGGTGTTCTCGAGGCCCGCCGGCGCTTCGCCGGTCGTCGCCGGGGTGAGAATCGCGTCGTAATTCTCGAACAGTACGTCGAGGCCGTCGTTCAGCACCGCGATCCAATCGCGCGCCCGATTGTAATCGACGGCGCGGACGGTCAAGCCGTCCTCGATCCGCTCGATCAGCATCGCGCTGAGTTTGTCGCGGCCTTCCGCGTATTCCCGGGCGAGATTCTGGGCCAGATCGGCGTTCATGATCCAGCGGTGCCAGTCGACGACGGTATCGAACGGCGCGGGCAGCTCTTCTTCCCGGGCCGCGTCGCCCAGCACGTAGACCAGTTCGGCGAACGCATCGTGAACGTCGGCGTCGGCCAGGTCCCAGACCGGGGACTTGACGAACGCGAGGCGCGGCTCCAAGGGCGGGTCTTCCCGCGCGGTGTCGATCAGCGCCGGTTTCGCGGTCATGCGGGTGGCGGTATCCCGGGGATCGTATCCCATCAACGCTTCGGCGATGAGTGCCGCATCGCCGACGGTGCGCGCGAACACGCCGACATGATCGAGAATGTGCGAGAGCTTGAAAACCCCGGCACGGGAAATTCCGCCGTAGGTGGGCTTGAAGCCGACCGTGCCGCAATAGGACGCGGGCCGGATCACCGAGCCGTTGGTCTGGGTGCCGATTGCGAGCGGCACCATCGAGCACGCTACCGCCGCGGCCGATCCGCTTGAGGAGCCGCCCGGCGTATGGGCCGGATTGTGCGGGTTGCGGGTTTTGCCGGGAAAGTGCGTGGCGAATTCGGTGGTGACGGTCTTGCCCAGGATGATCGCGCCGGCTTCGCGCAGTTTCGCGACCGCCGTCGAGTCCCGATCCGGCATGCGGCCCCGGTACAGAACCGAGCCGTTTTCCGCCGGCATATCGAAGGTGTCGAAAATGTCCTTGATGCCGATCGGGATGCCGTGCAGCGGACCCAGCGGCGCGCCGGTCTGCTGCGCCTCGTACAGGGCCTGCGCCTGGGCCAGCGCATGATCGGGATCGAGATAGGTCCAGGCCCGCACCGCGTCCTCGTGTTCGTCGATGCGCGCGAGACAGGCCTCGGTCAGCTCGATCGGGTTGATCTCGCCGTCGCGGATCATGTCGCGGGCGCTGAGCGCATCGAGGTCGGCAAGTTCGGATAAATCCATCGCTTATTTCCCGTAGAGCAGGGTCGGCAGCCATTCGGTCAGGGCCGGGAAGTTATAAAGCAATACCATCGCGAGCAACACCATCGAGAGAAACGGCATGCAGCCCTTGAAGATTTGCATGAGTTCGACATGCGGAGGCGCCACGCCCTTGAGATAGTAGGGCGCCATCGCCATGGGCGGGGTCAGGAACGACGTCTGCAGGTTGAGCGCGACCAGGATGCCGAAGAACAGGGGATCGACCCCGAAGAATTTCAGCATCGGCAGGAAGATCGGCACGAAGATGATAATGATCTCGCTCCATTCCAAAGGCCAGCCGAGCAGAAAAATGATCGCCTGCGCGACGATCAGGAACATGAGCGGGCTCATGTTCATGCCGAGCACAAATTCCTCGATCAGCGCGTGTCCGCCGAGATAAGAGAACACGGAGGCGAACGTCCAGGAGCCGACGAACAGCCAGCACACCATGGCCGACGTGCGAACGGTCAGGTACACGGCTTCCTTCAAGCGGTTCCACGTCAGAGCGCGATACGCGGCGGCCAGGACCAATCCACCGAAGGCGCCGACGGCGGCGGCTTCCGACGGCGTCGCCCAGCCGAACAGGATCGCCCCCAACACGCATAAAATGAGTACCGCGAGCGGAAAGAACGACGTCAGCATCATGACGACGACGGTGGTCCAGGGAATGTCGGTCGCTTCCTTGTCGGGCGGCGGCGCGAGCTTCGGATTCAGCATGGCGCGCCCGACCACGTAGACCATATAGAGCCCGGCCAGCATCAGCCCCGGCAGTAGAGCGCCCGCGTACAGGCGCACCACCGAGATGCCGGCGGTCGCGGCGTAGACGATCAGCATAATACTCGGCGGAATCAGAATGCCGAGGCAGCCGCCCGCGCAGATCACCCCGGCGGAGAAGCTGGTGTCGTAACGGGCCTTGAGCATGGCGGGAAACGCGAGCAGGCCCATCAGCGTGACGACGGCGCCGACGATGCCGGTCGCGGTCGCGAACAGCGCGCAGGTCGCCATGGCGGCGACCGCCATCGAGCCCGGCAGGTGGCGCGCCGCGATCTGCAGGGTGTAAAACAGGCGGTCCACGATATTCGCGCGTTCGACGATGTAGCCCATGAACAGAAACAGCGGCACCGCGGTCAGCACGTCGTTCGCCATCACGGAATAGGTCTGATTGACCAGAAGATCGAAAATGCGGTTGTCGAAGAAAATTTGCTCGGGCTGGTAGTACGCGTAAAAGCCGAATCCGACACCCATCGCGATCAGCGTGAAGCAGATCGGAAAGCCGAGCAGGATCGTGAAGATGAAGATCCCGAGCATGAAGATGGCGACTTGCGGGTCGGTCATGGCGCCGTTCTCATGGCTTCGGTTCCTCGACCGGGCCGCCGTGCTCCCGGGCCCCTTGGTTTTCGTCCTCGCGCTGTTGCCGCAGGATGCTCTCCATTTCCTCGATGTCTCGGCGGCGCGGCGGCCACGCGCCGGTTCGCAGGCAGATCACGCAGCGCAGGACTTCCGCCGTGCCTTGGAAGAACAACAGCGTTCCGGCGACGGGGATGATGGTTTTGAACGGATAAATCGGCACGCCGAGCGGACTGAAGATGCTCTTTTCCGTATAGCCCCAGGATTCGAGCGCGTATTCGAGCCCCGCGAACATCAGCGCCAGAATGCCGGGAAAAAAGAACAGGAAATATAGGACCAATTCGACGGCGGCTTGGGTTTTCGGTTTCCACAGCCGGTAGACGACGTCGCCGCGCACGTGACCGTCGCGCGACAGGGTATAGGCGCCGGCCATCATGAACAGCGTGCCGTACATGATGTAGCTGATGTCGAACGCCCATTCGGTCGGATCGCGAAAGACCTTGCTGACGAAAACTTCGTAGGTGATCGCCAGGGTCATGATCAGGATGCACCAGGCGAAGGCCTTGCCGGTCCACGTGCCGATGCCTTCCACGAAGTCGATATAGCGTTTCATAAGGCCCCCTGAAGGCGGAAACGCCCGATCATGAGCAAAAACGGGCGACGCGACAAGCGCGCCGCCCGGTCGTGTTCGTGTCGCATGCTCTCGAACCCCCGGGCGGTCTAGAGCAGATCATGGTTCGTCGGATCGCCATTAATTGGCAATAGCGATCCGACAACCATGTGAATCTGCTCTACATTATTGATGTAGATCGGATTCATAGGGTTTATCGGAATTAAGTGTTGTTTCCGATAAATCATGATCCGATCTAGAAGCCGAGCTCCCCGGGGAAGTAGTGTTCGTAGGCGAGTTTGTAATCGGCCGCGTTCATCAGTTCGTAGAACGCGACGCGGTGAGAGAATTCCCGCTGCGATTCGACGACCTTCTTGAAAAACGGTTCTTTCATGAAATCCTCGAGAACCTTATCCCAGGCCGTGAGTTGGCGTTGCATCACGGCCTGCGGGGTGCGGCTGACCTTGACTTTATGCTTTTTGATCAGGGTCTGCAGATCGTTCGAATAGTTCAGCATCGCGGTCGAGAAGTTCGCCGTGCTGGCGGCCTCGGCGGCGTATTTCAAGATCGCCTGATGTTCCTTCGGCAGGCTTTCGTACTTTGTTTTGTTGAAGATGATCTCGAAGAATTCGGCGGCCTGATGGTAGCTGCCCATCATGTAGACCTTGCGAACGTCCTGGGCGCCGAAGCGGGAATCGGACGTCGGGTTGTTGTATTCGAACGCTTCGATCAGGCCGCGTTCGAGGGCCGGTACGATTTCGCCGCCCGCTAACTGGCGCACGCGCAGGCCGATTTCCTTCATGATGTCGGTCGCGAGGCCGACCGTGCGGTATTTCAGGCCGTCGAGATCCTTCTCCGTTTTGATTTCCTTGGAAAACCAGCCGAGCGGCTGGGTCGGCATCGGCATGGCGAAAAAGCCGACGATATCGAGCTTGAGAATCTTCTGGACGAGTTCGTCGTACAATTCCTGACCGCCGCCGCGGTGAATCCAGGCCAGCGTGTGATGGGCGTTTTGGCCGAAGACCGGGCCGGTGCCGAACAGCGAGGCCGCGCGGTGCTTGCCGTACCAGTACGCGCTGACCTGATGGCCGGCATCGAGGACGCCTTTATTCACGGCGTCTTGGACCTGGAACGCCTTCACGACGGCGCCCGATTGCAGGTAATCGATTTTTAGCCGCCCGCCCGCCATGGCGTTGACTCGGGCGACGTATTCCTGGGCCATCTCGTTGAATATGTCGGCCTTGCCCCAGGCGCCTTGCATTTTCAGCGTGACGGTTTGTGCCCGCGAGACTTGCGGAAACGCAATCGTCGCCGCGGTGCCGGCCGCCACGGCGCCGCCGAATTTCAAAAACTTACGGCGGGCTTGTGCTTTGGGCCCGGATTTCTTGGAGACAGATTTCTGCGTGCTCATGATAGCACCTCCCGTTTCATTCGCCGTTATGACCTGTCGGTTTTGAACCTTTGTTTTTATGTATACCGTATACTTTTGAGCATTTGCCGAGGGACGACAAGGCCTTTCCTGAAAAAACACAGGACGACGGTTCGACCTTTATGATCATTGGTTCGTCAAACCGGAGAAATTTTCCGAAAATCCGCCCGCGCGCGACGTCAGGCGACGCGGTCTTGCGGCTCGCGGCCCGCGAATATCGCGTCGAGATTGTCGAGCGCCCGAAAGCCCATGGCATTGCGGGTCTCGTGGGTGGCGCTGCCGATATGGGGCAACAGGAACGTGTTGGGGAGATCCTTGAACGCGCAATTTTTCGTGGGTTCCTCGGCGAAAACGTCCAGCCCGGCGGCGGCGATCTTGCCGGATCGAAGCGCTGCGATCAGGGCGGGTTCGTCGACAATGGCGCCGCGCGCCGTATTCACCACGATGGCGCCGTCGGGCAAGAGGGCAATCCGGTCGGCGTTGAGGAAGTGTCGGGTTTCCGGCGTGGCGGGGCAATGCAGCGACAGGAGATCGCAGCGGGGCAATAACTTTTCGACCGAATCGTGATAGATCGCGCCGGCTTCTGCGCCCGGCTCCAGGCGGCGGCGGTTGTAATAATGTATTTCCATGTCGAAACCGCGCGCGCGTTTCGCCGTTACCTGGCCGACCCGCCCCATGCCGACGATGCCGAGGCGTTTGCCCGTTATCTGCGCGCCGACCATGAAAGCGGGACTCCAACTCGTCCATAATCCTTCGCGCATGATTTTTTCGCCTTCGTGCGCGCGCCGGGCAGCACCCAGCATCAGCAGCATGGCGATTTCGGCGGTGGCGTCGCTCAACACGTCGGGGGTGTTGGTCACGATGATGCCGCGCTTCTTGGCGGCGGCCGTGTCGACGTGATCGTAGCCGACCGAGAAATTCGCGATGGCCCTGACGGTGCCGGGCAGTTTCGCGATGGCGTCCGCGTTCAAATGCTCGGTATGGCACGGCAGGATCGCATCGGCGCCGTCGCAAAGAGCAATCAGGTCGTCGACGCTATAAAGCCTGTCGTCGGGATTGAGGCGCGCGTCGTAGTCGCGTTTCAACCGCGCCTCGACGGCCTCGGGCAGCTTGCGTCCGGCGACGACGACGGGTTTGTCTTTCATCGATATCCTCGGATTTTCTTAGTCTTGACGGCGGAACGCTTCGAGCAGGCGCGCCCGCGACCCGGCGGCCTTGCCGAGAGCGATGATGGAATCGGCCGGCGCTTGGCCTTTTGCGGCGTTCAACAAAACGTCGATTTTGCCGAGATGGGAATTGGCTTCGGCCCGCGCCGCGAACGCGGCCCAGCGGTAGGCTTCCGAGCCCCCTATATCCCCCTTGGCTTCGGCGATGGCGCGCAGAGCCGTGTATTTTTGATGGCCGGCGGGCATGGCTGCCGTCGTTGCCGCGGCGAGTTCGAAGTTCTTTAAAGCGGCCTGCGTGCGAACGATCTGAACCGTCGCCGTGAGCCGGTCGGTGAAGTCTTTAATTTTACCGAGGGCGCCTTGGGCCCCGGCCATGATTTTGGCGGCATTCTCGCTATCGCCCGAACGGGCCAAGCCTTCGGCAACGGCGGCTTCGGCGATCGTCCGATGAGCGATGCGGTGTTCGTCGATTTGCGCAAGCATCGCTTGCGCGCCGATGACATCGCCGGCGCGCGCCCGCAACGCCGCAATACGGGAAAACACCCATGAACGCTCGAGATTGGACTTGATTTCGCTTGCGGTGACGGAAGCGCCGATGAAATCTTTATGGATGGCCTGGATCACGGCGACTTCCGCCAAAGCCCAGGCTTGCGCCCGTTTCCATTTTATTTGTTGGGCGGTCTGCTTCGCTTGCACCATGTTTCCGCCCTTCGCCTGCGCCGAGGCGATATAGGCCGGCGCCCAAAATTTCTCCGAGGCGCCGCCGGCCGGGGGCATGGTTTGCCGGGCAACAGACAGGTTTCCGGTTAAAGCGTTGGCTTGGGAAACAATATCCTGAAACGGTATCTTATTGACGTTCGCGGGGAGTTGAGCGACCGCGCCCGTGATCGTTTCCAAAATCTTTTGGATTTGAATTTCGGACTGGGTATCCAATTCGAGAATACGCTTGTGAACCGCGGCCGCGTTGTTGGCGTTGGGCGCGACGGCCAGGAATGCCTTGAACCAGGCGGCCGCGATCAATTCCCGCCCGCCGGCCTTGTCGTAAGCGAGCGCCAGGTTGAGCAGCGCCACCGGATCGGTCGGCGCTCCTTGCTGGGCCGCTTTGAAGTATTTGATCGCAAGCCCCCATTGTTTCCGCTGCGCCATGGCGAAACCGCGGGCGAGGGCGTCTTCGACCTGTTGGGGCCGTTGCGGCGTCTCGGCGGCGGCGCGCGGCGGGGCCGCGCAAAAAACCGCCAGGATCACGGCAAGGATGAAATGTGCAGGCTTCATGGTATAAACTCTAATCCTCTCTTGAGGATCGATCAATCGAACGAATCGCGCTCTTTTTACGATTTGGGGGTCAAATGAAGCGCTTTAGAATCCTTGGAATCCTTTGCCTGTTTGTGCCGGCGGCCTTGTCAGGGTGCAAGGGGTACGTGATCGGTCATTCGGCGGATTTAACCAAGCTTGTCGAAGGTGAAGGGATCATCGATCCCATGAGGGGAACGATCAAATACGATGCCCGTTTTCCCGGGCTCACGTTTACCTGTTCCGGGTTGATGGAAACCGTTCACAATACTCATGCCTTTGGCGGTCTCGGCAACAAGTTGGGCGGTAAATTCAACTGCACCGACGGCCGTAAGGGCTCAGCGGAGATGACGATCTTCGAGGTCGGCGAAGCGAAAGGCACGGGGAAAGACGAGTGCGGCAACGTTTTTCAATTCTATGCCACGATCGACGAAGCGACGTTTGAGGAACTGAAGCAGGAATATCTCCAAAAAATCAAGGCTTCCGGCCGCGAATTCATCGATAAGTGCGAGGTCCAAGGCGAGGCGCCGGCGCACACAGACCCGCTTATATAATTTCCTTACTTCGCCTTGTCCTTTTGGTCTTCCGGTTGCGTTCGGCGTTCGGCAATGGTTTCGCGGAACGTTTCCGCAAGGGAGTCGAAGCTCGATGCCGGGGAAATTTTCACGGCACCGAATTGCGGAAAATAAAAAAACAGGTTTTGTCCGTGAGCCGCGAGCTTCGGGCCCCGCCCTTGCGCGAAGGTAAATCCCTCCATCTCCTTGACGACGAAACCCGCGCCTTGAAGGGTGGTAAAGAAAAGCCCGCCTGTTCCGGCCAACGCCAGGGCGGTCACGGGAGCGTCGGCGCGGTATATGGGCGCCACTTTTTTGCCGGGGAGAAGGCGGAATATAACGTTGCCTACGCTCATGAAAGTCAGCGACCCCGTTCCCGTCACGGCGCCGATGGGTTCGGGCATGCGCAGGAGATGGAGCAATTTGCCGCCCTTCTCGTAGAGAAAAAGACTTCGCCGTTGTTCCGTCGTCGTTCCGCCGAACAGATAAAAGGATTCTAACGACGCCGCCGTCAGGCGCATCTTGTTGTCGGGCAGTTCTATCAGAACGTCGATGCCGTCGTTTTTCGGAAACCCGAGCTTTTTGCCCGCGATCACCATGAAGGTGCCGTCGGCCAGCCACGCCGCGTCGTCCACAGGAACGGTGCCGGGGATGCGCTTTATCAGCGGCGTTTGGTTTTCCTCGACGGCCAGGCCCAGGAGAAGCCGGTCCGCGACCAGGTAGGGCCGGCCCTCGGGCCCTAGTCGCAGCCGGATATTTCCGCCCGAGAACGGCGGCGGCAGGTCCGCGTGGCGTACGATCACGGTCGTTTTCGCCGCCGCCGGCAGAAGGCCGGTGAAGGGTAAAGTCTCGGCCGCCGCCGGGAGCGGGACGGCTGCAAGAAAGAAAAGGATTGCAAGCGCGCGGCGCACGGCTATCGATGCTTGTACAGGCTCGAATCGGGCCGGCGGTCCCGTTTCATGTGTTCGCGCAACGCCGCCGTGCCCCCGCGGCTTCTCTCGATATCCGCGTGGGGAACCCAGCGGATGACCCTCATATCGCTGTCGAAGTCCTCCGGCTTGGCCTGGTCGTGCCAGGTGGCGCCGGCTTCGCCGAGTTTGCCCAATAATTTATCTTCGGCTTTTTTCTCGATGATGCCGATTGCGGTTTTTCGGGTGTTTTCCGTGTCCCGGATCCAACCCTGCCGATATTCGTCGATGACTTTTTGATCGTACTCGACCTCGGCGAACATCTTGGATCCTTCTTGGGCGCCGTCCATCGCCCGGTCGAGGAGGTGTTTGTACGGTTTCGCGAGATCGTCGCGCAACGCTTTAGCCTCTTTTAGCGTATCCCGGATGGCCTTCACGCCGTCGGGCAGCTTGAAAATCTTCACGCCCCGGGTCTTGTCGAACAGGGCGCGGCCTTTCTTCGGCAAGGACTGGCGGACGAGTTCGACCGTTTCCCGTTTGGCCGTCTCCACGACTTGATTCCAATAGCTTCGGCCGACGGCGGCGACACCCTTGCCGAGCAAATTGTCCTCGAAATCGAGCAACGGTTTTTCGAATTTCGGCCAGCGGGCGTTTTCGATCCGCGCGAAGGTACCGTTACTGAAGCCGGGTTGCGGGTTCGCCGGCGGCGGCGGGACGACCGATACTTTTTGGCCCGGTGCGATGAAGTCGAGGCCGGCCTCCGCGGAGGCGAGTCGAACCGGCGCTTCCTGCGGCGAGCCTCTCGGCGTTTCGAAGGCCAACCCAGCGTCGCGGAGATCGACCGGCGCCGAATGGCGCGAGCCTTTCTCGAAAAGACTTTGGCCGGGGGCAACGAAATCGAGGCCGCCGGCTTCGGCGGTTCGTTCGGGCGGAGCCGGGGCGCTGCCGCCTCCCTGGCCGAAAAACGATGTGCCCTCGGGGCCGGCGAAGGTGACGCCGGCGGAGTCCAGGGTCGATGACGTCGACTCCCGGGATAAATCCGCTTCCAGGCTGCCGATCATGTTTTTGATGCGGCGTTTGGCCGCCGCGATTTGCGCCTGCTGGCGCCGTGCCGCCTGACGGCGCCGGTCGGCGGCGCCGGAAAGTTCATCCTGAACGCGCCGCAGGTTTCCGCGGATAGTCGGGTGGTTCCAAAGCGCCAGCGCGCGCCGAAAATAGTCGGCCGCGGCCCGGTAGTTGCGTTGCTTTTCGTATCCCAAGCCCTGATCGTTGAAACTGTTTGCCTGTTCGCGTTGCCGGCGAATTTCGAGGCCGCGCTGAACGCCTTGCATGAACTGGCCCATCAAATTCTGCGTGATGCCCATCCACATTTGCGTACTGCCGCCATAGCCGTAACCGCCGCCGCCACCGCCACCGCCGGGACAGGTAATGCCGCTGGAGGTTTGCCGGCAGCCCACGACGCCCCGGCGCCGGTTTGCGGCCGTATCGGGAAGCACTTGCGCTTGAGCGGCAGCGGGAGTCAAAAGCGTCAACGGCACGGCGACCGGAAGGGAGAGTAGCAGCCATCCCGTTGCCGGAATCGCTAAGGCGGATATTAGGGATCCTGTAGGTGCGAAACGCGGCATACCGTCGGCTCCGAGCCGTAGCCACAGAAAATCTGCGTACCGATGATACCCCGAAAACGACGGAACGGCAAATACAACTCCTTGATTCTGAAGTGACAAACACTTGGCCTGAAATACTTGGCCTGCCGGGGGCGGCATGGTAAATAGCCCCCATGCCGAACTTTCTGGATTTTGAAGAGCCGATCGCCGAGATCGAAGGTAAGATCGAAGAGTTGCGCCATCTAACCGATCAAGGCGGCATGAACGTTGCCGAAGAGGTCGGCAAGCTCGAAGCGCGCGCCGCCCGGCTTCTGGAACAAACCTACGCCAAGCTGACGCCGTGGCAAAAGACCCAGGTCGCGCGCCATCCCGACCGGCCGCATACGCTCGATTACATCAAGGCCCTGATCGCCGATTTCACGGTATTGGCCGGCGACCGGTCGTTCGCCGACGATAAGGCCATCGTCGGCGGCATGGGCCGGTTTCGCGGCCGCTCGGTCATGGTGTTGGGTCAAGAAAAAGGCCACGATACCGACAGCCGCGTCCGCCACAACTTCGGCATGGCGCGCCCCGAAGGATACCGCAAGGCGCAGCGCCTGATGCGGCTCGCCGACCAATTCGACTTGCCGGTGGTGACGTTCGTCGACACCGCGGGCGCGTATCCCGGCATCGACGCCGAAGCGCGCGGCCAGGCCGAAGCCATCGCGCGCTCGACGGAAATGTGCTTGAAGCTGCAGGTGCCGCTGATCAGCATCATCATCGGCGAAGGCGGCTCGGGCGGCGCCATGGCGCTGGCGGCGGCGAACACCGTGATCATGCTCGAACACGCGATCTATTCGGTGATTTCGCCGGAAGGCTGCGCCTCCATCCTGTGGCGCGACGGCGACAAGGCGCGCGAAACGGCCGCCGAGGAACTGAAACTCACGGCGCAGGATCTCCGCCAGCTCGGCGTGATCGATCAAATCGTGCCCGAGCCCGTGGGCGGCGCGCACCGGCGCGCGCCCGAGGTGTTCCAGGCCGTCGGGGACGCCTTGGAGCAGGCGCTCGATCCCTTGGTCGGGCTCGACCGCAAGACGCTGAAAGCGCGCCGGCGTCAGAAATTTCTCGACATGGGGAAAACGGGGCTGGCGTAAGCCGGGCTTAGAGCCGGTCATGGTTAGTCGGAATCGATAATAGCGATCCGACGGCCATGTGAATCGGCTCTA
>JBBDTH010000175.1:0-14961 GCA_040904505.1 Rhodospirillales bacterium | reverse complement strand
TCGCCGCCGACAGGTTCAATTGAGTCCGGACCCTAAATCCCGCCTGATTCCCGTCCTATTTTTTGCCGAAATTTAAGAAATTAACCGGATCGGGATTAACAACCGATCCTCGGTCATTCTTTGGATTTACGGGCCGGTTTCCCCCGCCGCCGGAAATTAATCGAAAACGAATTAATTTTATTTTTCCTATCATTATCAATCTATTACAGGGAGAATATCGACCGATCCCGAGGACGGATCCGGCGGTGCCCCCGATTTTTCCCCCTTTTGGGCACGGCATCCGAAACGCGCGCCGCGATTTTTACACGTGCAAAAGAATCCTGTCTGTGTGACAATCTTCCCATGTTACGCCACGTGGATATTTGGCGGGCCATCGAACGCTTGGCCCAGGAGAACAACCTGTCGCCGTCGGGGCTTGCCCGCCAGGCCGGGCTCGATCCGACCACGTTCAACAAAAGCAAGCGCACCACCCGGGAAGGCAAGCTGCGGTGGCCGTCGACCGAGAGCATCGCCAAGATCCTGAACGCCACCGGCGCCTCGATCGGCGAGTTCGTGGCTTACCTGAACGAAGACAGCGGCGGCGGGGTCTACCGGAACATTCCCCTGATCGGCTTCGGCCAGGCGGGCGCGGCCGGCTATTTCGACGACGCCGGCTATCCGACCGGGGTCGGCTGGGACGAAATCCCCTTTCCCGGCGTCGGCGATCCGCATGCCTATGCCCTTGAAATCAGCGGCGACAGCATGACTCCGGTCTACCGGGACGGCGATACCGTGATCGTCTCGCCGGCGGCCAGCATCCGCCGGGGCGACCGGATCGTCGTGAAAACCCGCGCGGGCGAGGTGCTGGTCAAGCATCTGCTGCGCCATTCGGCCCGCCGGATCGACCTGCAATCCCTCAATCCCCTGCACCCGGACCGCAGCCTGGATGTCGACGAGGTCGAGTGGATGTCCCGCATCGTGTGGGTCAGCCAGTAATTTTTCCCGTCACCCTCGACAATTCCCGCCGAGGCGTTACAACCGGTCCATGGCACGTCTTCACGGACCGTATCTCGGAATCGTCCTGTTGCTCGCCGCGAGCATCGGTCTCGGTGCGGGCGGCGCCCGGGCCGATTTCGACGCCGGCATGGATGCCTACAAGAAGGGGCACTACGAACGCGCGTTCGAGGAATGGCTGCCGGCGGCACGCGGAGGCGATCCCCATGCCCAGCACATGCTCGGGTTCCTCTATGCCCAGGGCCGCGGCGTCGACAAGGATTTCAACGAAACCGTATTGTGGTGGCAACAGGCCGCCAGGCAGGGCCTGCCGGCGGCGCAGTTCACCCTCGGCACCCTGTACCTCGAGGGCACCGGGGTCAGAAAGAACATCGAGGTCGCGGCCAAGCTGGTCGGCGCCGCCGCCGAAGCCGGATTCGCCGATGCGCAATATCTGTACGGCCTGATGCATGTCAAAGGGGAGGGCGTGAAGCGCGACATCGAAACGGCGATGATGTGGCTCAACCGGGCCGCGCAAAAAAAGGGCGTGCCGCCGACGGTCTATTGGACCGCGATCATGCCGTATCTCACGCCGGACGAACGGCGCGACGCCCGCGCGCTACTCGACGACTGGCGGCCCGAAAAGCGGGAACGGCCGAACTGAGCGCGGCCTGCGTTACAAGCCGGCGACAAAGTCCTCGATCAGCGCATTGACGCGCGCCGGAATCTCGGTGCACGGGAAATGCCCGGCGTCCTCGAGCTTAACGTAGCGCGAGCCGGGCACGGCGTCGTGGATTTCCTTCTCATACTCGGGCGGATTGCCCGGATCGCGCAAGCCGCGCAGCAGCAGGAGTTTCGGCTTGAGCGCCGCGAGGCGGTCGCGCACGTCGAACGCGTCGATCGTCATCAGGTCGTGATACTGCGACATCGGCCCGATTTCACGATGTCTTTCCAGCAATTTTTCCCGCAAAGACGGCTCGACGAACTTCATGGCGTTGCGCTGAAAGTCGAGCCAGTCTTCGTAGACTTTTTCGTCCTCGACGGCGCGCAAGCGCAGCTCGTACGTGCCCGGCGGGCGGGTCTTGGGGCGCGCGGCGACCGTCATGACGACGAGCCCCGTCACCTCGTCCGGATAATCGAGCGCGTACCGGAGCGCGATGCAGGCGCCGAGGGTATAGCCGACCAGCACCAGGTCCTTGTTCAGGCCTTGCGCCCACAGCCAGCCGCGCACCCAGTCGGTATAGCCCTTAACGTCCGTGCAGCGCGCGCCCTCGAGATGCCCGGGCAGGGTCGGCGCGACGGACCCGGGGAAATGCGCGAGCTGATGGGTGTAGGCGTCCGAACACGCGCCCGCGCCCGGTCCGTGGAGGAATACGAGTTGGGCCATGACGAGACTCCTTATGAATTCAGAGAAAAATTACGCCGCGCGTTTCCGGCGGCGCACTTCGCCCATGCGCGCGCACAACTGAAACGCCTTGAGCAGCCCTTCCGCGCTGGCGACGTTTTTGCCGACGATATCGAACGCGGTGCCGCTCGCGGGCGTGGTGATCGGCACCGGATGGCCGCCCGAGACGGTAACGCCCTGCTTGAAGCCCATCAGCTTCATCGCGATCTGGCCCTGGTCGTGATACATCGTCAGCACCGCGTCGAACGCGCCGTCCTTGGCCTTGACGAAAATGGTATCGGCGGCGAACGGCCCCGATGCGTTAATCCCCATCGCCTCGATCTCCTCGCGCCCGAAGATGCCGCCGTCGCCTGCGTGCGGGTTGAGCGCGCAGACGCCGATGCGCGGGTTCGCGATGCCCGCGCCCGTGAGCGTATCGCAGGCGAGCTTGGTCGCGCGGATGATGTTGGTTTCCGTGATCTGCTCGGCGACGTCCTTGAGCGCGATGTGGGAGGTGACCCGGCTCGTCCACAAGTTTCCGAGCACGTTGTGCTCGCCGAACGGCTTGTCGTGGTTCAGTTCATGGGCGAAGAACACGTGCTCGTCCGGATGCGAGGCGCCGCCCATCCCGAGCGCTTGCTTGTTGAGCGGCGCGAAACAAAAGCCGTCGATGGTCTGCGCCTGGCCGAGCTTAAGCGCGACCTTAAGCGCCAGCACGCACGAGCGCCCGGCGGCGGCCGAGACGGTGCCGGGCGCGATGTCGTTTTCATCGATGCCGGGCACGGTGAGGAACGCCAGCGTATCGCCCGCGTAATCGGCCTCGGCCGGATCGTCGATCACGGCGACAGGCAATTTAAGGCCGGTGACTTTCTCACCCTGCTTGAGGACGTTCGGATCGCCGATGACGAGGATGTTGGCCGCTTCGCGCACGCTCGGATCGGCCAACATCTTGATCGCGATCTCGGGGCCGACCCCGTTGGGATCGCCGAGCAGAACGCCGATGGTCGGTTTCATGTGCTTCTCCCATGTTAAGCGCGGCTTCTTTTTTTATTCAGCCGCCATGTTTTCCCCGGCCAGGGCCTTGTCGATCAGCGCGATGGACTCATTGATGCCGTAGAGCGCGATGAACGAGCCCATGCGCGGGCCCTGGCTCTGGCCGAGCAGAATTTCGTAAAGTGCTTGGAACCAGGCGCGCAGATCCTCGAACGGATGGCGCTTGCCGACCTCGTAGACCTGGGTCTGAATGTCCTCGGCGGTGGCGTCCGTGGGCAGCGCTTCGAGGGTCGCGCGCAGATCATCGAGCGCCGCGCGTTCCTCGTTCGTGGGTTTCCGGTACTGTTTCGCCGGGCGCACGAAATCTTGGTAGTAGTTAATCGCGTACTCGACCAGCTTGTCGAGAATCGGCGCGGCCTCGGGCGTCGCGTCCGGGGAATAGCGCGAAATGAAATGCCAGATCGTCGCCTTGTCCTCGGTGTGGCACACGTTGGCGAGATTGAGCAGCACGTTGAAGCTCAAGTGCGCCGCCTCGTGCGGGGGGCGGCCCGCGTGAATGTGCCAGACCGGATTGTTGAGTTGGTCCTTCGGCTCCTGCGCCGGGTACTTTTCGAGGTGGGTCAAGTATTCGTCGACGGCGCGCGGGATCACGTCGAAAAAGAGCTTCTTGGCCGTCTTCGGCTTCTGAAACATGAAAAGCGCCAGGCTTTCCGGCGGCGCGTAACGCAGCCAATCCTCGACCGCGAGGCCGTTACCCTTGGATTTGGAAATCTTCTCGCCCTGATCGTCGAGGAATAATTCATAGGTAAAGCCGACCGGCGGATTGCCGCCGAGGATTCGGCAAATCTTGGCCGAGAGCGTCACCGACTCCGTCAAATCCTTGCCCGACATCTCGTAGTCCACGGCGAGCGCGGCCCAGCGCATGGCCCAGTCGGCCTTCCATTGCAGCTTGCACGCGCCGCCCGTGACCGGGGTTTCGATCCTTTCGCCGGAGTCGTTTTCGTAGACGATTGTGCCGGCGTCGACGTTGCGCTCGAGGATCGGCACCTGCAGGACTTTCCCCGTTTTGGGGCAGACGGGCAAAAACGGGCTGTAGGTCGCGCGCCGCTCGGGCCCCAAGGTCGGCAGGATCACGTTGATCACCGCGTCATAGCGTTCGAGCACGGTGAGCAGAACCGAATCGAAGTCGCCGGCCTTGTAGCACTCGGTCGAACTTTTGAATTCGTACTCGAACCCGAAGGTATCCAAAAACGCCTTGAGCCGCGCGTTGTTGTGATGGCCGAAACTCTCGTGGGTGCCGAACGGATCGGGGATCGCGGTCAGCGGTTTGCCGAGATGTTCCGCCACCATCTCCCGGTCCGGGACGTTGTCGGGCACCTTACGCAAGCCGTCCATGTCGTCGGAGAACGCGAACAGGCGCGTCGGGATATCGCTCAACAGCGAAAACGCATGGCGAACCATCGACGTGCGCGCGACCTCGCCGAAGGTGCCGATGTGAGGTAATCCAGAAGGCCCGTAGCCGGTCTCGAACAGCACATAGCCCTTCTCCGGGGTCTTTTCCTTGACGTGCTTCAACACCGCGCGCGCCTCGGCGAACGGCCAGGCGTTGGCGTCTTGGGCGAAGGCTTTGAGATCGGTCATCGTTTCTTCTGCTTCACTTCCAGATCGGTTTGCCGGAGCCGGGCAGGCCGTATTGCCGCCATTTCCGGGTGACTTCTTCGATGATGTCGTCGCTCATGCGGATTTTGCGCCCCCACGCGCGGTCGGTTTCCGGCGCCATCTTCGCGGTCGCGTCGATCCCCATCTTCGAGCCGAGGCCCGACACGGGCGAGGCGAAATCGAGATAATCGATCGGCGTGTTCTCGATCAGGGTCACGTCGCGCGCCGGATCGACGTTGGTCGAGACCGCCCAGATCACGTCGTTCCAATCGCGCGCGTCGATGTCCGCGTCCACCACGATCACGAACTTGGTGTACATGAACTGGCGCAGGTACGACCACACCGCCATCATGACGCGTTTGGCGTGGCCCGGGTAGGCTTTCTTGATCGAGACCACGGCAAGCCGGTACGAGCACGCCTCCGGCGGCAGCCAGAAATCGACGATCTCGGGAAACTGCTGGACCATCAAGGGCACGAACACGTCGTTGAGCGCCTCGCCCAAAACGGACGGCTCGTCGGGCGGGCGGCCCGTGAAGGTCGAGAGATAGATCGGGTCCTTTCGCATCGTGATCGCCGACACCGTGAACACCGGAAACGGCTCGACCGAATTGTAATAGCCCGTGTGATCCCCGTACGGCCCCTCGTCACCATAAGTATCCAACGACACATGACCCTCGAGCACGATCTCGGCCTCGGCGGGCACCTGCAAGGGGATCGTCTTGCAATCGACCAATGCCACTTTCTCGCCGCGCAGCAATCCGGCGAATTGGTATTCCGACAAGGTATCGGGCACCGGCGTCACGGCCGCCAGGATGACGCCCGGATCGGCGCCGATCACCGCGGCCGCCGGTATGGGATCGGGCCGCGCCGCACCCCAGCGGGCGTGATGCTGCGCGCCGCCGCGGTGCTTGAGCCAACGCATGTAGGTCGTGTTCGGGCCCGTCACCTGCATCCGGTAGATGCCGAGATTGTACGTGTCGCGCTTGTCGCCCCCCGTGGTATCGGCGCCGGGGCCCTTGGTCACGACCAAGGGCCAGGTGATGACGGGGCCGGGCTCGCCGGGCCAGCAGCGTTGCACCGGCAAGCGGTTAAGGTCGATCTCGTCACCCGTCAGCACCACCTCCTGGCACGGTGCCGACGAGACCGTCTTCGGCTTCATCGCCATCACGGTTTTGAGGATGGGAAGCATGGCGAAGGCTTCCTTCCAGCCGCCCGGCGGTTCGGGCTGGCGCAGGAAGGCGAGCGTCTCGCCGATCTCTTTCAAGTCGCCCGGTTCGCGCTCCATGCCCCAGGCGACCCGCTCGACGGTGCCGAACAGATTGACCAGCACCGGCATGTCGTACTTTTGGCCCTTGGGGCCGATCACGGTCTCGAACAGCACCGCCGGGCCTTGCTCGGCCAACAGGCGGGTTTGGATCTCGGTCATCTCGAGCACCGGGGAGACCGGTTCCTTGACGCGCACCAGCCGGCCATCGCGCTCGAGGCGGTCCATGAAATCTCTCAGCGAACGATAGGCCATCGCGCCCATTCCCTTCCAAGGCGCTCTTTAGAGCCCGAAGGGGGCCATAGCGTCAACCCTGTCGCGCGGCGGGCGTCCTCGAAAGCCCCCGGATTCAGCGGCCTTGCGGCAGGTTTTTCAAAAACGCCCGGCGGCCTTTCGCCCGCGCGTTGTCTTGGCGCGCGAAGACCGGTACTCTGGCGCGGGCGTCTTCAGGGGGAAGCATCCCAACCGGACCACCCATCGGCCCCTTCCCAAAACATCCAGCGACCTCGGCAATAGGGACAAGATGGCACAGAAGAAATCGATCCGCAAAGCCGCGAAACGGCCCGCGCAGAAGACGGCCAAGAAGAAGGCCGTTAAAAAACGCGCCCCGAAAAAGGCGGCGAAAAAGGCGGCGAAAAAAACACCGAAAAAAACATTGAAGAAAGCGCCGAAAAAGAAGGCGGCAAAAAAGGCCGCGAAAAAGCGAACCGGAAAAACTTATGCCGACCAAGGCTTTCAGCGCCTGATCGAGATCGGCATCGCGCTCTCGGCCGAACGCAACCACGACCGGCTGATGGAAACCATCCTGCTCGAAGCGAAATCGATCGCCAACGCCGACGGCGGCACGCTCTATCTATTGAAGGACGAGAAACACCTCGCCTTCACCATCATGCGCACGGATTCGCTCGGCATCGCGCTCGGCGGCACCACCGGCAAGCCGATCGAGTTCCCGCCGCTCGGCCTGT
The DNA here is from genome assembly GCA_040904505.1 of Rhodospirillales bacterium. Taxonomy (GTDB): domain Bacteria; phylum Pseudomonadota; class Alphaproteobacteria; order Rhodospirillales; family CALINB01; genus CALINB01. Next base: position 7,724 of record JBBDTH010000175.1, on the reverse strand, counting down.
ACAAGGAAAACGGCAAGCCGAACCACACGAACGTCGCGACCTATGCCGCGCTGACCGGCGAATCGGTCAACATCGCGGACGCGTACCGCTCGCAAAAATTCGATTTCACGGGCACCCGGAAGTTCGACGAAGGCACCGGCTACCGCTCGAAATCCTTCCTGACCGTGCCCTTGAAGAACCACGACGGCGACGTCATCGGCGTGCTGCAATTGCTGAACGCGCAGCACCCAAGGACAGGCACCGTGGTCGCGTTCTCCCGGCACATCCAGCCCTTGATCGAGGCCCTGGCCTCGCAAGCGGCGGTCGCGCTCGACAACCAACTCCTGCTCGAAGGCCAGCGCCAACTGCTCGATTCTTTCATCGAGCTCATCGCGTCGGCCATCGACGCCAAGTCGCCCTACACCGGCGGCCATTGCCAGCGGGTGCCGGAGTTGACCAAGATGCTGGCGCGCGCGGCCTGCGAGTCGCGCGAGGGCAGCTTCGCGGCGTTCGACCTCAACGAAGAGGAATGGTACGAACTGCACATCGCGGGCTGGCTGCACGATTGCGGCAAGGTCACGACGCCGGAATACGTGGTCGACAAAGCCGTCAAGCTCGAAACCATCTTCAACCGGATTCACGAAATCCGCGCCCGCTTCGAAATCGTCAAGCGCGACGTCGAGATCGACTATCTGAAAAAGCGGGCGAACGGCGACGGCGATCCCGAAACGCTAGAGGCGGAAAAACGGGAACGGCTCGCCCGGCTGGACGACGACTTCGCCTTCATCGCCGAGTGCAACATCGGCGGCGAGTTCATGGACGCGGACAAGAAGCAGCGCGTGAAGGATATCGCCGAGATCGCCTGGACGCGTACGCTGGACGACCGGCTCGGGCTTTCCTACGACGAAGCCAAGCGGTTCGAGCGCACGCCGAAGAAGCCGCTGCCGGCTCAAGAAAAACTCCTGGACGACAAGGAAGAGCACATCATCGAGCGCGAGAACTTCGCGCTGTTTGCCGAGGACAACCCGTTCGGTTTCAAGATGAACGTGCCGAACCATCAGTACAACATGGGCGAAGTCTACAATCTGTGCATCGAGCGGGGCACCCTGACCGCCGAGGAGCGTTTCAAGATCAACGACCACATGGTCCAGACCATCGTGATGCTCGATCAATTGCCGTTCCCGAAACCCCTGCGGCGCGTGCCGGAATACGCCGGCGGCCACCACGAAACCATGATCGGCACCGGCTATCCGCGCCGGCTGTCGAAAGCGGATATGTCGATTCCGGCGCGCATCATGGCGATCGCCGACATCTTCGAGGCGCTGACGGCCTCCGATCGGCCCTACAAGGCGCCCAAGACCCTGAGCGAAAGCATCCGGATCATGGGTTTCATGAAGAAAGACAAGCACATCGATCCGGAACTGTTCGACCTGTTCCTGAACTCGGGCATCTACAAGGAATACGCCGCGAAGTTCCTCAAGCCCGAACAGATCGACGAGGTCGACGTCGCGCAATACCTCGGCTGAGACGTTTTATTTCCATGATCGACCTCACGACACGCGACCGCCGCTACTGGGCGACCCAGTATCCCTATCCCACGCCCGATCATTCCTTCCTGATCGGCGGCGGCAAACTGACGCCGATCCGCACGCCCGACGCCCTGCCCGATCTCGCCGGACGGCTGCCGGTCATCGCCTGCGGCTCGAACCGCGCACCCGAACGGCTGGCGCAAAAATACGGCGACGATCCCGAGCCGCTGCCGGTCGTACACATGACGCTTCGAAATTTCGATTCGGTCTACGCGCCGCACTTCGCCCATTACGGCGCGATCCCCGCGACCCTGCACCCGGCGCCGGGCACGACGGTTTCCCTGTCCGTCACCTGGCTCAGCGCCGGCCAGCTTCGGCGCATGCACGAGACCGAGAAGGAGAATTATCACTTCGTGCGGCTCGATAACATTGCCCTCACACCCGACGTCGGCGCGCCGCTCGAGCGTGCGTACGCCTACGTCAGCCGCGCGGGCGCCTGGACCGGCGCAAGCGGCGCGGTTATCCCGCTGGCCGCCGTCACGGCGACGGGTCGGAAAACGAAAGCGTTGCATCAGATCGAGGTACTCGAAGCGGCGCGCGACAGGCTCGAGCCCGGTTGCGATCTCGAGGCGTTTTTCGCCGCCCATATCGAGGACGTCGCGATCCGGCGCGCCCGCGCCGAGGCGCTGTGCGCGGAAACGGAGGCGTTTTCCTACGCGTTCGCCGAAATCGTCGAAATGAAACGGAACGAGAGCGCGTCGAGTTTATAGGGAGTCGTCACCCCCGCGCAGGCGGGGGTCCATGGCGCGGAAAAGATGGATTCCCGCCTTCGCGGGAATGACGGGACGAGGATGAACGAAGGCGACATGCTCTAGCCGGCCAGGCGCCCGCTCAGAATCGCGGCCAGGACGATGATGCCGAAGTCCCGGTTCGCCTTGAACTTGGCGAGGCAATCCTTGGCGTCGCCGGTATCGACCTTGGCCGCCTGCCACACCAGATGCGCCGCGGCCAACGCCAGAATCGCGTAAAACGAGCCGTGCACGTGCGCGAACGCGCCCGCGAGCGCTAGCAATGCAATACTCGATGCGTAAAAGCCGTACAGCCACGCACGCGTCGCCGTGCCGAACTTGATCGCGGTCGACTTGACCCCGATCATCATGTCGTCTTCCTTGTCCTGATGGGCGTAGATCGTGTCGTAGCCCAACGTCCAGAACACACCGGCGGCGTAAAGCGCCAGCGCGGGCAGGCCGAGATCGCCGCGCACCGCCGTCCAACCCAACAACGCACCCCAATTGAACGTGAGACCCAACACCAGTTGCGGCCAATAGGTGATGCGTTTGGTGAAGGGATAGATCGCGACCAAGACGAGCGACAGCATGCCGGTGACGACGGTGAACGCGTTGAACTGCACCAGTACCACGAGGCCGATCAGCAGCAGCGCGCCCAGAAACAAAACCGCCTGCAGCACGGTGATCTGGCCGCTCGGGATCGGCCGCAACGCGGTCCGCGCGACCTTGCCGTCGAAATGCCGATCCGCGATATCGTTGATCGTGCAGCCGGCGCCGCGCATCACCAGCGCGCCGACGGCGAACAACGCCAGCATCCAGAGATTCGGCCAGCCGGGGCTTGCCAGGGCGACGCTCCACCAGCACGGCAGCAGCAACAGCCATGTCCCGATGGGCCGGTCGATCCGCGCCAGGCACAGATAGGGCTGCACGCGCACCGGCGCCTGCCGGTCCACCCACGTGCCCCGCGGCATATCGCTGGCTGAGCCCTTGACCCTTTCGGACATGGGTGAAAGTAATACGGGATAACCCCGTTTCAGGCAAACCCCGAGCCGGCCGTCGCTTCATGCCCAGCGCGAAACCCAAAGCCAGACTATACGTCACGGCCGCCCTGCGCGAAGGCGCGCCGGTCGAGCCGGCGGCGGGACAGGTCCATTATCTCGTCCAGGTCATGCGAATCGCCCCGGGCGATACCGTGGAATTGTTCAACGGGCACGACGGCGAATGGCGGGCCCGCGCCGAGGGCGTCTCGAAAAAACGCTGCGCGCTGCGGGTCACGGAACAAACCCGCGCCCAGGAGCCCGCAAGCGACGTCTGGCTCGCGTTCGCCCCGGTCAAGAAAACCCGCACCGATTTTATCGTCGAAAAGGCGACCGAACTGGGGGCCGCCCGCCTGCTCCCGGTCTTCACCGGCCGCACGGCCAGTACCCGGGTGAATACCGAGCGTCTTCACATGATCGCGATCGAGGCCGCCGAGCAGTCGCGCCGGCTCGATGTGCCCGATATCGAGACCGCGCGATCCCTGCAAGACCTGTGCGCCGCCTGGCCCGGCGCGCGGCTTTTGTTCGTGCTCGACGAGACCGGCGCGGGCGAGCCGCTGATCGCGGCGCTCGCCGGCCTCGACAAAACGACACCGTGCGGCTTCCTGATCGGCCCCGAAGGCGGGTTCGCCGCCGATGAGCTTGACGAACTGCGTAAACTGCCGTTTGTTAGGCCGGTCACGCTGGGACCGCGCATCCTCCGGGCCGAAACGGCGGCCATCGCCGCGCTGGCCTGCTTTCAAGCCTTCGCCGACTCCCGTTAAGACGGCGTTTCGGATTTTGACCCCGGGAAACCCTATCCATGCCCACCCCTCAAGACGGCGCCGCGGCCCCCATCGCCGACAAGCAAGCCCTGATCGCGTATATGCACGCCGGCTGCAAACCGACGGATGCCTGGCGCATCGGCACCGAACACGAAAAATTCGCCTACGATCTGAAGACCCTGCGCCCGCTCGCCTATGACGGCGCGCCCGGCATCCGCGCCTTGCTCGAGGCCTTGCAACGGTTCGGTTGGGAGCCGGTGCTGGAGGCCGGCAATCCGGTCGCGCTCAAGAAACCCGACGGCAGTTCGATCACGCTGGAGCCGGCGGGACAGGTCGAGCTGTCGGGCGCGGCGGTGCGAACGATTCACGATACCTGCCGGGAGGTCAACGACCACCTCGCCCAGGTGAAAACCGTCGCGCGCGAGATGGGCATCGGGTTCCTCGGGCTCGGGTATCAACCGAAGTGGCCGCGCGAGGACATGCCCTGGATGCCGAAGGGCCGTTACGAAATCATGCGCGCGTACATGCCCAAAAAAGGCGGCATGGGGCTCGAGATGATGCAGGCGACCTGCACGGTGCAGGTCAACCTCGATTTCGATTCGGAAGCGACCATGGTGCGTATGTTCCGGATCGCGCTCGCCCTGCAACCGGTCGCGACCGCGTTGTGGGCGAACTCACCCTTCAAGCACGGCAAGCCGACCGGCTTTTTGAGCTATCGCAGCCACGTCTGGACCGATACCGACCCCGACCGCTGCGGCATGCTCGACTTCGTGTTCGAGGACGGTTTCGGGTTCGAACGATACGTCGATTATATCCTCGACGTGCCGATGTATTTCATCTACCGCGACGGCCGCTATATCGACGTCGCCGGCAAATCGTTCCGCGATTTCATGAACGGCACCCTCGAAGGCTTCGAGGGCGAACGCCCGACGCTCAAGGACTGGGAGGATCACCTCAGCACCGCCTTCCCCGAAGTGCGCCTGAAGCGGTTTCTCGAAATGCGCGGCGCCGACGGCGGCCCGTGGGCACGGCTGTGCGCGCTGTCGGCGTTTTGGGTCGGGCTGCTGTACGACGGCGACGCGCGCGACGCGGCTTGGGATCTAGTCAAGGACTGGTCGGTCGAGGAGCTTTCGGCCTTACGCGACGCCGTGCCGCAAACCGCGCTCAAGACGCCTTTTCGGAATCGCACGGTGCGCGAGGTCGCGCTCGATGCCCTCGCGATCGCGCGCAAGGGACTGAAGAACCGCAATCGGATCGATTCGTTCGGCACCGATGAAAGTCATTTCCTGAAACCCATGTGCCGTATCGCCGAATCCGGCTTTACGCCCGCCGAGGAGCTGCTTTCGGCGTATGAGCACCGCTGGAACGAAACCGTCGATCCGGTGTTCACGGAATACGCGTATTGATATCCAGGTTGATATCCCGGCCGTTCTCCCGCATATACAGCCCATGAAAAACTTCCTGCTGATCGTCGTTGCCCTGTGCCTGTTCGGCACCGCCGCCACGTACATGCGCTACAAAAGCTTCAGCCCCTGCGTTTGGATAGAACACGACCTCATCCGGGAAAGTGGGCTGCCGAAGCTCGTCGTTCAAGGGCAAGTCCGCGCCCTGTTCCTGGCCAAGGGCATCGCCGATCCGACTCCGTACCAGTGCATCAAGACGTGGTGGGGCATGCGCGCCGACGGCACCCTGAAGCCGACCGACACGCGCCGATAGCCGACGGTCCGCCCGGACGCCTCGAAACCTGTGGCAGCGCCCGGAAAAGGCCCTATATTCCGAACAATGCACACGCTCATCGCCATCTCGAATCTCTCGAAAACGTACGCCTCCGGCTTCCGGGCCCTCAAGGGCATCACCCTGAACATCCGCCGGGGCGAAATCCTGGCCCTGCTCGGCCCGAACGGCGCCGGCAAAACGACGCTCATCAGCATCGTCTGCGGCATCGTCACGCCAAGCGGCGGCACCGCCACGATCGACGGCCACGACATCATCGCCGATTACCGAAAGACCCGTTCCATGATCGGACTCGTCCCCCAGGAACTGACGACCGACGCGTTCGAGACCGTCTGGGCAACGGTATCGTTCAGCCGGGGCTTGTTCGGCAAGAAAGCCGATCCCGCCCACATCGAAAAAGTGCTGCGGGATCTCTCCTTGTGGGACAAAAAAGACAGCAAAATCATGGCATTGTCCGGCGGCATGAAACGCCGGGTAATGATCGCCAAGGCGCTGTCGCACGAACCCGATATCCTGTTCCTCGACGAGCCGACCGCCGGCGTCGACGTCGAACTGCGCAAGGACATGTGGCACCTCGTTCACGCGCTGCGCGACTCCGGGGTGACGATCATCCTGACCACCCATTACATCGAAGAGGCGGAAGAAATCGCCGATAGGGTCGGGGTCATCAACAACGGCGAACTGATCGTGGTCGAGGACAAGGCCGCGTTGATGAACAAGCTCGGCAAAAAGCAACTGACGCTCGATCTGCACCAGCCGTTGTCGTCGATCCCCGGGGAACTCGGCGCCTTCCGCCTGGAACTCGCCGCGGACGGCGCGCAGTTGATCTACACCTACGACACCCATGCCGAGCGGACCGGCATCACGGCGTTGCTCGGCGCTCTCAACGAGTCCGGGATCAAATTCAAGGATCTCCAAACGACGCAAAGTTCGCTCGAGGATATTTTCGTAAACCTGGTGAGAAAGCCGCAATGAATTTTCAAGCCGTCAAGGCGATCTACAAATTCGAAATGGCGCGCACGGGACGCACCCTGTTCCAGAGCATCGTCTCGCCGGTGATCTCGACGTCGCTCTATTTCGTGGTTTTCGGCGCCGCCATCGGCTCGCGCATCACGGACATAGACGGCGTCACCTACGGCTCGTTCATCGTGCCCGGGCTGATCATGCTCTCCTTGATGACGCAAAGCATTTCGAACGCGTCGTTCGGCATTTATTTTCCGAAATTCACGGGCACGATCTACGAACTCCTGTCCGCGCCCGTTTCCTATTTCGAGATCGTGCTGGGCTACGTCGGCGCCGCCGCGACGAAATCGATCGTTTTGGGATTGATCATCCTGGCGACGGCGGGCCTGTTCGTGCCCATCCAGCTCGCCCATCCGGTATGGATGCTCCTGTTCCTGGTGCTGACCGCGCTGACGTTCAGCCTGTTCGGCTTTATCATCGGCGTCTGGGCCGGCAATTTCGAACAGTTGCAGATCATTCCGCTCTTGATCGTCACGCCGCTGGTGTTCCTCGGCGGCAGCTTTTATTCGATCGATATGTTGCCGCCGTTTTGGCAAACCGTGACGCTGTTCAATCCGATACTGTATCTGATCAGCGGTTTTCGCTGGAGCTTCTACGAGATCGCCGACGTCGGCATCGGGATAAGCCTGGCGATGATCCTGCTGTTCCTGACGGCGTGCCTGATCACCGTCTGGCTGATCTTCAAAACCGGCTATAAGGTCAAAAAGTAAGACGCGCCGCCGACGGAAGTTGGTTATCCCGCCGCCGTGCCGCCGACGGAAGTCGGTTATCCCGCCGCCGTGCCGCCGACGGTCATGGCGTCGATTTTCAAGGTGGGCTGGCCGACGCCGACCGGCACGCCCTGGCCGTCCTTGCCGCAGGTGCCGATGC
>JBBDTH010000174.1:0-15044 GCA_040904505.1 Rhodospirillales bacterium | reverse complement strand
CGCCCGCCACACGCAAACCCTGGCCGTTACCGTCGCGGCGCGAGGCGCGCCGTTATCCGTTCAGGCGCTGTTCCTGGAGCAGGACCCGTATTTGCGTGACTGGACGGCGGCGATCGATCGCGAAACCGTCGTCGTGACGCCGTTTCTCATGTCGGGCGGCCTGCACGGCGCCGAGGATATTCCGGCGATTTTCGGCGTGGACCCCGGAACCGTCCGCTTCGGGGAAAATACCGGCGCCATGGCCGGGCCGTTTAAAAGCGGCTCGCGGACGGTCTGGCTGCAACCGCCGCTCGGCGACGATCCGGCCATCGCCGATATCGCCCTGGCGCAAGTGCTGGCGGCGCTGAGCCGCCCGGCCGAATAGATCGGATCATGATTTACCGGAAACATCCCTTGGTTCCGATAAACCCTATGATCTCGCCTTGGCGAAGCCAGGTCCGATCAACATCAATAACCTAGAGCATGTCGCATTCGTTCGTCCTCATTCCGTCATTCCCGCGAAGGCGGGAATCCATCTTTTCCGCGGCATGGACCCCCGCCTGCGCGGGGGTGACGACTCCCTATAAACGCGGCGCGCTCTCGGGCCCGGACTCCGTTGTCATCCCGGATCGTAGGGATCGCCGTCGACAGGCTTATTGAGTCCGCTCTAACGCGCCTTCGGTTACTGAATTTTACCCAACGCCTGCCCCAGCAGCATGTAGACCTTGCCGATATCGGAGGCGAGGAAGGTCGTTCCCAGAACGCCTTCGTGATCGCGCTTCTTGGCCGCGCGCAGCAGGCCTTCGAATTGGGTCATGTAGCGAGACACGTACTCGCGGAATTCGGAATCCTCCTGATAGCGGTCCCGAATGGCCCCCAGGCGGGCCTTGTCCCGGAACCCCAGCATCTTGCGCACGAAAACTCCCTTCTCGCCGCGGTTGAAGCGTTGCCAATCGTCTTCGCTGACTTGGGTTTCGAGCAGCCGGTTCATATCGACCGCCAGGGATTGCAGTTTTTCGAGAATAAACGTCGCTTGGCGCAGGAAATCCTCGATGTTCATCTCCGCGGCCTGCGCCTTGATTTCCTGCATCACGGTTTTCGCTTCCTGAGCCGCTTCCTTCAGGCGCGCCGTTTGCTGCGTCATCGTCGTGCCGGTCGCCTTACTTTGCCGCGCGAGCGTATCCGATGCCGTGCTCAACAAATCGACATGCTCGCGCACAACCTTGTCCCAGCTTGCGATCTTCGAGACGGAGTCGTCGGAAACGCTGGCCACGGTCTTGGTTTGCGCCTCCAACGTTTTTCCGAGCGATGCCAGATTTCTTTCCGCCTCTTGAGACGATCCCTTCAATTCACGCAAGCGGTCGCGCAAGCGGCCGTGGCCGTCCTCCATACTGCTCGTGACCTGATTGACGGAGTCCTGCGCCTCGTTGGCGTGCCGACGCAGAAATTCGGCGATCTGCTCGAGCTTGAGGGCGTTGTAGTTCGCCGACTCGGACGCGGCATCCGAGCGCTTGGCAAGCTGATCGCCGACCTGATTAAGCCGCGCGACCGCATCGTCGGAAATATGCGCCACCTGTTCGATCCGCTGATGGAGGGCCTCGGCAACGCTTTCGACTTGCGATTTCGCGTTGCGCGACAAATTCGAAAGCTCGTGCGCCTGCTGGCGCAACCCTTGGCCGGCATCGCGCAGATGGGTCGTGGCGCGTTCCGAAACGCCGTCGAGTTCGGCCGCGCTTTCCTTCAAGGACTCGCTGACGTGATCCACTTGGTTGACGGCTTGCGTCGAGCTCAGGGTCAGGTCCTCGGAATGGCGGCGCAAAGCACTCGTGGTCAGGCCGATCAACTTTGCCGCCTTATCGACCGCCAACGTAACCTCGTTGGCGCGGCTTTGCAGGCTGTCGCTGACCTTGTCGAGCCGCATGGCCGCGGCGTCGGATTTATCGTTGAGTTCGCCCGCCTGCCCCTGCAGGGTGTTTCCGAAAGCGCGGATATGTTCGGCCGCCGTATTGTAGGCCGCCGTCAGATCGAGCGAGCGCTGGCGCAACAGATCGCCGACCGTGCCGAGCTGTTCGCCGGCGCGTCCCATCGCCGCATCCAACGATCCCGTCCGCTGATCCACCATGGCGGAAATTTCGTCGAGGCGGCTCGAGGCTCGATCGGATGCCGCCGCGGCGTTCTCCATTTGCGTCCGCAACGTGTCGCCGACGGCCAAAAGCCGGCTTTCCGCCGACGCGGTTTTCTCGGCGACGTTTTGCGCCTGCGCCTCGAGCGACTCCGTCACGTCGCGCATTTTCCCGACGGCCTCGGTCGATACCTTGCCTAACGCGGCAGCTTTGGCCTCGACGGCTTCCTCCGCGCCGCCGAGCTTGGCAACCGTTACCTCGGCCGCGTCGCCGAGGCTCGCTGCTTGCTGCGTTAAGGCGGTGCCGACGCCGTTCACGTGCTCCACCGCTTGCTTGGAGGTTTCCGCCACATCGCCGGCCTGGCGCATCAAGGCGTTCGTTACCAGCGCGACCAGGCGCGCGGCCCGTTCGGAGGCCGATGCCACCTGCTCCGACTGAGACATCAGCTTGATTTCGGTTTGCCCCAGCGAGTCGATCGCGCGACCGGCGGCAAGACGCAAATCCTCCGTTTGTTGCTTGATCGACTCCCCGACGTTCTGAATGCGCACGACCGCGGCATCGGAGCCGGTTTCCAATTCGTTGTGCGTGTGGCGCAGCTCGTCGGTCAGGGACTTCAGGCGGGTTTCGGTTTTCTCGCTCGAATCGTGTACGTCCTGGGAATGCCGGCGCAAAAGTTGTCCGACGTTGGCCATCCGGCGCAGGCTGCGGGCACTCACGTGAACCAGCCGCTCGGACTGCTCGCCCAAACGCCCGGCGATGCCGTCGATCTTTTCGGCCGCCTGATCGGCATGGGTCGAGAGTTCGACCGAACGGTCTTGAATGGTTTCGCCGAGCCCCTGCAAACGATGGGTCAAGGTTTCCGACGCCGCGGTGATATCGCCGAGGCGGCCACGATAAGACTCGATGACGGCGCTGGCCCGGTCCGTCGCCGCGTTGATTTCGCTGACGCCCTGGCCCAAGGCTTCGGATGTCGCGGTTATGCCGGCAACGCCTTTCTCGGAAGCCGCGGCGATGTCCTGCGCGCTCCGATGCAGTGATTTCGCCATCGTTCCCACATGGGTCCCGGCCTTGTCGGCCGACTCGGTCAAATCGAGGGTTCGCTGACGCAAGGATTCCCCGACCGCGCTGATCCGCAACAGGGACGTACCGGCGAGATTACCGAGATCCTCGGCGCGCTGTTGCAGGGTTTTGCCGGCGTCGTCGACCTTGGCGACCGTTTGATCCGAAATTTCCGACAGATTGCTCGAGCGTTGCTTCAATTCATCGCCGACCCGCACGACCCGGTCGAGAACCCGCTCCGATATCACCGTCAAGGCCTGCGACGCATTGCGCAGGTCGTCACCGATGGCATCGGTTCGGGCCGCGGTCCGTTCGGCCACTTCGTTAAGGTCCGACGCCTGCGCCCGGAAGGCCTCGCCGCTGGCCTGAACCTTCAGCGTGACGTTTTCGGACGTGGACAGCAGATCCCGCGCCTGGGAGCGTAACTCGTCGCCGATGGCCTTGACCCGCTCGGCGACCGAGTCAGACGTTTCGGCCAGGGTTTTGTTCTGGCGCCCCAGACTGTTTTCGATATCGGCGGTCCGCATGGCGACGAACTCGCCGGTTTCGTGCAATCGGTCGGTCTGGCGTTGCAGCGCCTCGCGCATGCCGTCGGTTTGCGTCGCGGCGCGGGCCGTGCGGTCCGTCAGTTCGACGGCATGGCCGTGCAAGGCTTCCGCGCTTTGGCGCAATTGCAGCGAGGCCTTTTCCGACGCGGCGATCAAATCCTGCAGCCGGCTTTCCAGCGAGGCGCCGATCGCGTCGGCCTTTTCGACCGTCATGACGGACACCTTGCCGAGCTCGTCGGTGCGCTCGCGGAACGTATTGGCCGCCGATTGCGCGAGCAGCGCGGCCTGCTCGGAGGCATGCGCCAACTGCTTGCTGCGTTCCTGCAGCACATCGCTCAAATCCTCGGCGCGCGTGGACGCCCGGTCGGAAGACGACACCAATTCGCTGGTATGATGCTGCAAGGTTTCCGCCGTCGTGCGCGCCTGTTCGGTGGCGCGCTCGGACACCGATCGCAGATCCTCGGTTTGCCGGCGTAGGGATTCGGCAACGGCATGGGCGCGCAAATCGGCGTCTTCCGAAACCCGCGACAGATTCAACGCTTGGCGCTGAATGGCCTCGTTGATTTTATCCGCCTGTTTCGCCGCTTCCTCGGACGCCGTGGTCAAATCGCGGGATTGGCGGCGCAAGGAATCCGTTATGGCGTTCAGTCTCGTCTGAGCCTTGTCCGACGGATACGTCAACCGGCTCAGCTGCCATCGCAACGCTTCCGTTTCGACCTTGAGTTGCCGGCCGCGTTCGAAAAACGCCACCACCATCCACAGCAACGCCAGCGGCGTGATCACGCCCGCGGCAAGCCCACCCAATTCATGGGGCAACAGATAGAGAAAATCCCGCCACGGGATTTGCCGTTCGATGAAATACGCGCAAACGGCGAGCCACACGCCGCTCAGCGCCAAGGCCGACAGACTTAAGAGCCGGTATTTGACGTAAAACGGCGGTTGATAAACCTCGAATTCGAGGCCGCCGCCAATCGGCGCCGCCGAGCCGCCGGCCGCCTCGATGCCGGAAAAGGCGTCATCCGCCGCATCCCGTTGCCGGGCGGCTTCCTCATCCCCGGTTTCGTCGTGCAACGGCGTCCGCTGCGGCTGATCGGATGGACGCTCGGCCATGGCCCACATTCCTCTCTCGAATAATCGGCTTTCATGCCTGGAAAATCCGGCGCACGCGCCCGGAATACTGGGCCGATCATATAGCACCTATATCTGGACGGCAAACTTAGTTTATCCACAAGATATGGGCGTCAGACCCGGCATACCGCTATTGTACACACGGAAAATCGCCAGAAGGTAAACGGCCGGAAAAAAACGAAAGTCCCGGAACGGGGAAAACCGCTTCAGAACAGATGCTGGCCGCCGGTCACCCAGAGTTCGGAACCGGTCACGTAGCTCGCGTCCTCGGAGCACAGATAATAGATCGAGCGGGCGACATCCTCAGGCGTCCCCATCCGCTCGAGGGGAATCCTCGGAATCAAGACTTCGTATTCGGGCTGGACCATTCCCGTTTCGATCTCGCCCGGCGCGACGGCGTTGACCCGGACATCCAACGCGGCGAATTCGTTGGCCAACTCGCGCGTCAACGCCGACAGCGCCGCCTTGGAAATCGAATAGGCCGAACCGGCAAAAGGGTGGATCAGATGCCCCGCGATCGACGTTACGTTCACGATGGCGCCTTTGCCGCGATGCAAAGCGGCCGCGAAGCCGCGGGCCAACTCCAAGGGCGCGAAAAAATTCAAATCGAAAACATGGCGCCACGCGTCGAGATCGCCGTTCAGGCACCCCAACCGTTCCTTGATCGGAGATTTAGGCGACATCCCGGCATTGTTGACCAGGCCGTGCAAGGGGCCCTCGCCGATCGCCGCGTTCGCCGCCGTAATGAAATTCTCCAGGCTCTTGGTATCCGACAGGTCCGTCGGGATATGGCAGGTCCAGTTCGGATCGCGCTTGCATTCCTCGGGCGTGTCCTCGCGCGAACACGTGATGATTCGCCAGCCCCGGTCCAGAAAGCATCGCGCCGTCGCGTGGCCGATGCCCCGGCTCGCCCCCGTAATGACGACCGTCGGCCGGTCCGTTTGCATCTCCGCTTGCGTCATCCCCGAAAATTAGCAATCTGAACGCGGCAAAGACATCTCTTTTCGGTTATTTTCCGCTTCATCATGTGCTCCCGTTTCGAACGCCAAGGCAAACCGAAAAAAACGGCGGAACGCTTCGATCTCGAAGCCCCGCCCGAAGTGCCGGAACAGGCGGAAATCCGCCCGACCGATCCCGCCCTGGTCATTCGCGAACCCGGCCGCGCCGTTTTCCTGACATGGGGCATTCCCGCGTCGTGGGAGTCGAAACCCTTGATCAACGCCCGGTCGGAAACCCTGACCGAGCGCAAAACCTTTCGGCCTCTGCTGGCGAATCGGTGCCTCGTGCCCGCGACGGCCTATTTCGAATGGCGCGGCGTCGGACGCCAACGGTTCAAAAACCGGATCGCATTCGCCGATGACGCGCCGTTCGCCTTCGCCGGGCTTTATACCGAAAACGCCTTTACGATCATTACCTGCACGCCGGCCGCCGGAATCGCGCATATTCACGATCGCATGCCGGTCATCCTAACGCGCGCGGCCGAAACGGCTTGGCTCGATCCCGACCGGCCGTTCGAAACCCTCGCGCGGTATCTGATCCCCTACGAGGAACGCCCCTTGACCGCGGACAAGCAAATCCCGCCGGGAACCCAGCGGGATTTATTTGCCTGATCGGATCGAGACGACGCCGCGTTCAGCGCGCCATGAGAAGCGGAATCTGCGCTTCCGACAACATATGCCGGGTCACCCCTCCCAAAATCAATTCACGCAACCGGCTGTGGGTATAGGCCCCCATGATCATCAGATCGGCACCCGCCTCATGGCCCGCCCTCAACAGCTCCTCGCCGATCGAGCCGGAATCCGCATCGACGGTCTTGGTATCCGCGGTAATTCCCTGCCACGCCAGATAGGTCGCCAATTCCTGTGCGGCCGACGCCGGCGTTCTGTAACTTTCCGCCGTCAACACGATGGCCTTTTTGGCGATCCGCAAAATCGGCGACGCGGCGGCAACCGACTGAGCGGCTTCCGCCCGGCCGTTCCACGCGATCGCGATTTTGTCGATTTTGATATCGTGGCCGCCCGGCGGCACCACCAGAACCGGCCGCCCCGTATCGAACAACGCGGCGTTCAACGCCATCGTTGCCGAAACATCGGAGTCCGGACCGGGCCGCGGCATCACGATCAAATCGTATAAGCGCCCCCGCCACGCGACGATTTCATCTTCACGGCCGACTTCCTCGAGCCAGGCCGACGACAAATGATCGGGTTTCGCCGGCACGAGATCGAGCGGCACGTTGTATTCGTTGCAATACACGTCGAATGCTTTGCGCGCTTCTTTCGAACGCTCGGATGCTTCCTTCTCGGCGGCATCGATCATATCTTCGATCATGGAGCCGGACATCCCTTCCCCCAACAAGGGAACGACTTCCTTCGGGTCGGCCCGAACGTGCATGACCTCGACATGCGCCGGTAAATATTTACCGAGTGAAAAAGCCGATTTCATTGCCTCGTTGGAGGCATGCGAACCGTCGACGGTTACCAGAATTCTTCTAATCGGCATTTAGCCCCTCCCTCTATGGCCCGGGTTGTAGGATTACCCCCGCGCCCTCAATACGGGTATTACAATACGTTCCCGGCACGCTGACAACCTTGATTTTCATCAACTTTTTAAGAATCCCCGGATCGGCCCTCGAATCCCATAGCCGCCTTGGCGGATTGTACGGTTTCGGCGAGCGCGCGGCCGCTGTCGATACGATCCCAAGCGATAGCCCCTAAATCATACTCCATTTGTCGTTCGACGATGCCCCTATCGGCATCCGAGGCATCATGAACGCGAGTATCCACGCGCGTTTTTAAGACGCTTTCGGGCGCGTCGAGCCACAGGCCGTAAAACGGCACGCCCAAAGCATCGGCGACGTCTTCGATGGCCTTGCGCTGCTCGGGCCTGGCGAACACCGCGTCGGCGACCGCCCATTGCCCCGCCTTCACCGCCGTTTCGCATTCGCGATACATCCGATCATAGGTTTTCCGGCCCATCGTCGCGGTATACCCCTCCGGCCCCAGCCGCTCATCGATGGCTATGCCGGCCAAGCGTTTACGCAATACGTCGCTGCGCGCGATCCGCGCTCCCGGCGCGCGCCCCAACATCGGCGCCAGCTCGCGGGCGAGTCGCGATTTACCGGAGCCCGACAAGCCGCCGACGGCAAGCACGGCCGGCGCGGACGGTTCGAGATAGTCCAACGCCTCCTTTAAATACGCTTGCGCTTCAGCGACGAGAGTTTCGGCCTTTCCGGCTTGCGATTGCGACGAAGCGGTGGCGGCCGAAACATGCGCGCGCACCGCGGCCCGAACGGACAGGAACAACGGCAACGCGGAGAGCCCGGCGGTATCCTCCATAATATCCAGGTAGCGGTTGGTCGCGATGTTGCCGAGCGGCCGCAATTGCCGGTGATCGAGATCCATCACCAAAAACGCAAGATCGTACAAGACGTCGATCTCGGACAGGTCGCGGCTGAACTCGATCGCATCGAACAGCGTCGGCCGGCCGTCGATCAGAACGATGTTCCTAAGATGCAAATCGCCGTGACAATGGCGAACGCGGCCGTCACGGGCACGGTCGTCCAACAGAGCCGCCAGCCGGTCCGAACAGGCCAGCGACCGGAATTTCAAGTCGCGAACGTCGCCCGAGGCGAAAACGCGCTCGCCGATTTCGGCAAAACACGTGTCGTTGTTCCCGATTACCCGATCGATCAGCGCCCGCCCGCCGCTTTGCGGCAAAACCTCGGCGACTCGATGAAATGCGGCGATGGCCTCCGCCAAACGTTCCATGGTCACCGGATCGAGCGCGCGATCCTGAGCCAAGCGATCGAACAGCCCGCCCTGATCGAAGCGTTTCATCTCAACGAGCCAATCGACCGGCTCGCCGTCGCCGCCTAACGCCAACCGCCCCGAGCCCGAGCGCGTAACGGCCACGACACCGAGATAAATATCCGGTGCCGTCCGCCGGTTGACGCGCACCTCGTTTTCGCAGGCTTCGCGGCGTAAATCGGCCGACGAAAAATCGAGATAGGGAAATTTTACCGCGCGCTTGAGTTTGAAAACCCGATCGCCGGCCAAAAATACCAGGGAAATATGGGTTTCGATCCGGTCCACCTCGTCCACCTCCGAACCGAACGTTTCGGGGCTTGCAAGGAAAGCGATAACGCTCGCTTGATCTTCGACAATCACGTCGTATCGTTCTTGGAATCGGATGAAAAGCGCCGGTAAGCCATATCCGGATGTTGTTCCTCTATCCCTTCGGGGTCCTCGTGGATGATGACTTCCGCGTTCGGAAACGCCCGCATAATCTCGGCCTCGACCTGATCGGAGATCACGTGCGCGTCGAAAAGCGTCATGTCGCCGTCCATTTCCATATGGAACTGGATAAAGGCTTGCTGTCCCGAGGAACGGGTTCGTAAATCATGCAAAGCCCGAACGCCGGGATGAGCCATCGCAATCGATCGAATCCGGTCACGGTCTTCCTGCGGCAACTCATGATCCATCAACAGATGTAGGGCCAACTTGCCGATTTGCCATGCGCCCCAGAAAATATATGCCGCGATACCGATCGCGAAAATCGGATCGGCATAGAGCCAATCAAAGCGCGACGCCAAAAACAGCGACAGTAAAACGCCCCCGTTCACGAGGATGTCCATCTGATAGTGGATCGAGTCACCCTTGATCGCCACGGAATTGGTTTTTCGGATCACGAAGCGCTGAAACAAAACCAATACCGCCGTCAGGGCGATGCCGAAAACCATGACGACAATACCGACATCGGCATTGCCGATGGCGCGCGGACGGACCAGCCGTTCGCCGGCCTGGATAAGTAAAAACAACGCGGAACCGGAAATGAACGCCGCCTGTACGATTCCGGCCAAAGGCTCGGCCTTCCCGTGGCCGAAACGGTGCTCCCGGTCCGGCGGCTGCAAGGCATGGTGAACGGCCACCAAATTGATGAGCGAGGCCCCGACATCGAGCAGCGAGTCGATCAGAGTCGAGAGGAGACTGACCGAATCCGTCATGACCCAAGCGATGAATTTAATCACGATCAAAAGCGACGCGACCGACACCGCCGCATAGGTGGCCAAGCGCAACAACCGTGAATTCGCCTGCAGTTCGGCATCGGCGGCCTGCGCAGACGGGGGGGTGCCTTCAAACATATCTATGGATACAACCGTTCCGTCGTCCAACCGTTATCGCCGAGAGTATAGACGATACGGTCGTGAAGGCGAAAAGCCTGCTCCTGCCAAAATTCGAAACGCCGCGGCACGACACGGAAACCGGACCAAAAACCAGGCCGCGGCACCGTCCCGACATGAAACTTCGCCGTATACCGGGCAACGCGGCGCTCCAGTTCGAAACGGCCGTTAAGCGGCGCCGATTGCTTGGACGCCCAAGCCCCGATTTGCGCGCCGCGAGGGCGGGTCGAGAAGTAGGCGTCGGCCTCGCCCTCCGTCACGGGTTCGACCGCACCCTCGATCCGGACTTGGCGCTTCAGGGATTTCCAATGGAAAACCAACGCCGCGACCGGGTTATCGCGTAGATCGGCCGCTTTCCGGCTATCCAGATTGGTATAAAAGGTAACCCCCCGGTCATCGGCATCCTTGAGCAGAACCATCCTGGCCGACGGCATGCCCGAGGCCGAGACCGTCGCCAGCGTCATCGCCGTCGCCAGCGACGGTTCCGACGCCTCAGCTTGCGCCAGCCAATCGCGAAAAAGCGTCATCGGCTCCGACGCCGTCCCGTCTTGTTTCTCGGATGTGTGTTTGACGTAGGTCATATTTAAAACCGGCGATTTCCCGTATAATTCTCAAAAGCCGCGCAAAGGCCAAAGCTAATTTACACGGCTGAAAAATCAATGCCGGCCTTTGCGCAGGGCCGCGGGAACCTTATATAATAGGACGCCCCACGTTTCGCCTTAATTTTGACATGATTTAACATAAAGGTTTGAAGATGATGTCTCTATCCCGATTTGCCGCCCCCCTCGCCGCAATCCTCCTTTTGGCCGGTTGCCAGGCGGGCGGCGAAGGCCCCGGCACCAAACAGACCTTCGGCGCCCTCGGCGGCGGCGCGCTCGGCGGACTTCTGGGTTCACAGGTCGGCGGCGGCAAAGGCCAGCTGGCGGCAACCGCCGTCGGCGTCTTGCTCGGCGCCTATGCCGGCAGCGAGCTCGGAAGCTCTCTCGATAGGGCCGACCGCATGTATGCCACCCAGGCGCAGCAGCAAGCGTATCGAGCGCCGGTGGGCCAACCCATTACGTGGAACAATCCGGAAAGCGGTCACTCGGGAACGATTACGCCGGTCCGCGACGGCCAAAACACCGCGACCGGCGAGTATTGCCGCGAGTATCAGACAACGATCAACGTCGGCGGTAAAACCGAACAAGCCTACGGCACCGCCTGCCGACAACCCGACGGCAGTTGGCGGGTCATAAAATAACCCGATAAGCACCGCCGCATCGATTTAGGAAGAGGGGACGGTTTTACAACCGCCCCTCTTTCGTTTAGGGCGACTGCGAAAGAGGCTTTAGATCGGATCATGATTTAGAGCAGATTCACAGGGTTGCCTGATCGCCATTTCCGATCATTTGCCAATCATTTGGCATGGGCCAAAATGGCGATTCCGACGAACCATGATCTGCTCTAGAAAACGGGCTTCAGGTGCGGCGGCTTGCCGGAACCGCCGCCGCGTTGCCCGCCGTAGTCCTCGCCGTGTTCCTCATCGGGTTTCTCGGAGTCGGCAAAAATATCCTGCAACGCGACGTCGCCCGCCGTCTTCTCCCCACGCACCATATCCTGCAACGGCTCCGCGAGACGCCGGCGCCAACCGTCGGCTTCAAAAGAGAAATCTTCCGGCCTAAACCCGATTTCCAACGACCGCATTAAATCGTACAGCGTGATGTCGTCCAATCGGCGGGCCAAGACCCACGTATGGGCTGACGTGT
The DNA here is from genome assembly GCA_040904505.1 of Rhodospirillales bacterium. Taxonomy (GTDB): domain Bacteria; phylum Pseudomonadota; class Alphaproteobacteria; order Rhodospirillales; family CALINB01; genus CALINB01. The sequence continues at coordinate 3,283 of JBBDTH010000174.1, read as the reverse complement.
TTTCCAGATATCTCTTCTTGTGCAACTCGAACAGGATACGCTCGATGGCTTCCGTGCCGAAATTTAATCTGTTCGCAAAAGTCCTGGTCGAAACGCCGCGCCCCAAACGGCCGGCCTCGAACAATACCTGCAGAAGGCTGACCGCCAGAACAAGGCGCTGACCGTCGCGCAACCGTGCGATGCTCGCATGCATTCCGTGCGTGCTGCGCCACTCCTCGAGCGACGCCGTCAGGATCGCGCCCATCAACACGGCGTTCCAACTGAGATACGTCCAGATCAGGAAAATCGGCACGATGGACGCCGCGCCGTAGATCGTCTGATAAACCGATAAGTTGGAAACGTAGAGCGCAAAAACTTCGCGCAGAATCCCGAACAGAACGCCGGCCACGGCCCCGCCGATCAAGGCGTTGGAAAACCGGACCGGCCGATTCGGAATAATTAAATAAAACAGCGAAAAAACCACGATCATGATCGCCGTCGGCGCCAGTTTCGTCAGCCAGCCGATCTCCCCGGCGAACGCATCGACGCCGATCGATTTCGTGAGCGCGAAAAAATATGTCGACAAGGAAAAACTCGCGCCCAGCATCAACGGCCCCAAGGTCAAGAGCGCCCAAAACACGAGCAGGCGCGGCAACACGGCGCGCGGACGAATCACCCTGAAAATCGAGTTCAGCGCGGACTCGATCGTTCCGAGCAGCAAGACCGCGATGACGGCCAAGCCGACGATTCCGACGGCCGTTAACTTCGCCGTGTTGCGGACGAACTGATCGAAATATTCCCGCATGGCTTCCGCCGATTGCGGCAGTAAATTACTGAAAACAATCGATTGAAAATGCTCGCGCATCCCTTCGAACACGGGGAAGGCCGCCAGCATGGCAAAGGCGATGGCCGTCAACGGCACGATGGCGAGCAGCGAGGTGTAGCTCAACGATGCCGCCAACTGCAGGCAATCGTTCTCGACGAAGCGGTTCCACAGAAAGGCAGCGAAACGCCGCGACAGATCAAGTCGCCCGGCCCATGTCGATACCGTCGATTCGGGCGTTTTTTCTCGCTCCAGGCTCTGTTCCGCCATAGGCATCTCCTGTTTTCGATATCACAGGGGGCGAATCATAGCCTCCTTCTAGGCAGACGGCAAAACCACTTTGCCGATGGCTCTCTCCTTATTAAAACCCCTGTTTTCAAGGCGTCTACATGGGTTTTGACTTATCGGCGTTTCGTGTAGGATGCCCCCTCTTCTCGACTTTTATTCACCTGTAGCGATCTGCAAATTAGCGAGGAAAGGATGACCGTAACGGCGCCACTCATGGCGGGAAAGAAGGGACTTATCGTCGGCGTCGCCAACGACCGGTCAATTGCCTGGGGTATTTCGCAAGCCGTCCATGCCCACGGCGCCGAGCTGGCCTTAACTTATCAAGGCGAAGCGCTGCAGCGGCGGGTCGAACCCTTGGCACAATCGATCGGCGCCGAAATCGTCGTCCCATGCGATGTGACCGACTTCGCCAGCATGGACCGGGTCTTCAAGACCATCGGCGATAAATGGGGAAAACTCGATTTCCTTTTGCACGCGGTCGCCTATTCGGACAAAGAACAGCTCAAAGGCCGCTATATCGACACCACCTCCGAGAACTTCGCCAAGACGATGATGATCTCGTGTTATTCGTTCACCGCGCTCAGCCAGCGGGCGGCACCGCTGATGCGCGACGGGGGCAGTATTTTGACCCTCACGTATCTCGGCGGCGAAAAGGTCGTGCCTCATTATAACGTCATGGGCGTCGCCAAGGCCGCGTTGGAAGCCAGCGCTCGCTATCTTGCCGAGGATCTCGGTCCCAGCAATATTCGCGTAAACGCGCTGTCGGCCGGCCCCATGAAAACGCTGGCCTCGTCGGGAATCGGAGACTTCCGGTACATTTTAAAATGGAACGAATTCAACTCGCCCCTGCGGCGCAACGTCAGTCTTGAAGAGGTCGGCAATGCCGGACTGTACTTCCTGAGCCCTTTATCGGGCGGCGTCACGGGCGAAACCCATCATGTGGACTGCGGGTATCATATCGTCGGCATGAAAGCCGTCGATGCCCCGGATATTTCAACGGTTTAATACGAACAGCAACCGCACAGCATAAAAGCGCAAACGATATGTCGGGCAACACTTTCGGCCGCCTTTTCCGCGTTACCACCTTCGGCGAAAGCCACGGCCCGGCGATCGGCTGCATCGTCGACGGGGTGCCGCCGCGCATCCCGCTGCAGGACTCGGATATTCAGCAGTACCTCGACAAACGCCGCCCCGGGCAATCCAAATACACGACCCAGCGCCAGGAAAGCGACCGGGTCCAAATTCTCTCGGGCGCGTTCGAGGGCCTCACCACCGGCGCGCCGATCGGTTTGTTGATCGAAAACGAGGATGCCCGCTCCAAGGATTACGGCGATATCAAGGACAAATTCCGCCCCGGCCACGCCGATTACACGTACTTCAAGAAATACGGCATCCGCGACTACCGCGGCGGCGGCCGTTCGAGCGCGCGCGAAACCGCCATGCGGGTCGCCGCCGGCGCCATCGCGCGTAAAATCCTGGGAAGCGATATCGTTATTCGCGGCGCACTCGTGCAGATAGGCCCGCACGCCATCGATCGGTCGCGCTGGGATTGGAACGCCTGCGCCCAAAATCCGTTCTGGTGCCCCGACGAAAAAACCGTCCCGCAATGGGAGGCCTTTCTCGATAGCGTCCGTAAATCGGGCTCCTCGACCGGCGCCGTCGTCGAGGCCGTCGTTTCGGGCGTGCCCGCCGGCTTGGGCGCGCCGTTGTTCGATAAAATGGACGGCGAGATCGCAAAGGCGCTGATGAACATTCCGGCGGCGAAAGGCGTCGAGATCGGCGCAGGTTTCGGCGCGGCGATGCTGTCGGGCGAGGAAAACGCCGACGAAATGCGCATGGAGAACGGCGCCGTTAAGTTTCTCTCGAATAATGCAGGCGGCATGTTGGGCGGCATCACCACGGGGCAGGATATCGTCGTGCGGCTCGCCATCAAGCCGACCAGTTCCATCCTCAGCCCGCGCAAGACCGTTACCGTCGAGGGCGAGAACACGGAAATCGTCACCAAAGGGCGGCACGATCCCTGTGTCGGCATCCGGGCCGTCCCCGTGGTCGAGGCCATGCTGGCCTGTGTCCTCGCCGATCATTGGCTCCGCCACAAGGCCCAATGCGGTTGACGTTAGATCGGATCGCTGATTGCCAACCATTTGGCATGGGCCAAAATTGCCAACCATTTGGCATGGACCAAAATTCCGA
>JBBDTH010000173.1:0-15075 GCA_040904505.1 Rhodospirillales bacterium | reverse complement strand
CGGCACCCGGGCGCGCGCCTTGCGGTGCTGGTCGCGGGTTCGGTTGACCTCCTCGAGCTCTCGTTTGAGCCGGGTGATCCGCTGATCGATCAGCCGCCGGTCGGTTTCGATCTGGGTTTCGCCGGGGCCGCCCATGAACCCGGCGCCGCCGCGTTGGCGCTCGAGGTGAGTCCAGGACCGGACCAGGCGCGAGCGTTGATAGGTCAGTTGCGCGAGTTCGACCTGCAACCGCCCTTCCGCCGTGCGCGCGCGTTCGCCGAAAATTTCGAGAATGAGCCCCGTGCGGTCGATCACCTTGACCGACCACGCCCGTTCCAAATTGCGTTGCTGAACCGGCGACAAGGCCGTATCGACGATCACCACGGCGACCTTTCCGTCGCCGATGTCGTCTATCCGTTCGTGAATGCGATCGACCGCGCCCTGCCCCAGGTACGTCGCGGGCCGGGGCCTGCTCAAGGGGATGATGTCGGTGAAGACGACGTCGAGGTCGATCGCGCGGGCAAGCCCGACGGCTTCCTCCAGGCGCGACTCGGGCGCGCGCGCCTGCTGGCCCGCCGATTTCCGGTAAGGGTGGACCACCAAGCAACGCTCGCCGCCGTTGTGCGGATCTGCCGTAAACGGATCGTTGTCTAACAACTCAGCCGCAGTGCGTTAATCGCCGGCAGGAGCCTCAGCCTTATCGTCGTCCTTCTCGGGTTCGAATAATTGAACCGGCGCGGAAGGCATGACCGTTGAAATGGCATGCTTATAGACGAGTTGGGTGTGGCCGTCCCGGCGCAATAGAACCGAGAAATTATCAAACCAGGTAATGATCCCCTGTAGCTTGACGCCATTGACGAGAAACACCGTCACGGGGGTTTTGTTTTTCCTGACATTATTCAGGAAGACGTCTTGCACGTTCTGGGATTTTTCAGAGGACATGGAGCACCTCTCTTTTTATTTTTCAGTTATTTTTCAGGACCAGTGTTGTCATAGGGTCCCTAGGATGCTTCCGACTAACATGACTCATCTTTCGATGACCCCCCACTGGCTTCAAGCCGGTAGCTTACATATTCCGGAGGTGCTTGCAAAGCGCTAGACAGGCCCCGAAATGCCATTCCGGCGGAAAATCCGGAAATTCCTCGTTTTTCGGCGCTTCTTCCCGAATTAGAACCGGGATGCAGCCCGAATTGGCCGCGCATTCCATGTCGATGTCGGCATCGCCCGCGAACCAGACCGTGCGGCCCGGCGCGATGCCGCTGCCTTCAAGCGCCAACAGGATCGGCTCTCGCGCCGGTTTGTCCCGTTCGGCATCGAGCGCGCCGACAAGTCGGCCGAAGTAACGGTCCCATCCCAGATGGGCGGCTTCCCGGCGCAGAAAATCCCCTTTTTTATTGCTGACGACGCCGAGATAAATGCCTTGGGCGTGAAGATGCCGGAGCATCTCCGGGGCATAAGGCGCCGCCACGATCTTTTCGATGTGAATGGCGGCGTAGCGTTCGTAAAAAACCTCGCCGGCTTCCTCCCAGCGCTCGCCGAACAGGGCCGGAAAACTGTCGCGCATGGATTTACGGACCCGTTGCTTGGTTTCGGCCAAGGTCCAGGGCTCGAGACCGTAAGCTGCCAGGGTCACGTTCAAGGCATCGTGAATGACCGGCCAGGAATCGACCAGGGTGTTATCCCAATCGAATAGGATGGCTTGCGGTTTTTGATGAATTTTTCGTGACGGCGGCGCGGCGGGCGGCGTCATGGCGTCGGGCTATCTCCGGCCATGTAGGCGGCGTAGTGATCGAGCAAGGCGCGGCTCAACGGGCCGGCCTTGCCGTCGGCGACCTTCTTGCCGTCGATTTCGACGACCGGCTTGACGTGCGAGGTCGTGCTGGTCAGGAAGGCCTCGCGGGCGTTCAGCGCCTCTTCGACCGTAAAGGCGCGTTCGACGAAGCGGATGCCCTTCTCGTGCGCGATCTTCAGAACCGTTTGGCGGGTGATGCCGCCGAGGATGGCATTATCAAGGGGCCGCGTTATCACGTCGTCCTCTCGGGTGACGATCCAGGCGTTGCTCGACGTTCCCTCGGTCACGAAGCCCTGCCCGTCGACCATCCAGGCCTCGTACGCGCCGGCTTCGCGGGCCTGCTGCTTGCCGAGAATATTGCCGAGCAACGCAATCGATTTGATGTCGTTCCGCTTCCAGCGGATATCGGGGATGGTGATGACGCCGACCCCTTTGGCGATAACCTCGGCATCAAACGGCTTGAATTGGCGCGTGATCATCATCAAGGAACTTTGCGCGCGCTCGGGAAACGCGTGCTCGCGCGGCGCGACGCCGCGGGTTATCTGGAGATAAATCATCCCTTCCTTGACGCGGTTGCGCCGAATTATTTCGCGCATCAGCACCTTGAGCGCCTTTTCGGTAACCGGCCAGGCGATCCTCAACTCGCCGAGCGAACGGCGCAGCCTGATGATATGAGGTTCCTCGTCCACCAGTCTGCCGCGGTGTACGGCGATGACCTCGTAAACGCCATCGGCGAAATTGTACCCCCGGTCTTCGATGTGAACCGTTGCCCGGCTTTGCGGCAGATATTGGCCGTTGATGTAGGCGATATGACCCATGACGGTTACCCGATCAGAAGTATTCGAGACGGACGGAGAACATCTGCTCGACCTTGCGCACGGCTTCCGTCGCCGCGAACAGGACGACCCGGTCCTTGGGCTCGACCACGGTGCTGCCGCGCGGGCAGATCACGGTGCCGTTACGGACGATGGCGCCGAGCAGCACGCCCTGCGGCAACTTGACCTCGCGCAGCGGCGGGCCGACAAGACTCGATGTTTCGAGGGCTTCGGCCTCGATCAGCTCGCCGAACCCTTCGCGCAGGGTGTGGACCGAATGAATGCGGCCTCGGCGGATATGCTGCAGGATCGTCGAGACCGTGATGTTGCGCGGGCTGACGACGACGTCGACGCCGAGCGAGGCCACCAAGGGCTCGTAAGTGGTCTTGTTGATCAGCGTGATCGCGCGGCTGCTGCCGTAGCGTTTCGCCAACAGCGAGGACAGGATGTTGGTTTCGTCGTCATTGGTGACGGCGATCACGGTTTCCGTCGCCGAGACGTTCGCTTCCTCGAGAATATCGGGATCGAGAACGTCGCCCTGCAAGACGATGGTTCGGTTGAGTTGGCCGGCGACGGTTTCGGCGCGTTCGATATTGTTTTCGATGATCTTGGCATTGACGCGTTCGTGCCCGCTTTCGATGTTTTGGGCCAGCAACAGGCCGATATTGCCGCCGCCCAGAATCAAAAGCCGGCGGGCTTCCGGCTCTTCGTGGCCGAAGGCCGCCATGGCGCGCAGCAACTGGCTGCTATCGACCACGAAATAAACCTCGTCGCCGGCCTGCATCTGATCTTCGCCGGTCGGTACGATCGGCTTTTCGTCGCGCATGATGCCGACAACGACGATATTGAGATCGGGAAACAGCTGCGTGAGCTGGCGAAGCGGCGTATTGACGATCGGACATGTTTCCATAATGCGCACGCCCAACAGCTTCACCATGTCGTCGGCCAGCGGGATGGTTTCGAACGAGCCCGGCACCTGCAGGCGCCGGGTAATGGCGCGGGCGACCTCGATCTCGGGCGAGATGATCACGTCGATCGGCATGTGTTCGCGGGCGAACAGATTGGCCCAGATCGGGTTGCGGTAGCTTTGATGACGCACGCGGGCGATTTTCGACGGAACGTCGAACAGGGAATGGGCAACCTGGCAGGCCACCATGTTCACTTCATCGGCTAGGGTGACGGCGATGATCATATCGGCATCCGCCGCCCCGGCTTGTTCCAGGACATCCGGGCGGGAGGCATGGCCGACGATGCCCTGTACGTCGAGCGTGTCGCCGATCCGCCGGATGAGTTCCGGCGACTGATCGATCACGATGACGTCGTTGTTTTCGAACGCAAGGTGCCGGGCAATGCTAAATCCGACCTGGCCTGCGCCGCAGACGATAACCTTCATGGCGTAGTCGCTTTCACGATTTGGGAATTGTCGGTGCGAATCCCTCGATCAGACGGTGACCTTACGGTCCTTTTCGCCGGATTGGACCCCGAGCGATTTGAGTTTGCGATGCAGCGCCGACCGTTCCATGCCGACGAACTCCGCCGTGCGGGAAATATTACCACTGAAGCGAGCGACCTGGGTTAACAGATATTCCCGTTCGAACATTTCGCGCGCCTCGCGCAAGGGTAACGAGAGAATTTCGCCGTTTTTCTCCCAATTCTGGCTGACCGAGGATTGGGAATGAATTTCATGGGGCAGCATATCGACCGAGATGACCTCACTGTCGCCGCCGGGCGCCATGATCAACACGCGTTCGAGGACGTTGCGGAGTTCCCGGACGTTCCCCGGCCAGTGGTAGGTTTGCAGGGCGATCAGCGCGTCATCGGCGAATTTTCGAGACTGTTGACCGAGCGTCGCCGTCAGCCGGTCCATGAAGAAGTCCGTCAGCTCGGCGATGTCGGCCCGGCGCTCGAGCAAGGACGGCACCCTGATCGGCACCACGCTCAGGCGATAAAACAAATCTTCCCGAAATTTTCCGTCCGCGATGGCTTTTTTGAGGTCCGTCGTGGTGGTGGCGACGACCCGGACGTCGACTTCGACCGTTTTCGTGCCGCCGACGCGCTCGAAGGTTTGCTCCTGCAAAACCCGGACGATCTTACTTTGCGTGCCGAGCGGCATGTCGGCCACTTCATCGAGCAACAAGGTGCCGTTGTGGGCGGCTTCGAATTTACCGATACGGCGGCCTGCCCCGTCGGACGTTGCTTCCGTGCCGAACAGCTCGATCTCCATGCGTTCGGGCTGCATGGTGGCGCAATTCAAGGCGACGAACGGCCCGCCCGCGCGCTTGGACTGTTGATGAAGCAGGCGCGCGATGATTTCCTTGCCGGCTCCTTCCGGCCCGGAAATCAGGACGCGGCTGTTCGTCGGCGCGACCTTGGAAATCGTTTGACGCAATTGGTTGACGCTGGATGAACTGCCGATCAACACCGTGTCTTGGTCCGCCCGTGAGCGCAATTCTTCGTTTTCCCGGATCAGGCGCGCCGTTTCGATCGCCCGTTCGACCAGAAGAACGAGCCGGTCGGCCTTGAAGGGTTTCTCGATAAAATCGTAGGCGCCGAGCTTGATGGCCTTAACGGCCGTCTCGATGGTGCCGTGGCCGCTGATCATGACGACCGGCACGCTCGCGTGATGCTTTTTGATTTCGGCGAGGATGCCGAGGCCGTCGAGATCGCTGCCCTGCAGCCAGATATCGAGAATCACCAGACTCGGCGGGCGGGTAGCAATGCTGGATAGCGCGGTATCGCTGTTCGCGGCTTCACGGGTTTGATACCCCTCGTCTTCAAGGATGCCAGCCGTCAGAACGCGAATATCGGCCTCATCGTCGACGATGAGAATGTCATGAGCCATGTGCGTTCAAACCCGTCGCTACGGTCATGGGATCTTTGTCCTTGTCGTTCGTCGGTTGGGTCTTATCGATGTCGGCGTGTGTTTTTATGTCGGCGTTGCGAAAGAGCAACGTGGCTTTTGCGCCGCCGCCCGGCCGGTCCTGTAACACCAAATCGCCGTTGTGATCTTCCATGATTTTCTTGACGATGGCCAGACCGAGCCCCGTACCTTTATCTCGAGTCGTCACATAAGGTTCGGTTAGTCGGTCTCGTTCTTTAGCCGGAAGGCCTCTTCCGTTATCTTCAATAATGACCGAAACGCTCGTTCCCTCGCCGCCCTCCTTGACGGTAAGACTTACCGTGATTTGTCCCGGAGTGGGATTTTGCCTGTTCTCTTTGCTTTGCTCAAGGATAGACTCCGAGGCGTTTTTCAACAGATTCGTCATGGCTTGGCCGATCTGATGGCTATCGCATTGAATATAGATATCTTCCGCGGGCAGATCGGTTTTAAATTCCAGGTCGGAAACGCGATTTTTCTCCAAAAATATGGCATGACGGCAAATATCCGAGAGATTTTCGAGTTTTAGCGTCGGTTGCGGCATGCGGGCAAAGGATGAAAATTCGTTTACCATGCGCCCGATATCCTCGACTTGGCGAATAATCGTTTCCGTACAGATTTTGAAGGTTTCCGGGTCGGTTTGAATTTCCTTGAGATATTTTCGTTTCAAGCGCTCGGCGGAAAGCTGAATCGGCGTCAGCGGGTTCTTGATTTCGTGAGCGATTCGCCGGGCGACATCGGCCCAGGCCGCCTTGCGTTGCGCCGACAGCAATTCCGTCACGTCATCGAACGTCACGACATAGCCCAGCACTTCATCCTTGGTGCGCTCGCCGGCGATTCTCACCAAAAGCGTGGTCATATGGTCGTTGCGCATGAGTTTTATTTCGGCTTGCTGCAAACGGTCGGGCCGCAGCATGGCGTTCGAAATCAAATCGGCCATCTCCGGAATGATTTCCTGGAGTTTATCGCCGTTATGTTGATCGAGATCGACGGTCAGGAGGTCGCTGGCGGACCGGTTCGGCAGATGAATACGTCCTTCCGCGTCGAGGCCGATTACGCCGGCCGAAACGCCGCTCAATACGGCTTGGGTAAAACGCTGCCGTTCGTCCAATTGCCGATTGGCGGCCATGATTCCTTCCCGTTGCTGCTCGAGCTGGCTGGTCATGCGGTTGAAGGCGCGGCTCAAGGTTCCGAGTTCGTCGCCCGATGCCATGTTTTCCACGCGCACGCTGAGATCGCCCTTACTCACCCGCTCGGACGCCGCGACGAGGCTGCTGATCGGGCGCGCCAAGCGCGTCGCCAGGGTCAGTCCGATCCAGACGGAAACCATCAACACCAAAAGCGCGACGACAATGAAAATCAGAACGAAGGAGATCTGTATGTCTCCCCGGCTTTTTTCCAGGCGTTGATACTGATCGACGGCTCCTTCCGTCCGCTCGATGTGTTCGGTTACCTTGGGATCGATGGTGCGGCCGACCAAAAGATAGGTATCGACGAATCGATTGAGCTTCACCAAAACCCGGACCCGGTCGTCTTCCTCCACCGCAAGCCTGACGAATCCCTTGGTATTCGCTTGATCGATCGCGCGGGAGGGAATTTCCACGAACCCGAGCGACAGGCTTAAGGCGGACCGCGCCATGATCCGTCCGCTGCCGTCGATCACCGCCGCTTCCGGAAGGGTCCGTAACTGCGACATCGTGGTCAGGAATTTGATCATGTCTTCTTCGCTCTGCGAGACGGTCGGCGCGTTACGGTTGAGGTCGTTCGCCATCGCCAAGGCATCCGAGATAATGCTTTCACGGTGCTCCGCCAGGTAAGCCCTCGCAACGACGCGCGAGGCGTTCAGTGCCGTGCTGACGCGCTCGCTGAACCAACTCTGCAGGCCGAAATCGAGAAACACGCCGGAAAAAATGGTCACGAGAATGGCCGGGGTTACGGCAACCAGGCTGAACAGCATCACGAGACGGGCATGCAGCCCCGAACCGGCATGTCCGCGTCGCTTCTCCGTCCAAAGCCGGCCGAGGCGCCGCGCGACCAAAGCGCCGAGCAGCAGCAAAAGAACGGCATCGAGATACAGAAGCGCGATGACGGTATGGGGTTCGCTGCCGACGGCCGTGCTGCCGGTCATGGTTGCGATGGTCGCCGCGCCGGAAAGAAGTGCGGCCCCGGCGATCGCGATGGCGAACTTGCGGCTCATGCCGTAGCGCCGCCACCACAATCGTATTTGCGTCAGCCACCGTTTTTTCGATTTCGGTATCGTCGTCACTTGCCGGAACCCCGTAAAACGGAGATGTTGAGCGAGCGTATTTTCTTGCGCAAGGTATTCCGGTTGAGGCCGAGAATTTCGGCCGCCTTGATTTGATTGCCGCGTGTGGCGGAGAGCGTCAGCGAAATCAGCGGCCGTTCCACCTCTCTTAAAATCCTGTCGTACAGGCCCGGCGGCGGCAGCGTGTTGCCGTGCGCCGAGAAATAGGTTTTGAGATGTTGCTCGATGGAGGCGTCGAGCCCTTCCCGCTCGTTGTCTTTCGTAAGCGGCGACGTATTGGCGAGTTCCGCCTCGATTTCCTCGATGCCGATCGCCTCTTGCGAATACAACGCGGCCAAGCGGCGTACGAGATTTTCGAGCTCGCGGACATTGCCGGGCCAACGATAATGCTTGAGCCGCTCCATGGCCGCCGGTTCGATCGATTTAAGAGGCAGCCCCTCGTCCACGGTCTGGGCGAGGAAGTGATGCACGAGTTCGGGAATGTCCTCTTTGCGTTCGCGCAGCGGCGGCAGGCGCATGGGAACGACATTCAAGCGGAAATACAAATCTTCGCGGAACAGGCCTTGGCGGATCAGTTGCTGCAGATCCCGGTGGGTCGCCGCGATAATGCGGGCATTGGCCTTGATCGCGGTCCGCCCGCCGACGGACGTATATTCCCCTTCCTGCAAAACCCGCAACAGGCGCGTTTGCGCTTCCATGGGCATGTCGCCGATTTCGTCCAGAAAAAGCGTGCCGCCGTTGGCCTGTTCGAAGCGCCCGGATTTCTTGTTCATGGCGCCGGTGAAGGCGCCCTTTTCGTGTCCGAACAACTCGCTTTCGATCAATTCGCGCGGAATCGCCGCCATGTTGATCGCGACGAACGGGCCGTCCCGGCGCTTGCCGAAATCGTGCAGGGCATGGGCGACGAGTTCCTTGCCGGTGCCCGACTCGCCGGCGATCAGAACCGTCAGATCGGTTCCCATCAGGCGCGCCATCGTGCGGTATAGTTCCTGCATTGCCGGCGAGCGGCCGATCAGCGGCGGTTGGTCGGTGCCCGCGTCGGGGTCGCTTTTCGCATCGGGACTTGCTTTCGGCGCCACGAGCGCGCGCCGGACGACGCCGAGCAATTCGTTGAGGTCGAAGGGTTTCGGCAGATATTCGAACGCGCCGCGTTCGGTCGCTTTGACCGCCGTCATGAGCGTGCTTTGGGCGCTCATGACGATAATGCGAAGGTCCGGACGGATTTTTCGAATCCGCGGGATGAGGTCGAGACCGTTTTCATCGGGCATGACCACATCGGTGATGACGAGATCGCCGTCGCCGTCCTGGACCCAACTCCAGAGCGTCGCGGCATTGCTCGTCGTGTTGACATCGTATCCGGCGCGGCCCAAGGCCTGATTCAACACCGTCCGGATGGATTGGTCGTCGTCGGCAACAAGAATTTTGGCGGTCATGTTTGAGTCTCTTGTGAAGCGCGGTCGGCCATCGGCAGCATGGTTCTGAACACGGTGCGCTTCGGCTCGCTTTCGAATTCGATCACGCCGCCGTGGTCGTCGATGATCTTGGCGACAAGCGCCAGGCCAAGGCCGCTTCCCTTCGGTTTGGAGGTGATAAAGGGATCGAACAGATGGGGTTGAATGTCCTTGGGGATGCCCTCGCCGTTATCCTGGATCGAGATCATCAGCGGCAGATGAACGCGCGATCCCCGTCCCGGAACGGCAAGCCGGACGCCGTGGCGATAGGACGTCGACAGCGTGATTTCGCCGTTGACAGGCGGCGCGGCTTCCGAGGCGTTTTTCAAGAGGTTGAGAAAAACCTGAACCAGAAGATCGCGATCCCCCAACACCGGCGGCAGCGACGGATCGTAAAGTTCGTTGAAGCGGATATGACGGCCGAAGCCGTTTTTGGCGAGCTTGACGACCCGGTCCAGCACTTGGTGGATGTTGACCGGTTTGACCTGCAGGGGCGCGCCGTCGGAAAAGGTGCCCATGCGATCGACCAACGCGCAAATCCGGTCGGCTTCCTCGCGGATGAGCTGAGTCAACGGCCTGTCATTGGGCTCGACGGATTGTTCGAGAAGCTGCGCGGCGCCGCGAATGCCCGAGAGCGGATTCTTGACTTCGTGCGCCAGAACCGCCGACATGGCGGTGATCGACCGGGCCGCGTTGCGGTGAGTCAGCTGACGGTCGATTTGCGCGGCGATCGAGCGTTCCTGCAGCATCAGCACCACCCAGCCGGGAATTTCCGGCAAGGTGCTGGCTTGAATATCGACGAGATGCTTGCCGATCCGCGGCGATTCCAAGGGGACGCCGTAATCGATGACCTCGTTGCTGTGATTGCGGACCTGATCGATCAGGCCGAACAGCGGACTGTCGGCAGGCACCAGCGTACTGAGCGGTTGATCCTTCAATTGCGACGCGCTCGAGCGGAAAAACTGTTCGCCCATGCTGTTCAGGTACGCGATGGCGTTGTCCTCGCGCAGCACCACGACGGCGGTCGGCAAGGTATTCAGAATTGCCGCGGCCTCGAGGGATTGCCCCGTCAGAACTTTTTTCAAGGCGATAACGGTGTCGGTCATCAGGCGGCCATTTTGTCGATTAAGGGATCGAAGAATGCGGTAATAAGCCGGTTAACCCGGTCCGGGTCCGCGCACCCCATCACGGCGGCACGAAATTCCGCCGAGTTCGGCAGTCCTTTGCTGTACCAGCCGATGTGCTTGCGGGCGATCCTGACCCCTGCTTCGCTGCCGTAATGACTCATCATGTCGTTATAATGCGTCAGCATGATGGATTTTTGTTCGTGCAGCGGCGGATCGGGAATGTGCTCGCCGGTTTTCAGGTAGTGCTCGACCTGATTCAGGAACCAGGGTTTGCCGTACGTGCCGCGGCCGACCATGACGCCGTCCGCGCCGGACTCGGCGAGCAGAGTCGCGGCATCCTCGGGAGTCACGACGTCGCCGTTGCCGATCACCGGAATGGAAACCGCTTCCTTGACTTTGCGGATGAAGGCCCAATCCGCCTTGCCGGTGTAGAACTGGCAGCGGGTGCGGCCGTGTACCGTGATCATCTTGATGCCGCAATCCTCGGCGATTTTGGCGAGACGCGGCGCGTTCCTCGATCCATCGTCCCAGCCGGTGCGCATCTTGAGGGTTACCGGCAGCGAGACCGCGTTGACCGTCGCCTCGAGGATACGCGCGGCCTTGTCCTCCTCGCGCATGAGCGCCGAGCCGGCGTGCTGGCCGTTCGTCACTTTTTTCACCGGACAGCCGAAATTGATATCGATGATCGCCGCGCCGCGATCTTCGTTCAGCTTGGCGGCCTCGGCCATGGTTTCGGGATCGCAGCCGGCGAGCTGCACCGACATCGGATATTCGTCGGCGCAATTGCTGGCCATCTTGAGACTCTTTCGGCTGGCGCGCACCATCGCCTGCGAGGCGATCATTTCCGAAATGACGAGGCCCGCGCCGCATCGCTTGACGAGGCGCCGGTACGGCATGTCGCTCACGCCGGACATCGGCGCGAGCAAAACGTTCGAGCCGAGAGAAACGGGTCCAACCTGGATGGTCATTATTTTATCACTGTTATAAAAAAGTGCCCAATAATTAGGCAAAAATACCGTGCGTTGCAACGTAAATAATATCTTTCGGGATTAATAAATAGGCGCGGCTTATCGGAGCAGGATATCCGTCACGAACTTGACCCCCGGGTATCCCAACGTCATCAGCAGATAGGCCAATAAAACGAACCGGGCGGCCGAGCGGCCGCGCAAACCGCTGATGTGATGGGCCAGCAGCAGCCCGAGAATGACGACGAACGCCGTCAGGCTCAAGATCGTCTTGTGATCCGCCTGCAGCAGCCGGCCGGTTTCGGCGTATTGGGTTGCCATGCCGGTCGCGAGCCCGGCGGCGAGGATACCGGCCCCGATCAGCAGCAACCGGAGCGTCAGCGTTTCGCAATCGGCCAGGGACGGCAACAACCGGGTCAGCCGTGTCGGTTGCCTGTTTTTGAGGGCCTTGTCCTGCAGGAAGGCGGCCAGGGCTGAAACGGCGGCCAGGGTTACCAGGGCATAAGTCGTCACGGCGAAGAAGATGTGCATGTGGACCCACGTCACGGGGGCATCGTCGCGGATGGGGTGTCCGGGCTGGTGCTGCCAGATCAACGCGAGGATCGCGACGATCAGCATATAAGGCGCGAACAAGGCCACGAGCCGCCACCCTTCCCGGCTGAACGCGGCGAGACCGGCGAACGCGACGGTGCTGGCGGCGACCGTGACCCAGAGCGCCGGCGCCAGGCCGGTGCGCCACGCCGTCCCGGTCGTTTGCACGAAGACCCACAGGCCCGGCCCGGCGATCGCGACCGCGATCACGCTCCAGAACACGCCGTCGCGGGCCGGTTCCGGGCGCCAGGAAACGAGCGCGGCCGGGACCAAGGCGATCAGTGCCGAGAGACCGAAGAAAAGACTTTGGTGCATAACCATCCTGTGTTTCTTAACCCCGCCCCTTTTGGCCTACCCCTCTTGGCAAGAATTCCCCGGCGGACTAGCTTGGGGACGCACCGGCGAGACGATGCCGGGACGAAGCGCGGGGGCAGTATAAGCACAAATGGCGAGAGGAGCGATATGGGCGGTTGTGCGGCGTTGATCGTGGCGGCGGGCCGGGGGAGTCGTTTCGGCGGCGATATGCCCAAGCAATACACCCTGCTTGCCGGCCGGCCGGTATTGCGCCATACCGTTTCGGCGTTTTTGGACCACCCGCACATCGATGCCGTGCGCGTGGTCATTCACCGCGACGACCGGGATTTGTACGATCGCGCCATCGGATCCCTCGACATATTGGAGCCCGTCATCGGCGGCGAAACCCGTCAGGACTCCGTACGCCTGGGGCTGGAAAGCCTCGAGTCCGCCGGTTCCGAGACGGTTCTGATCCACGACGCGGCACGCCCCTTCGTCGATCGCGCCCTGATCGGCCGGGTGATCGCGGCGCTTCGAACCGACGCCGGCGCCATTCCGGCGGTGCCGGTCAGCGATACCCTGAAACGGGCGACGGCGGGCAACGGTATCGGTGAAACCGTCGCGCGCGAGAACTTGTGGCGGGCGCAAACGCCGCAAGGGTTCCGGTATGACGATATTCTTTCGGCGCATCGGGATTTGGCCGGCGAAACCCTGACCGACGACGCCGCCCTGTTGGAACGTCTCGGCCACCGGGTGAGTCTGGTCGAAGGCAGCGAGGACAATTTCAAAATCACGACGGCCTCGGATTTAGCGCGCGCGGAACGCGTGATCGGCGGAGGCGACATCAGGACCGGTTTCGGTTTCGACGTTCATCGTTTCGCGCCCGGCGATCGGGTTATGCTGTGCGGCGTTGCCGTGCCGCACGATCTGGGATTGGCTGGCCATTCCGATGCCGACGTCGGGCTGCACGCGTTGACGGACGCGATCTTGGGCGCCATCGGCGAAGGCGATATCGGCGTTCACTTTCCGCCGAGCGACGAACAATGGCGCGGCGCGGCCTCTGATATCTTTCTGGCGCGGGCGCGCGATCTTGCCGCCGCCAAGGGCGGCCTGATCGCCAACGTCGACGTGACCTTGATTTGCGAACGGCCGAAAGTGTCGCCCTACCGCCCCGCCATGTGCGCGCGCATCGCGGAAATCCTGCACATCGACATATCGCGTGTTAATATCAAGGGAACTACAACCGAAGGTTTAGGATTTACCGGACGCGGCGAAGGCATCGCGGCGCAGGCGGTAGCGACAATTCGCATGAAATCGGCATAATTAGATGAATTTTCGATTGCGGCCTGTTTTGTGCGGGGCTTAAAAGAAAATTGACGTCATAATTCCGTGACGTTTATCCCCCCGATCCCGGTAGGATGAACGAATAATATTGGGCCGTAATCGAATAATATCGGGGCTGGAGTTTCACGACCGCGCATGGCTAAAGATTTTTCGTTCGACAACGTCGTGATTTTTCTCGTCGACCCCGATCGCTTTATCCGGGATACGATCAGATCGATCTTGAACAATCGGGGGTTCCAGAATTTCATTCAAGGAGCCAACGTCAAGGACATCCGAAGCCAGCTCGACACCGAAGCGCCCGATTTGCTGATCGCCGATTCCAATATTCCGGGCGGCGACTTCTGCGATCTCGTCCACGAGCTTCGTCACAACGAGATCGGCAGCAACCCTTTTCTGCCGGTCATCGCGACGACGTGGGATCCGACCGCGGAATTGGTCAAGCGGGTGATCGAATCCGGGTCGGACGACCTGTTGCCGAAACCCCTGTCCTCGGGCCATTTGATTGCCCGGATCGAGGCCTTGGTCAAGGCCCGCAAGCCGTTCGTCGTGACCAGCGAATATATCGGCCCGGATCGCCGCAAATCGACCGACCGGGACAGCTCAATTCCGTTGTTGCAGGTGCCGAACAGCCTGCGCGTGAAGGTAACCGGCGAAGACGATGCCGCGATTTCCCAGGAGGAGATCAATCAGGCGATCGCCGAGATCAATATCCAGAAACTCGAGCGCCATGCGTTTCAGATCGAATGGCTGGTCGAACGCCTGGTTCCGGCCCTGACGGCCGGCACGCTCGAGGGCGAAACCAATCAACACCTGGACCGGCTTTTGTTCGTCGCGCAGGATATCAGCCGCCGTCTCGTCGGCACGAAGTACGAGCACATTTCGGAACTTTGCCGGTCCTTGAGCAAGGTCGCCATGGATATCGGGTCCACCCGGCAAAATCCGAACACCAAGGACATCAAGCTGCTGGTTCCGTTGAGTCAGGCCATCGCCTCGGCGTTCGATCCGAACCGCGACGACGTCGCGGCGGCGCGCGATATCGCCGGCATCGTCGGCCGATAATTTTCCTGAATTTAGGCGTTACGGTTTGGGCGCTTCAGGCGTGCCCGTTTCGGCGCCGATCCAGTCCAGAAAGGCGTCGTTGCCGCCGTCGATCGGCAAGGCGACGACGCAGGGGCATGTATAACCGTGCAACGTTTTGATCGTGTCGGTCAGCTCGGCGACCAGATCGGCCCTGGTTTTCAGCACCAGCACGGTTTCCGATGCCTCTTGAACGGCGCCCTCCCAGCGGAAGATCGAGGTGCTCTCGCCGAGTACGTTGGCGCAGGCGGCCAGGCGGTCGCGGACCGCGGCACGCCCGATTTTCAGGGCTTCGTCCCTGGTTTCGCAGGTCACGTAAATCAGCCGGTAGGTCATGACGGAAATCTCTGACTATCTCCTCTTGGTACGACTCGGGAACTACCGTACCATGCGGGTCCGGCGGCGTCATCAGGGGCGCCCCGGTGGTAGTGGGTCACTTTGAAATTTCTAGGCAAGTATTTGTGATTTGCACGTTAGGCACGCGCTTCGGATCAGC
>JBBDTH010000172.1:0-15425 GCA_040904505.1 Rhodospirillales bacterium | reverse complement strand
CTAAGGAAGGATTATCTCCCATGGCACGCATCTTGACCATCGCATTGTCCCTAAGCGCTCTTACGGTCCTTTCCGCCTGCGCGGATTGGCAACAGGTCGGCGGCGTCGGCACCGGCGTGGTCTGTAACGAAGACGGCGAGGGCGTGGTCTGGGCCAAGCCGAACAACAAGGGTAATGTGGACACGCTCAAAGTCAGCCGCGATAACTGCTATCAATAAACGCGGCTTTCGCGAGCATCAAAAAAGGCGCCGGTCGAAACGGCGCCTTTTTTTAATGTCTTTTCGACACCGGCGTTAGAGCCGATCTAGCCGCCGAGTTTCTTCTTGAGGATCTCGTTCACCGCTTGCGGGTTGGCCTTGCCTTGAGTCGCCTTCATCACCTGGCCGACGAACCAACCGGCGATCTTTTCATTGCCGCCCTTGTACTGCTCGACCTGCTTGGGATTGCCGGCGATGATCGTATCGACGATGCCCTCGATCTCGCCGGTATCGGTGATCTGCGTGAGGCCCTTGTCCGCGACGATCTTGGCCGGATCGCCGCCGGTTTCGACCATCTCCTCGAATACGTCTTTCGCGATCCGGCCCGAGATGGTGCCGTCCGCCATCAGATCGAGCAGCCTGCCGAGATTCTCGGCCGAGACCGGGCTTTCCGTAATGTTCACACCCTTGGCGTTCAAGGCCGCGAACAGATTGGTGATGATCCAGTTCGCCGCCTGCTTGGCGTCGCGGCCCTTGGCGACGGCTTCGAAGTACGCGGCGGTTTCCTTTTCCACGACCAGCACGCCGGCATCGTAGGGCGACAGACCGAAGTCCGTCATGAAGCGGTTTTTCTTGTCGTCCGGCAGTTCCGGCAGCGTCGCCTTGATCGTATCGACGTAAGCCTGCGTGAACTCGAGCGGCAGCAGATCGGGATCGGGAAAATACCGGTAATCGTGGGCGAATTCCTTCGAACGCATCGGCCGCGTCTCGGTTTTGACGGAATCGAACAATCGGGTTTCCTGCACGACCTCGCCGCCGGATTCGTAAATGTCGATCTGGCGGCGGGCTTCGAACTCGACGGCCTGCATCAGGAAGCGCACCGAATTGACGTTCTTGATTTCGGCCCGGGTGCGCAGCTCGTTTTTGCCGGCCGGGCGCACGGAAACGTTCACGTCCGCGCGCATCGAGCCTTGCTCCATGTTGCCGTCGCAGGTGCCGAGATAGCGTAGGATCGAACGCAGCTTGCGCACGTAGGCGCCCGCCTCCTCGGGACTGCGCATGTCGGGTTTCGACACGATCTCCATCAAGGCGACGCCCGAGCGGTTGAGATCGATGAACGAGCGCTTCGGGTCCTGGTCGTGCAACGACTTGCCCGCATCCTGTTCGAGATGCAGCCGTTCGATTCCGACCTCGCGGGTCGCGCCGTCGGGCATATCGAGGATCACAACGCCTTCGCCGACGATTGGGTACTTGAACTGGGAAATCTGATAGCCCTGCGGCAGATCGGCGTAGAAATAATTCTTGCGGTCGAACACCGAACGCAGATTGATCTGCGCCTTCAGCCCCAACCCCGTGCGCACCGCCTGCTCGATGCAGCGCTCGTTGATGACCGGCAGCA
Organism: Rhodospirillales bacterium; assembly: GCA_040904505.1. Taxonomy (GTDB): domain Bacteria; phylum Pseudomonadota; class Alphaproteobacteria; order Rhodospirillales; family CALINB01; genus CALINB01. Next base: position 13,829 of record JBBDTH010000172.1, on the reverse strand, counting down.
TGCCCGGCATCGCGGCATCGACGAGCGAAACCTGCGTGTTCGGCTCGGCGCCGAATTCGGTCGAGGCGCCGGAAAAGAGCTTCGCGTTGGAGACGACCTGGGCATGAACCTCGAGCCCGATCACCACTTCCCACGCGCCGGTTTCACCCTGCACGAGATACGCCATTACGCCCCTCCCGCCGTGAAATCGGGCTTGGCCGTGAAACCGGCCCGGTCTTCAAGCGCACCCGCCACCCGCAATACGGTTTCCTCGTCGAACGCCTTGCCGACCACTTGCAATCCGAGCGGCAGATTATCGCCATCCAGCCCGGCCGGCACGGAAATTCCGGGCAGCCCGGCCAAGGATGTCGGCACGGTGAACACGTCGTTCAAATACATGGCGACCGGATCGTCGAATTTTTCGCCGATCGCGAATGCCGCCGACGGCGCGGTCGGCGTCAAAATCGCATCGACGGTCTCGAACGCCGTCTTGAAATCGTTCGCAATCAAGGTCCGCACCTGCTGGGCCTTCCGATAATACGCATCGTAATACCCGGCCGACAGCGCGTAGGTGCCGATCAGGATACGCCGGCGGACTTCCTCGCCGAACCCTTCGCCGCGGGTGTTTCGGTACATCTCGTCGAGCGACTCGCCCGGCACGCGCAACCCATACCGCACGCCGTCATAGCGCGCCAGATTGGAGGACGCTTCGGCGGGCGCGATGATGTAATAGACCGGCAACGCGTATTTCGTGTGCGGCAGGGAAACGTCGACGATTTCGGCACCCGCGTCCTTCAACCAGTCGACCCCCTGTTGCCATAACGTCTCGATTGCCTTCGGCATGGTATCGACGCGGTATTCCTTCGGGATGCCGATCTTGAGGCCGCGCACGTCGCCCGTGACGGCGGCGGCGAAATCGGGCACCGCGATGGGCGCCGACGTGGAATCCTTCGGATCGTGCCCGGCCATGGCCCGCAGCATGATGGCGGCATCCTTCACGGTGCGCGCGAACGCGCCGGCCTGATCCAGGGACGACGCGAACGCCACGATCCCCCACCGCGAGCACCGGCCGTAGGTCGGTTTGACCCCGACGATGCCGCAGAACGATGCCGGCTGGCGGATCGAACCGCCGGTATCGGTGCCGGTCGCGGCCAGACAGGCGCCGGCCGCCACCGCCGCCGCCGAACCGCCCGAGGAACCGCCCGGCACCAGATCCTTACCGTGTTTGCCGCGCCAGGGGTTTTTGACCGGACCGTAAAAGCTGGTCACGTTCGACGATCCCATGGCGAATTCGTCGAGATTCGTTTTGCCGAGCATGATCGCGCCGGCGGCCTTGAGATTGGCCGTTACGGTCGATTCATAGGCCGGCGTGAAACCGTCGAGGATATGCGAGGCGGCCGTCGTCGGCACCCCTTCGGTGCAGAACAAATCCTTGTTGGCGATCGGAATGCCGTCCATCGCGCCGAGCGCCGACCCTTTGGCCCGGCGCGCGTCGGAGTCCTTCGCTTGCGCCAAGGCAAGCTCCGGCGTTTCGGTGATGAAGGCGTTCAAATCCCGCGCCGACTCGACCGCCCGGATATGCGCTTCCGTCAGCTCAACGGCCGAGAACGAACCGTCCGACAATCCTGTCGCGGCCTCCGCCAGAGTCAATTCCGTCACCGTCGCCATTATTCGACGACCTTGGGAACCGCGAAGAAACCGTCATCGGACTCGGGCGCGTTGGCAAGCACTCGCTCGGGATAATTGCCGTCGCTCACGATATCCTCGCGCCGGGGCAGGGTTACCTCGGCAACGCTCGCCAACGGCTCTACGCCCGTGGTGTCGACTTCGTTGAGTTGTTCTATCCATCCCAGGATGCCCGACAATTCGCCGGCAAGGCCGTCGAGCGACTCCTCGGGAACGCGGATGCGGGCGAGATAGGCAATTCGTCGGACGGTTTCTTGATCCAGCGCCATGTCAACGGGCCTCGATGAAAAGTGTCTATTTGAAGCGGCGCGGACCGTATCACCCCCGGCATATCCGTGCAAGCACACCGGGCCGCCGCCGGGCCGTTTATTCCTGCTTTTCAGGGCCCTTATTGTTCTCGACGAGCGCGGCCCACACCTTCGGCCCCCACGCGCCGGCGGCGATTTTGACGGCCGCCTTGAGGGCTTCGCCGACGCTCTTGGCGGGCCGTTCCTTATACGGCGGCGTGATCCCGAGTTCCTTCAACGTAAGACCGTCGAAAACCAGCCGGCGGTCATCCGCCCGGTAGATAAAAACGGCGGAAAAAATTTTATCGTATTGTTTCGTGTCGATCTGCAAAAGATCGACATTGATCTGATAATGCGGTTTTCGCGAAGCCTGATACGGTCCCTCGGTGATGAACATCGGCGCCAAAAACTTGATTGCCGTTCCCTTCACCCGGCACAAGAACCGGACATCGTAATCGGCGGTCTTGAAAACCTCGCCCTCGACCGGGCTCTTGCCCGTGTATTTTATTTCATAGTCGCACCGCTTACCGCCTTTGATATTGAGCGTGCCCCGAATCGGCCCACTCAAGGAGCCGTCGACCATCGGCACGAGAACCGGCGCAAACACGAACCCCAACGGCTTGCCCTCTTTCCTGACCGCGATCCAGGACGAATCCTCGGAACGCCCCGCGGCCTCGACCCAATCGCCCGCCTTCAAGCGGTCGATACGCTCGCTTTTCGTGCCAGGCGCCGCCCGGACATTCACGTCTTTCGAAACGAGATAGCGCCCCGACAACGGCTTGACGGACACCCCTCGAAACGTTTCATCTTGTGCCGATACCTCTCCCGGCCACAGCGCACAGCAAACGACTACGGCCAGAAACGGCCCGTACCGATGCCACGGCCGCCGCCAACGCCCCTGCCCGTGGCGGTGCAAGCAAAATGTGTTCAAAACGAAGACGCCCCGTATCTCTCTCATACCCGCCTGCACCCTCGTTGCGCTATTGCGGCGCGGCCCAATAACAGGTTTATTAAAATGATAAACGAGAGAACGCCGCCCCTCCACCGTCTTTTGACAATTCGGCTCTAAGCCTGCTTGGTTTTCGATGATCTTTAACGATCTTCACCGTTTAAAAGCCGCTATCGGCCGGGATCAACGCGTTTTGGGGCTGGATGTCGGCGTCAAAACCGTCGGGCTGGCGCTCTCGGACGTTACCCTGACCATCGCCACGCCGCTCGAAACCATCCGTCGGACACGTTTCTCCGAGGACTTGAACAAACTCAAAACGATCGTCGCGGAACACGACGTCGGCGCCCTGATCATCGGATTACCGGTCAGTATGGACGGCAGCGAAGGGCCGCGCTGCCAATCCGTACGGCAATTCGCCGCCAACGTCGATGAGGAAACCGATCTCGCGATCGGCTTTTGGGATGAAAGGCTGTCGACGCAAGCGGTTGAACGAATTTTGATCGAGGACGTCGACATGTCCCGCAAGCGCCGGGGGGAAATCATCGATAAAGCGGCGGCCGCCTACATATTGCAAGGCGCACTGGATTCCCTGAAAAGCCGTTGAGCCGCCCCGGGCTTGAGGTCGCGTCTCGGTTCGAAATTCAGGCCGGAATGCCCATCCTTCGACAGGCTCAGGATGAGGCATTCCTCGTCATTTTCCTTAACCTCACCCTGAGCTTGTCGAAGGGTGAGGTTTAAACCGAGACATCACCCGGGCTTGATGGTGCCTTGACGGCGGCCGGTTCGCCGCCAATGATGCGTTCCGGACGTAACGATATCCGATAAGGGAGGAATTCATGCGCGTGATTCTCGCCGCCTTCAAGGTCAAGCCCGATTGCATCGAGGCTTTCAAGGCCGCCGCCAAACATGACGCGGAATCGTCGGTCGCCAATGAGGACGGCTGCTATCAGTTCGACGTCAATGTCGATCCGGAAAACCCGACGCAGTTTTATTTTTATGAGGTCTACAAGGATCAAGCCGCGATCGACGCTCATCGCGCGGCGCCGCATTTCAAGACGTTTTTCGAGGCCATTCAGGATTTGATCGAAGACCGCAGTCCTAAAATTCTCGAGCGGATCGTCGCCGGCTGACCTCGGGCAAAATAAGGGCCGCATCGATTGGATCATGATTTATCGGAAACGTCATTCGGTTCCGATAAATCATGTGAATCCGATCGACATCAATAACTTAAAGCCGATTCACATGGTTATCGAATCGCTAACAGCGATTCGATAACCATGACCGGCTCTAGCGCGGCCCTTATTCACATCGGATCATAATCGGATTATTCGCTCGATACGTCCCGGGTCGCCGCTTTGGATTCGCGCTCGCTCGCGTCGGCAATGCGTTCCATCACGTTAAAGCGCACGCACATGACCGTTAAAATCACCGCGGCGACGGCGAGTCCGATGGCGAGATTGCTGTGGAACAGCGCATCGAACCAACTGCCGTGCTGGATGATCAGCGCCCGGCGCAATTCCTGCTCCAGCATGGGCGCCACCAGGAACGTGACGATGAGCGGCGCCTCGGGAATATCCCAAATCCGGAAGAAGAAACCGAGGAACCCGAAAACCAGCATGACCCAGACGTCGGTGGAGTCACCCTGATAGGCATAACACCCGAGAACCGCCATCAACATCACGAGCGGAATCAGCAGCTCGCGCGGCAGCAAGGCCAGCTTCGCGAACAGCAACGCGAAAAACCGGCCGATGCCCAGATTGAACACATTACCGATCAAGAGGATGATGAAAAGCGCGTAGACCGCATGCGGATACAACTCGAACATCCGTGGATTGGGATCGAAACCGTGCAACGTCAACGCACCTCCGAGAAGGGCCGCCGACGAACTGCCCGGAATACCGAACGCCAGCAACGGAATGAGCGTCGGCCCGACGGTCGCGTTGTTGCCGGCTTCGGCCGCGGCGACGCCTTCGAGCTTGCCGGTGCCGATCTTTTTGTGCGGCTGGAACTGCTTGGCGGCGCTATAGGACAGAAACGCGCCGACGGTGCTGCCGAGCCCCGGCATGGCGCCGACGAACGTTCCCAAACAAAAGCCGATCGTCATCTCTCGCCAGCAACTCATGTACTCCCGAATAGACAAGCCCTCGCTCTTATTGCTGAAAATATCGCCGATGCGCGCCTTAAGATTCTCGGTGGTGTTCTTTCGGCGCATCAAGTGCAACGCTTCTTCCAGCATCCGCCCCATGGCGAACAGCCCGACGACAAGCGGGATTAAGTGAACGCCGTCGCGCAGCTGCCAAAGTCCGAACGTGTTTCTCTGCACCTCGCCGATCGGATCGGAACCGATGGTCGCGCAGAAGAAACCGATGCCGGCGCTGAGCAGACCTTTCATGAGGTGCCGCCCGCTCAACGCGGCCAGCAGTGCAACCGCGAGAACCACAAGCCAAACCTTTTCCGACGGCCCGAACGCGAGCGCCACGATGGCCAGCAGCGGCGCCACCACGATCAACACCAGATCGCTCAGGATATCCGCCGTTACGGATGCGTAGAGCGCCATCAAAATGGCTTTGCGGCCCTTGCCCTGCAGCATCAACTTATGGCCGTCATAAACGGTCGCCGCCGCCTCGGGCGTGCCCGGCGTCGCGAAGCTGATCGCCGAGATCGATCCGCCGAATACGGCGCCTTTGTAAATGCCGATCAACAGGCCGAGCATTTCGGGTGTCGGCAGCTTGAAGCCCAACGGCAAAAACAACGCCATGCTGGTGGCCGCCGTCAGCCCGGGCAAGGCCCCGCCGGAAATACCCATGAAGATTCCGATGGCCAACCACATGAACGTCTTCCACTGGAAGACCATCGTTACGGCCATTTCAAGCGCATCGACATTGATAATAGACACGTGAAGATCCCCCTTTTTCGCGCTGTCCGGTTAAAGAACCGGCAGGCCCCATTTCTCCATGAGCCACTCGGGCCCCAGCGGCATGGGCGCGCCGATGATCCAGAAAATGGCGAGAATAACTCCCGAAATAACGACCGCCGCCAGGAACGCCGACATGGCGGGGCGCAGCCCCAAGGCGTAAATAAGTCCGAACAGGTAAAAAGGCGTCGTGATCACGTAACCGACCTGGACAAGCAGCCAGAAAAAAATGCCCGCCCAGGCAATCGCGATGATCACGAAGCCGAAGAATTTCCAATCGAGCAAGGCGTAATCGGGCATTTCCTCCTTACGCAAATGGTCGACCAGCATGATCAGGGAAAACAGAATGCAAAGGCCCGTGCTGGCCATCGGGAAAAAACCGACCAGGAAACCGTCCCGCAGCGGCGTAAAGGTATCGGGCCGGGAAACGAGATAACCGAGAAGGGCAACGAATAATGTCGTCAAGACGACGGCAATGCCTTGATTGGTTTTCCACCAATTGACATTTTCGTCCGACCGTCGGGCCGTCGAGTGTTCAGACATCGTTAAAGTCCCCCATCGTTACATGCCCGGTAAAGACAGTCGCGCCGGCCTTAATTCAAAGACCGGCCCGAATGACATTCCGCGTTTTGTAACTCCGAAACCGGCACCCCGACGGAAAACCCGTTTTTGAAACTTTCGGAAACCGAATTCAGAGCCGCCTCCCTGGCGTTTTTTCGGGACGGCCTCAAGAACCGTCCTCGTTACCGGCAGTATGACCGCTCCGGAGGGGCTGTCAAGAAACGAGTGACCCGAAAATGGCTGAATTTCGGCCATTTTACATATTTTCCCGCCGAGGCGCCGCTTACCGGAACCGGCGATCCGACGAACCCTGATCTGCCCTAAGCGAGGGCCTCCGTAATGGCCTTGGTAAAGGCCCGCGTCCCCAACGGCCCCCCGAGGTCGGGCGTGCGCGTGGATGGATCGGCCAGTGCTTTTTCGAGCGACTTTTCGATCGCCGCCGAAGCCTCGCGCAAAGCATTCTGGCCATGGCGCTGCCCCAACCAATCGAGCAGCATGACGACGGACAGAACCAGCGACGTCGGGTTGGCCTTGTCCTGGCCCGCGATATCCGGCGCCGCGCCATGCTGGGCTTGCGCCATCGCGAAATCGTCTCCGGCGTTGATGCTGCCGGCAAGGCCCAAACTGCCGGAGAGCTCGGAGGCCTCATCGGACAGAATATCGCCATACATATTGGTCGTGACGATCACGTCGAAGCGGGCCGGATCGCGAATCAAATAAGCCGCCGTCGCATCGACGATCAAATCGTCCAATTCGACATCCGGATAATCCTTCGCAACCTCGCTAACCATTTTCAGAAACAATCCGTCCGACATCTTGAACACGTTCGCCTTATGCACGGCCGTCACTTTCTTGCGCGGGCGCGAGCGCGCCATTTCGAACGCCCACCGGGCAATCCGTGTGCAACCCTTGTCGGTAATCTTGCGCACGGCCAGCGCGATGCCTTCTTCCGGCATGAACTCGCCGCTGCCCATGTACATGTTGCGATCGGCGTAGAATCCTTCGGTGTTTTCCCGCACGATCACCAGGTCGAGCGGCTTGTCGGTGCGCGCCAGGCCTTCGCGGGCCCGGGCCGGACGAACGTTCGCATAGAGATCGAGGCCGGTGCGGAACTCGCCGCCGACGCTGGTCTTGCGCTTGACGTCCTTCGGATAATTGTAGCTGTCGACCGGGCCGAGAATCAGGCCGTCGGCGGCCTTCACCTGTGCCATCACGTCCTCAGGCACCAACACACCGGTCTTGCGGTAGGCCGACAAACCGGCCTCGGCGAATTCGAACGTCAGATCGAGGGCATATTTCTTCTTTACCGTATCGAGGATATCCATCGCCGATTTGGTGATTTCCGGGCCGATCCCCTCGCCCTCGATGACAACTAATTTCATGGGTCTATCCTTATTGCTGAATTGCTGAATTGCCGAATGACGATCGTGAAAGATTTTACCGAATGGCCGAAGCGACGGCCTTGCCGAAAGCCTGCGTCCCCAACGTGCCGCCGAGATCGCGTGTCCGCGTTTCGGCATCGACCAGGACCTGTTCCACGGCCGTGCCGATCGCCGCGGCGGCGTCGCACATCGAATTGGATCCCTTTTTGCGGCCGAGCCAATCGAGCAGCATCGCCGCGGATAAAATCAGCGATACCGGATTGGCGATATCTTGGCCCGCGATATCCGGCGCCGATCCATGCTGCGCCTGCGCCATCGCGATATCGTGGCTCGCGTTGATGCTCGGGGCGAGCCCCAGGCTGCCGGCCAGTTCGGAAGCCTCGTCGGACAACACATCCCCGTAAAGGTTCGTCGTCACGATCACGTCGAACCGCTCGGGCTCGCGGATCAACAACGCCGCCATCGCATCGACGATCACGTCCTCGAGTTCCACGTCGGGAAACTGCTCGGCAACCTTGTTGACCTCGCGCAGGAACAATCCTTCGCCCTGCTTCAAAACGTTGGCCTTGTGAACGGCCGTCACTTTCTTGCGTGGGCGCGAGCGCGCCAACTCGAAAGCCGTCTGGGCAATGCGGTTGCATCCCTTGGCGCTGATCTTGCGAACCGACAGCGCCAGGTCCTCGGTCGGCATGAATTCGCCGCTGCCCATGAACATGCTGCGGTCGGCGTAAAATCCTTCCGTGTTCTCGCGCACGATCACCAAATCGATGGGTTTGGGCGTTTTGGCGAAATCCGCGTACCCCTTGGCCGGACGAATATTGGCGAACAGGTCGAGTTCCTTGCGAAACGTCGCCGAGACGTTGATGCCGCCTTCCGCTTCGGGCGGATAAGACATGTTGTCATGGGGCCCGAGAATAAAACCGTCGGAAACCTTGACCGCGTCGTAAACGTCGCCCGGCAGGGTCGTCCCGTGTTTCGCGAGGGCGGCATGGCCGACATCGTACTCCGTAAAATCCAGATCGAGCCCGTACGTCTCCTGAGCCGCCCTCAAAACCGTCATCGTGGCGGCGGTAATTTCGGGGCCGATCGCATCACAAGGCAAAACGGCAATTTTCATCGTGTCTCCTTCCGTATTAAAAACGGGCCGCCCTCAGACCGGCCGGGTGCCGTCGAGCAGCGTTCGGTACAGCAAACGCTGTGCGCCGGGCGGCAAATTATGAGTAGCCGCGTGCATCGTGCAACGATTATCCCACATCACCAAGTCGCCGACCTCCCAATGATGGTGGTATTGGAACTCCGGCCGCAACGAATGATCGTAGAGGTCCTGCAAAAGCGCCTTGCTTTCTTGCGGGTCCATACCGACGACATATTCCGTGCGCGCGGCGTTCACGTAAAGCGCCCGCCGGCCGGTTTCCGGATGGGTGCGCGCGACCGGATGTACGACCTCGGGCACCTCGGCTTTCTCTTCCTCCGTCAGGGCCGCCAGCTGAATATCCGGGTTCGACGTCAGAAACCGTTGCACCGCCTTGAGCGGGTCGATACGCCGGCGCGTTTCCGCCGGCAACGTTTCATAGGCCTTATACATGTTCACGAAGCGAGTCTCGCCGCCCGCCGGCGGCACCACGGCCGAATAGAGCAGCGTCGCTTTGCTCGGAATCGCCTTATAGGATTCATCGGTATGAAAATGCGCCGCCCGTTTGAATTTCCGACCGGTGCCGTGAACGTCCTTGTCCTCGCTGGAAACGACCGAAACGTCGGGAAACCCGTCGAGGCGAAGGTGCCTGTATACATGAGGATGGGTATTGCCGAACTGCCGGGCCGCCGCGAGGAATCCGGCGATATCGAACGACTGGCTCCGGAAACAAACGACAAGATGCTCGAGGAAAACCTCGTTGATCTCGACCTTGGTTCGATCGTCCAGGGGCTCGCTTAGATCGAGCCCGCTGATTTCAGCCCCCATAACGCCGCTTAAAGATCTGACCGTCAATGCCATGGAATCCTCCCAAAGTTCTTGCTTTTCTTTTCCTTACACGAATTTTTCGGCCCGGTCACCCGTCCGCCCGCGCGGCCATGTCGGCCCCGGGTTGCACCTCGTCTCGCCCTTGCATCTTCGACAATCCGGGCATAGATTGCGACCATGACGTTCGAGGTTCGAAAACTGGACGGTCCGTTCGGCGCCGAAATCGTCGGCCTGGATATGAAGCAACCGTTGGACGCGGAGACGAAGGCAAAAATCAACAAAACCTTCGTCGACAATGTGGTTTTGTGCTTTCGCGGCCAGACTCTGGAAACGCCCGAGGACTTCCTGACCGCGGCGCGCCAACTGGGCGAGCCGATGAAACAGGTGGTCGCGACCTACCGGTTGCCCGGTTACGAAGACATCGAGGTTTTGACCAACCGGCAGACGGACGAACGCGCCAAACACAAAAAGCCGATGACCCGCGGCGGCACGTGGCACACCGATCACTCCAACATGGAAATACCGCCGAAAGCCACCATGCTTTATGCGATCGCCATCCCCGATACGGGCGGCGATACCCAATTTACCAATATGTACATGACGTACGATGCCTTGCCCGACGGCCTGAAAGAGCAACTCAAAGGCAAGCGGGCGTTCCATGCCTATCTTTCGAGCCGGGCACCGCGCAAGCTGCTGGAGCGCACGGAAGAGGAAAAAAAGGTCAGCGACGGAACCTGGCAGCCGCTGGTCCGCCTTCATCCGGAAACCGGACGCAAAGCCCTCTATTTGAATCAGATGCGCATCGAACACGTGGACGGCCTGGAGCACGAAGAAGGCTTCGCCTTCATGGAAAAGATTTACGCGCACTGCGATCAGCCGCAATTCCGATACAGCCATAAATGGCGTTTGGGGGATGTGCTGATCTGGGACGACCGGGCCTCGCTGCATCACGCAACGTTCGATTTCGACCAGAGCCAGCTACGCTACATGCACCGCGCGATGCTGAAGGGCGAAAAGCCGATCCTGGCCTGACGGGAATCCGGACGGAATTTGACGAAATCCGAACCGAAACCGGCCGTTGAGAGTATCGACCCTCTCTCCCGGAAACGACGCGGCCCGCGCGCCCGAGGGCGCCCTATCAACTTTCTTGCACTCGGGAACCCGCCTCCCTATAGTCGCGCCCTGATATGAGCATTGATGCCACGGGCGCCGATTCCTACCCCCACAGCCATCTTCTTGGCATCGAAGGCCTTTCCCGAAACGAGATCACGCTGCTGTTGGACCGCTCCGAGTCCTACGTCGAGCAGAACCGCCAGGCCGACAAGAGAAAAACCCTGCTGCGCGGGCGCACGGTCATCAATCTTTTCTTCGAGGCCTCGACCCGGACCAGTACGTCGTTCGAACTCGCCGGCAAGCGTTTGGGCGGCGACGTTCTGAACATGTCGGTTTCCGCCAGCTCCATGCAAAAAGGCGAAACCATCGTCGACACCGCCATGACCCTGAACGCCATGCACCCGGATGTCCTGGTCGTGCGCCACCAAGACTCGGGCGCCGTCAAGCTGCTCTCGGAAAAGGTCAATTGCGCGGTCATCAACGCCGGCGACGGCAAGCACGAACACCCCACCCAGGCCCTGCTGGATGCGTTGACCATCCGCCGGCGCCGGGGCTCCCTCAACGGCCTCAGGGTCGCGATCTGCGGCGATATTACCCATTCGCGCGTGGCGCGTTCGAACATCCATCTGCTCAATACCATGGGCGCCGGCGTCCGCCTCATTGCCCCGAAAACCTTGATCCCTTCGGGTATCGCCAACATGGGCGTCGAGGTGTTCCACGATATGAATCAGGGATTGCGGGACTGCGATATCGTCATGATGCTGCGGCTCCAAACCGAGCGCATGCACAAGAATTTCTTTCCGTCGATCCGCGAGTATTTCCACTTCTTCGGCCTGACCTACGACAAGCTGGCCAACGCCAAACCCGATGCGCTGGTCATGCATCCCGGCCCGATGAACCGCGGCGTCGAGATCGACTCGGAAGTCGCCGACGATATCGGCCGCAGCGTGATCCGCGAACAGGTCGAGATGGGCGTCGCCGTCCGAATGGCCTGCCTGGAAATTCTCACCGCCAACCTGCCGATACCGGGGCGATCCCCAGGACAAACCCCAGGACAAACCGATGGCATTTAGGTCCGATCCCCCCTCGCGGCGCACGGCGTTCATCAATGCCCGCCTGCTTGACCCGGCATCGAAACTCGATGCTCCCGGCGCCGTATTGTGCGAGGGCGAATCGATCGCCGATTTCGGCCCGAACGTGTTTGCCGACGGCGTTCCCGACGGCATCGACGCCATAGATTGCACCGGGCTTTGCCTGTGCCCCGGCCTCATCGACATGCGAGTCCAGCTGCGCGAACCGGGGTACGAACACAAGGGGACCATCGCGTCCGAGGGCCAGGCCGCCGTCGCCGGGGGAGTGACCAGCATGGTGTGCCTGCCGAACACCCAGCCCGTTATCGACGATATGTCGGTGGTCGAATTCATGGCCCGCCGGGCCCGTTTGATCGGCTTGGCGAAAGTCTATGCCTACGGCGCCGTCACCAAGGGCCTGGCCGGTCAGGAACTCGCCGAGATCGGCTTGCTCGCGCAATCGGGCGCACTCGCGTTCACCGACGGCCTCAAGGCCGTCAAGGACCCCCAGGTCATGCGTCGGGCCTTGAGTTACGCCGCGACCTTCGGGCTCTTGATCATCCAACACCCCGAGGAATCGAGCCTGTCGGACAACGGCGACATGAACGCCGGCGAACTGGCCACGCGCGCGGGCCTGAGCGGCATCCCCCGCGAGGCCGAGATCATCATGGTGGAGCGGGACTTGCGCCTCGCCGAAATGACCGGCGGCCGGCTCCATATCGCGCATCTGTCGACCGCCGAGGCGGTCGACATCATCCGTTGGGCCAAGGCCCGCGGCGTCGCCGTTACGTGCGATACCGCGCCCCCCTACTTCGCGCTCAATGAGCTGTCGATCGGCGATTACCGCACGTTCGCGAAACTGTCGCCGCCGCTGCGCACGGAGGATGACCGCCTAGCCATCGTCGAAGGGTTGTGCGACGGCACCATCGACGCCATCGCCTCCGATCACGCTCCGCAAGACGAAGAATCCAAACGATTGCCGTTCGCCCAAGCCGCTTTCGGCGGGGTCGGCCTGGAAACCCTGCTGCCGGTCTGCCTGGAATTGCATCACAACGGCAAAATGCCCCTGCTCGACGTTCTCAAGCTCCTGACCTCGGCACCCGCCGACCTGCTGAATCTGACAGCGGGCAAGCTCGCGAAGGGCCGGCCCGCCGACCTGACGATATTCCATCCCGAACGCGGCTGGAAGGTCGACGCCGACAACCTCGTCAGCAAATCGAAAAATACGCCTTTCGACGGCCGCCTCGTGCAGGGCATGATCATGCGCACCGTCATCGACGGCCGCACCGTTTACGAACACGAAGGCTGAGCCATGTCCGGGGGCGAACTCGATCTGATTCTAATCTATCTCGCCGCGTCGTTCGGGGGCTACCTGATCGGCTCGATCCCGAGCGGCCTGATTTTTACCCGGCTGGCGGGCATGGGCGATGTCCGCCAGATCGGCTCGGGCAGCATCGGCGCCACCAATGTTCTGCGCACCGGCAACAAGACGATCGCGGCCGCGACGCTGATCGCCGATCTCGGCAAGGGCGCGCTCGCGGTATGGGCTTTCAGCCAACTCGGGACGACGCCGGGACTCGCCGCCGGCCTGGGCGCGGTTCTCGGCCACAACTTTCCCGTTTGGCTCCGGTTCAACGGCGGCAAGGGGATCGCGACGTCGGCCGGCGTGCTCCTGGCCGCGTCCTGGGCCGTCGGCCTGCTCACCTGCCTGACCTGGCTGTTAATCGCCGCGATTTTCAGAATCTCTTCCCTGGCCGCGCTTTTGGCCGCCTTGGCGGCGCCGGTTTATATGTACTGGCTCGATACCGGCCACCACACCGCGCTGGCGGCGGTCCTGGCCGGCGTGAGCATCGCCCGTCATCATGCCAATATCCGGCGCCTGCTGAAGGGCGAAGAACCTAAAATCGGCAAAAAAGCCTGAAAATACG
>JBBDTH010000171.1:0-15450 GCA_040904505.1 Rhodospirillales bacterium | reverse complement strand
CGTCTCCCGCCGCCGTGACGTTGATTTCGATCGGCGCGTCGAGATTGATGGTGCCGGCAAAGACCGTGTCGCCGGGTGCGATGCGGGCAGGCAGGCTTTCGCCGGTAACCAGGGCGGTATCGGCTTGCGATGTGCCGGTGCGGACGATGCCGTCCACGGCGATCGCGTCGCCGGCGGCGGAGAAGACCCGCATGCCGGGCAGGATATCTGAAACGGCCGTCGGGCGATGCGTGCCGCCGGACTCGATCACGGTCGCGATTTTCGCGGACAAGGCGAGAAGGTGTTCGGCCGCCGCATGGGCCTTGCCGCGCGCGCGGCGGTCGAGGTAGCGCCCGACGAGAAGAAAGAAAACCAGCGTGACGGCGGCGTCGAAATACGCGTGCGCGCCGCCGTGCATGGTTTCGAAAAGACTCATGCCCGATGCCAGCAGCACGGCGACGGAGATCGGCACATCCATGTTCAAATTCCGCGCGCGGAGCGCCGAAAGGGCCGAGCGGAAGAACGGCCGCCCGGCATACACGATGGCCGGCAGGGCAATCAGTGCCGAAAGCCAGTGAAACAGGGTGCGGGTCGCGGGCCCCATGTCGGAAAAGGCGCCCGCCCAGATCGAGACCGACAGCAGCATTACGTTGGCGGCGGCGAAACCGGCCACGGCCAAGCACCGGAGCAAGAGCCGCTCTTCGTCCTGCCCGGCGTTTTTCAGCTGTGCGGGATCGAACGGCGCGGCGGGATAGCCGAGGTCGTTGACCAGGGCGACGAGGCGCGCGGGATCGATGGTGCCGTGCCGCCAAGCCAAGTGCAAGCGTCCGGTGCTTAAATTGACGCGTGCGGCGGTGACGCCGGGCACGGCCTTCAGGTTGGATTCGATTTTATTGATGCACCCGGCGCAATGCACGTTTTGCACCATCAGGTGCAGAGTGTCCTGGCCGTCGGCGCCGGGGCGGATGAACGGCGCGGGATCGACGCCACCATCACGATAGGGTCTCGCCGTTTCGGGAAGCGTGCCGTCCATCATTGGGCCATCAATTCGTGCTCGATGCGGTAGTGGACTTGGCCGTTCCGGCCCGCTTCGAGGTTCATATGCCAGCGTCCGGGCAGCGGCAGCGAGACATCAGCCTGATACCGGTTTTCGGCGCCGGGGGACAATGCGACCGTGCGGTCGTATCCCTCATGGGTCGGCCGGGTGAAGCGGGCCGTCACCGTCAGCCCGGTAACATCCCGGTTTTGGGCGTCCCGTATCGCAACTTGAAGGAGGCCCGATTGGTTGCCGGTGGCGATGAACGCGGTTTCGCCGCGCCAACCGAGTTCATTTTGCCGTTCGGCGGCCTTCAAGGTGTCGTTATAGGCGATACCCTTGCGGTAGGCGTCCGGCGTGCCGAGCCCGGGCCAGGACTCGAGCGCGAAATACATGAAAATGCCGTTGACGAGAAAAATGAAGCCGAAAAAACCAAGCATCATCATCAGCACGTGCCGCCCGGTGAGCGGTGCATGGTGTTTTGCCGACGAGGTTTTCGAATTCATCGCTTCGGTCCCCGAAAAATACTCTCGTAAGTCGCCATGGTATCCTTTTCGAGCTCTCGGAGCACGAAGCGAATGGGGGCCGTTTCCCCGGCCAGATCGGCGCCCGGCGCGGCGACGAACACCCGGAAGCTGCGCAGTTGATCGGGTTCGACCGTAAAGATCGGCGCCGAACCCCGGGTGAGATCGGCGGCGCCGACAACGCTGAGTTCGGCATTCGGCACGCCTTCCGTGGTCAGGGTGAATGACCGGTCGATGTAGGCTTTATTGAGGATTTTGAAGGTGTAGCCGTTGCGGATGCTGCCGTCCGAAAGCATCACGAATACCGGGTTGCGGTCGTGCAGGACATTGATGTCGAGATCGGATCGGCTCGCGAGCACGTACGCCATGAACAAGCCGACCATCAGCCAAACGGCGGCGTAAACGATAATGCGCGGCCGCAAGATCTTGGTTTTATCGGCATCCGCCTTGCCCCGGCTCGCCAGATTGCGCAGCGTGTCGTAATTAATCAAGCCGCGCGGCAGGTCGACTTTCTCCATCACCGTATCGCAGGCGTCGATACACAGCGCGCAACTGATGCATTCCATCTGCAGGCCGTCGCGGATGTCGATTCCGGCCGGACAGGCGGCGACGCACTGGTTGCAGTCGATGCAATGACCGCGGCCTTCCCAGGACTCACCGGCCTTGTGGGGCCCGCGCGGTTCGCCCCGGTAGGCCCGGTAGGTGACGATCAGCGAGTCCTCGTCGACCATGGCGCCTTGAATACGCGGCCACGGGCACATGTAGGTGCAGACCTGCTCGCGCGCGAAGCCGCCGAGGACGAAGGTCGTCGCGGTCAGGATGCCGATGGTGATGTAGGCGGCCGTCGGCGCGTCGAAGTCGATCAATTGTTTAGCGAGCGTCGGCGCGTCGGCAAAATAAAAGACCCAGGCGCCGCCGGTGCCCATGGCGATCACCAGCCAAATGGCGAATTTGGCCGTGCGCTTGGAAAATTTCGTCACGGATAGCGGTGCCCGGTCGAGTTTGATGCGGGCGTTGCGATCGCCTTCGACGAAGCGCTCGACCACCAGGAACAGGTCGGTCCAAACCGTTTGCGGACAGGTATAGCCGCACCAGGCCCGGCCCATGACGGTGGTGACGAGAAACAGGCCCATCGCCGCCATGATCAGGAGGCCGGTGATGTAATAGACTTCCTGGGGCCAGATTTCGATGAAGAAGAAATAGAACCGGCGCGCCGGAAAATCGATCAGGACCGCTTGATCGGGGGCGTTCGGGCCGCGATCCCAGCGCAGCCACGGTGCGATGTAGTAAATGCCGAGAGTCACGGCCATGACCCACCATTTCAGCGAGCGGAAGGTGCCGTACACTCGCTTCGGATGAATCTTCACCCGTTTCTGATAGAGCTTGCCGGTTTCTCTTTTGCCGACGGCCTCGACGTCGATGGTCTCGACGCCGATTGCCGTCGTTGGTTGGGTCACGGACTGTTCCATTGGGTCTCCCCGGTCTTGTTCAAGCGCGGTTATTTGCCGCCGCCGAGGGAATGAACATAGACCGTCAGTTTCTTGATGATTTCGGGCGTCAAAATACCGCCCCATGCGGGCATCACCCCGCGCCGGCTGTTGGAAACCGTCGCGACGATGGTTTCCTTGTCCCCGCCGTAAAGCCAGATCGGATCGTTCAGCCGGGGCGCGCCGAGTTCGGTGTTACCCTTACCGCCGGCGCCGTGACAGACAACACATTGCTCGGCGAAAATCTTTTGGCCGCGATCGGCGGCGGATTTGTCGGTTGCCCGGTTCGTCAGCGATAGCACGTATTCGGCGACATCGTTAACCTGCGCCGCCTTGAGAATGCCGTCGGCGAGGAAGCGGGGCATTTCCGATTGCCGGGTCTTTTCGTCGAGTTCGGAGCGGATGCCGTGCGTAATCGTCGCTTGAATATCCTTCAGGGTGCCGCCCCAGAGCCAATGATCGTCATTGAGATTGGGATAGCCCTTGAACCCGGCGGCGCCGGAACCGTGACACTGCGAACAGTTGACCGAGAAAGCCGAGCGCCCGCCGGCGAGGGCGAATTCCAGCAAGTCGCGGTCGGCGCGGATTTCCTCGAGCGAGGCCGTATGGATGCGTTCGAAGTATTTCCCCTGCGCCGCCTGGGCTTGCGAGATTTCCGCCATGACGCTTTTGCGGTTGGTGTAGCCGAACAGTCCTTCGGTGTAACTCGAGAGCAGCGGCCACGCCGGCATGACGATCCAATACCCGATCGACCAGATGATCGTGACGTAAAAGGTCCACAGCCACCAGCGCGGCAGAGGGTTGTTGTATTCCTTGATCCCGTCCCATTCGTGGCCGGTGGTCTCGACGTCCGAGGGCGGTAAATCGCTCCGTTCCGGCATGATCAGTCTTCCTTAAACGGGATATTGGCGGCGTCCTTGAAACGCTGCCGGGATTTCGGCCAGAACGTGTAGGCGAGCACGCCGAAGAACAGAACGATGAAAAAAATCATTCCCCAAAGGCCGACGAATTCCGTGATTTGTTCGTGGGTCATGTCGTTATCTTGGGCCTTTCATCATCGTAGGTTCTCGCCTTCGGCCTTGAAGGCCTTAAAATCGACCAACGTGCCGAGCATCTGAAGGTAGGCGATCAAGGCGTCCATTTCCGTGACGGTTGCCGGATCGCCATCGAAGGCGCGGGCCTTGGCGGCGGGATAGCGTTTCTGCAATGCTGCCACGTCGCCGGCATCGGGATTGGCTTGCGTGATCAGATCCTGCCGGGCTTGATCGATCATCTCGTCCGTGTACGGCACGCCGACGGCGCGGTTGGCCTTCAGGTGGTCCGCGATGTCGTGACTCCTGAGCGGCGTCGTGGCCAGGAACGGATAACCCGGCATCACCGATTCGGGCACCAGAGCGCGTGGATTGATCAGGTGTTCTAAATGCCACTCGTCGGAATAGCGGTTGCCGACCCGCGCCAGATCGGGGCCGGTCCGCTTGGAGCCCCATTGGAACGGGTGGTCGTACATGCTTTCGGCGGCCAGGCTGTAATGGCCGTAGCGGTCGATCTCGTCGCGCAGCGCGCGCACCATCTGGCTGTGGCAGACATAACACCCCTCGCGGACGTAAATGTTGCGTCCGGAGAGTTCGAGCGGCGAATACGGCCGCATACCCTGAACCTTCTCGATGGTGCTTTCGAGATAGAACAACGGGGCGATCTGCACGATGCCGCCGATCGAGACCGTGATCAGGATAAAGATCAAGAGCAGGATCGAGTTTTTTTCGAGAATCTTATGACTGAACATGACGATCGCGGTTCCTCGTTCCCGATCAGGCCCGGGCCGGCGCGGGCGCGCCGCCGTCCGATTCGGCGGCCATGAACGGCGCCTCGTCGCGCAGATCGCCGCGCGCGGTGCGCCAGATGTTGTAGGCCATGATCAGCGATCCCCAAACGAACAGGACGCCGCCGAGAGCCCGGATGATGTAGAAGGGATGCATCGCTGCGACGGTTTCGGCGAACGAATATTCGAGGAAACCGAGCTTATCGTACGCGCGCCACATCAGGCCCTGCAGGATGCCCGACACCCACATCGCGGAGATGTAGAGCACGATGCCGATGGTGGCGATCCAGAAATGCCAATTGACGAGCCGCAGCGAATAGAGCCGTTCGCGGCCCCACATCCTGGGCGCCAGGAAATAGAGCGCGCCGAAGCTGATGAAGCCGACCCATCCCAACGCGCCGGAATGGACGTGGCCGATGGTCCAGTCGGTATAGTGGCTGAGCGAGTTCACCGCCTTGATGGACATCAGCGGGCCCTCGAAGGTGCTCATGCCGTAGAACGCGACCGAGATGATCAGCATGCGGATGATGGGGTCGGTGCGCAGTTTATCCCAGGCGCCGCTCAGCGTCATGAGGCCGTTGATCATGCCGCCCCAGGACGGCATCCACAGCATGATCGAGAACGTCATCCCGAGCGTTTGCGCCCAATCGGGCAGGGCGGTGTAGTGCAGGTGATGCGGTCCGGCCCAGATGTACAGAAAGATCAGGGACCAGAAGTGAATGATCGACAGCCGGTAGGAATACACCGGCCGCTCGGCCTGTTTCGGCACGAAATAATACATCATGCCGAGGAAACCGGCGGTCAGGAAGAAGCCGACCGCGTTATGCCCGTACCACCACTGGGTCATGGCGTCCTGAACGCCGGCGCTTAAGGAGTAGCTTTTCGCGCCGAACGGCGAAACCGGCATCGCCAGGTTGTTGATGATGTGCAGCATCGCGATGGTGACGATGAAGGCCAGGTAGAACCAGTTGGCGACGTAGATGTGCGGTTCGCGCCGGCGCATGATGGTGCCGAGGAACACCAGGAGATAAACCACCCAGACGGCGGCCAGCCATAGGTCCACGAACCATTCCGGTTCGGCGTATTCGCGCGATTGGGTGATGCCGAAGAGGTAGCCGGTCGCGGCCAGCACGATGAAAAACTGATAGCCCCAGAACACGAACCAAGGCGACCAGACCCCGGCCAGGCGCGCCCGGCAGGTGCGTTGAACGACGTAGAAGGACGTGCAGATCAAGGCGTTGCCGCCGAAGGCGAAGATCACGGCGGAGGTGTGCACGGGGCGCAAGCGGCCGAAATTCAGCCACGGCAGGTCGAAGTTGAGAATCGGAAACGCCAACTGCAGGGCGATCATGAGGCCGGCGAGAAATCCGACGACGCCCCAGACGGTGGTGGCGATCACGCCGGCGCGCACGACCTCGTCGTTGTAGATAACGGCATCCCCGGACGCCGCCGCGACGGCTTTCGGCGCCGTGATGCTTTTCACCACGAAAAACACGGCCAGAATGCAGCCGGCGAACAGCAGGAGGCCGTAGTAGTAGAAGCTCGGGTCGACGGCATGAGACGAGAGGATAAGCCCTAAAACGGCGCCGAGGCCCAAAAGGCCGATCGCAAGCCAGTTCGTCATGATAGGCGGTCTCCCCCGGCCAACGCATTCGGTGCTTTACCCGGAACTGTGTACCCTGACGGCGCCGCCGAACGTCTTGATGCAGGTCAAGGTTCCGGCCGATCTGCCCCCGCCGGACCGAAACTCTCCTATGCGTTTATACCGTGAGATGCCGCGGCGAGGGAAAGTAAGGGTTTACCGCGAATCGGGGGAATCGGGCATCGTCGGTGCCCACGTTAATTCTTGCGCGGCGCGCGGCGGGTGCGTTTGAAGCCGGTCTCGAAGTAGCGCCGGCGCTCGGCATCGGGCAGGGCGGCGGAAATTTCATCCACGGCCGTGCGCACGACGGCGCGCACCTGCTGGCGGTTGCGGTCGTAGGTTCGGCGCGCGGCAGCGAGCGCGGCGGGATCGAGCGTCTCCGCCTTGAGCAGGCGCCGGACCTCGCGGCGGGATTCGCGCAGGGCGCGGATATGGCCGCGCATGGCCGGACGGTGGCGGTCCCAGATCGCGTCCACGGTTTTACGGTGCGGCTCACTCAATTCGGCGCGCGCGGCTTCGCGTTGAAAGAAGCTCCGCTCGCGCGGGCTCCGGTTATCGTTGAACAGCCAATGGGCCGTCATCACGCCGCCGAGGAACAGGTTGAGGCCGACCGAAACGGCGAGAATGACGGCCAGGCGCCGGGATATCCGCATGATCTACAAGACCTCCAGGGTTTGCGCGGGGCCGCCGGCGAAGCCGTCCATTTCGCCCGCCAGCAAGTCGGCGTCCGAGGGGCCGGGCAGCGGCGTCACGGCGCCGAGAAAAAAGCCGAACACCGCGACGACGGCGAACGCGGACACCGGCTGCCACACCGGGCCGAACGGCCACAAGAGGGCGAACCACTGCCTGACGCGCGAGGGGGCGGCGGCGGCCAGCACGTCGGCCATCAATTCGGGCGAGGGCATGGGCAGGGCGGCGCGGTCCAGCAACGCATCGAGCCCGCGCGTGGCCTCGAGCGCGCGCTGCGCCTCGGGGCTTGCGGCGAGCAGCGCCCGCAAGCCGTCGCGCTCGGCCTCGGGCCAGCGCGCCGGATCGGCGCCGTAAGCCTCGATGCAGCGCATCAATCGATCGAGTTTGTGGTTGTTCGTCATTTCGCTCATTTTCCTTCTCCCATCAAATCCCCTTTTCGATCCTCAAGCAATTCCCGCATTCGGCGGCGTCCGCGCGCCAGCAGCGATTCGAGGGCATCCACGCTGATCCCCATGATTTCCGCGGCCGCGATGTTCGTCACCTCGTTGTGGTGTACCAGCGTGATGGCGGTGCGTTGTCGCTCGGGCAATCGGGCCAGGGCGCCGTTGACCGCCGCGGCGACTTGGCGGCCCTGATGATCGGCCGCCGGGTCGGCGCCGGGAGACGTTCCCGTATCCGCCGCCTCGGGCGCGTCCTCCTCGCTCACCGTTTTGCTCCTGCGCAGCAGGTCGATGCATTGGTTGTGCGCGACCCGGTACAACCAGGTGGCGATGCGCGCCTTCGTTTCCCAGCGCGGCGCCTGACGCCACAGCCGCAAAAACGATTCCTGGGCGACGTCCTCGGCGGCGGCCATGTCGCCGAGCATCCGGTAGGCCAGTCCGACCACGCGGCGCAGGTGCGCGTCCACGAGTTGACGGCAGGCGAGAGAATCGCCTGCCGTAACCCGCCGGATCAAGGCGGCGTCCGATCGTGCATCCTCGGGGGGGTGAGAACTCATGATCGGAGAGTGTAGCCGCCTTGATCGTCATTTTCCGGCACCATTTTCGGGCAAGGGCGACTTATTTGCCCTCGCCGGCCTTATCGCGCTTTCCGTGGTGGCGCTTGCCGCGCTTTTCACGCCATTTCTTCTTGGCGGCCTCGGCTTCCGCCTTGGTCACCTTGCCGTCGCCGTCGGTATCGAGGCGGGCGAACCGCTTGTCGCCGCGGGCGGCGGTTTCGGCGGCGTCGATCACGCCGTCCTTATTCGTGTCCAACCGCTCGAAGTGGCGGACAGCCCGCTTCTTGGCACGTTCTTGGGCACGCTCGACCGCCTTGGTTTCGAACTCGGCTTGGGTGATCTTACCGTCGCCGTCGGCATCGACTTTGCCGAAGCGGTCGGCGCCGCGCTTGGCGTATTCTTCTTTCGAGATCACGCCGTCTTTATTCGTGTCGAGGCGCTCGAACATGCGCTCGGTCCAGTTCGTCCGGTCCTTGCCTTTGGCTTGGGCCGAATCGGTGAGGGCGACGGAACCGCCGAGGATGGTCGCGGCGGCCAGCAGAAAAAGAGGCGTCTTCTTCATGATCGTTCTCCTTGTTGTTCGGCGCCGTGATGGCGCGACTGCAAGGTTTAACGGCCCGGGAACGGGATTCCGTCGAAATTAAACCGGAAAAAAATCGGAAAAACGGCGGGAATTAAGGCGAGAATGAGGCAGGGCTACATCCTTCGAGACGCCTTTTCGCCTCATCCTGAGGAACCCGCCGTAGCGCTCCGCGCGAAGGCGTGGTGTCTCGAAGGATTAAAGACGAAAAGACTCCTCAGGATGAGGCGCCCAAATCGCCCCTACTCGATCAGACCGGGCGGTTTCGAAAGCCGTTGGGAAATCGCCGGCAGGCCCCATATGAACATAGAGACGTATCGTTACCGCTAAGAGGACGTAGAATGACCGTGACATTGAACCACACGATTATCCATGCGCACGACAGGCAAGCGTCGGCGACGTTTCTGGCGGAAGTTTTGGGGCTTTCTCCGCCGAAGACGCTTGCGCATTTTACGGTCGTGCAAGCCGGCGAGGTCTCCTTGGATTTTCTTGAAACCGACGGGGAGATTTCATCCCGCCACTTCGCTTTTCTCGTCAGCGAAGCCGAGTTCGACGAAATCTTCGAGCGGCTTCGCGCGCGCGGGCTTCCCTATTGGGCCGATCCGTTCCACAAGGAGCCGAACCGGATCAATCGTTGGGACGACGGGCGCGGCCTTTATTTCAGCGATCCGAACGGACACAATTTGGAAATCCTCACGCGCCCTTACGGCAGCGGCGGCCTGGACGCGAAGAATCCACATCCTTTGCTGACGGGGTGATCGCTGATTATCGCCCTCATTCCCACTCAATCGTCCCCGGCGGTTTTTTGGTCACGTCTTAAACGACCCGATTAATCCCGCGGACTTCGTTGATGATGCGGTTGGCGCCTCAAAACCGGCGTTTTATGCCGAAGCCGAGGAGGTTGGAGCCCTTGCTGACGCCGTTGTAGAGGCCGTAGACGCCCGAGCGGTGGTGGATGCGGGTGACGAAGCTCCATTCATCCTGGTCGGGCGGCGCCAGTTCCAGTTCGATCATGATATAGTTGAGGAGGCGCGACGTCTTGCCCGGCGAGCGTTCGCGCTCGATCTCTGGAACGGAAGACGCATAGGAAATGCCTTCACCCACCGCGAAGCTAGTGCGGACAACGTCGTTCCACGGGAAATCGAGCCAGCGGACGGCGAATAGCAGGTTGCCCTCGACATGGTTCTGCTTGACGAAATGTTTGGCGATCTGGCCCTCGATCTCCAGCGCTGCCCGGCCACGCCAGCGCGCCACCTCGCGGCTCACCGCCACCGTCGTCATGTAGGCGTTGTTGAAGTCCGCCTTGAGGCCGGGAAAATCCTCGATCCCACCGTCGGTGCCGATGCCGCCGTAGAGGGTCAGGGCCCAGCCGCCCGGTGCGAATAGTTCACTTTCGGCGCGCGCGCCGCCGCCGAGGCAAATCAGCACCCCGATTGCTACCGTGGCGGCGGCCTTTCTTGCGATGCTGTTCGAACGTCCGGTCATGCGTCTCCGATCCCTCGCAACGTTTCAGAAGTGGTTATTCGGTTTATCGAAAATATTTTGAAAAAATTCGATAAAGCCAACGTCTTGGAATCACTCCCACTCAATCGTCCCCGGTGGTTTGCTGGTCACATCGTAGACCACCCGGTTGATCCCGCGCACCTCGTTGATGATGCGGTTGGCGACGCGCCCGAGAAATTCCATGTCGAAATGATAGAAGTCCGCCGTCATGCCGTCGGTCGAGGTCACGGCGCGCAGGCCGCACACGAAATCGTAGGTCCGCGCGTCGCCCATCACGCCGACCGTTTGAACGGGCAGCAGCACCGCGAATGCCTGCCAAATCGCGTCGTACAGGCCCGCGTTGCGGATTTCCTCGATGTAGATGGTGTCGGCTTTTCGCAAAATATCGGCTTTGTCCTTGGTCACCTCGCCGGGGATGCGGATCGCGAGGCCGGGGCCGGGGAACGGATGGCGCCCGACGATGTGCTCGGGCAGGCCGAGCTCGCGGCCCAGGTCGCGCACCTCGTCCTTGAACAGTTCGCGCAACGGCTCGACCAGATCGAGGTTCATGCGTTCCGGCAGTCCGCCGACGTTGTGGTGCGACTTGATCACGGCACTCGGGCCGCCGTGAAAGGAAACCGATTCGATCACGTCCGGGTACAGCGTACCTTGGGCGAGGAATTTGGCGCCTTCGATCTTGTTCGCTTCCGCCTCGAACACGTCGATGAAGGTGCTGCCGATGATCTTGCGTTTCTTTTCCGGGTCGGTCACGCCCGCGAGCTTGCCGAGGAAAAGATCGCCCTTGTCGGCATGTATGAGCGGGATGTTGTAATGGTCGCGGAACACGTCGACGA
Source organism: Rhodospirillales bacterium (assembly GCA_040904505.1). Classification (GTDB taxonomy): domain Bacteria; phylum Pseudomonadota; class Alphaproteobacteria; order Rhodospirillales; family CALINB01; genus CALINB01. The sequence continues at coordinate 4,360 of JBBDTH010000171.1, read as the reverse complement.
CTTCTTTGGCCTCGCCCGCGCGCATCAGCCCGGTGTCGACGAACACGCAATGCAGTTGCGCGCCGATGGCCTCGAACAGAAGTGCCGCGACCACGGATGAATCGACGCCGCCCGACAGCCCGCAGATAACTTTTCCATCACCCACCTGCGCGCGCACTTTGGCGATCTCGGTTTCCTTGAAGGCCGCCATGGTCCAGTCGCCTTTGAGGCCGGCGACCTTGTGCGTGAAATTCTCCAAAAGCTTGGCGCCGTGCGGTGTGTGCACGACCTCCGGGTGGAACTGCACCCCGTAGAAGCGCCTCTCGTCGTCGGCGATGGCCGCGAACGGCGCGCCGTCCGATATCCCGACGACGCGAAAGCCGTTTGGCAGCGTCACGACCCTATCGCCGTGGCTCATCCAGACTTGTTCGCGCGCGCCGAGTTGCCAGACGCCGTCGAACAGCGCGCAATTGTGCGTGATGTCGACGAAGGCGCGGCCGAATTCGCGGTGATCGTGGGTTTCGACCGTGCCGCCGAGCTGCGCCACCATGGTCTGCTGGCCGTAACAGATGCCGAGCACCGGCACGCCGAGATTAAACACGCCGTCGGGCGCGCGCGGGGTGTCCGTGTCGATGACCGAGGCCGGCCCGCCCGACAGGATCACCGCCTTGGGCGCGTAGGCTTTCAAAAATTTATCGTCGGTCTTATTGAACGGATGGATCTCGCAATAAACGCCCGACTCGCGCACCCGGCGCGCGATCAACTGGGTCACTTGCGAGCCGAAGTCGACGATGAGAATGCGGTCGGGATGTTCGATGGCGGTCATGGAGTGTTCATGGGACTCTAGGGATTAAATGTGTCGGGGCCGGACGATAGCGCATCGCCCGGCCCCGTGCTACTCGATATGATTTTCGGTAGCGCCTCAATTTGCCTCTTATCCTTCGAGACACCCATTTGCCTCATCCTGAGGAGGCCGCAAAGCGGCCGTCTCGAAGGATGAATAAGGCGAATGGGTTCCTCAGGATGAGGCAAACTGAGACACAACCCGATTTCAAGGCCCAGCCTTACTCGGCGGCCGCGCTCTTGTCCGCCGGCTGGTAGACTTCCGAGCCCGATTCGCGGAATTTCTCGCTCATGTCCGCCATGCCCTTCGCGGCGTAGTCGCGCACCTGTTGGGTGATCTCCATGGAGCAGAACTTGGGCCCGCACATGGAGCAGAAGTGCGCCACCTTGTGGGCCTCCTTGGGCAGCGTTTGGTCGTGGAACTCCTTGGCGCGTTCGGGATCGAGCGCCAGGTTGAACTGATCCTCCCAGCGGAACTCGAAGCGCGCGCGGCTGAGCGCGTCGTCGCGGGCCTGCGCGCCCGGGTGGCCCTTGGCGAGATCGGCGGCGTGCGCGGCGATCTTATACGTCACCACGCCGACCTTGACGTCCTCGCGGTTCGGCAAGCCCAGATGCTCCTTCGGCGTCACGTAGCACAGCATCGCGGTGCCGAACCAGCCGATCATGGCGGCGCCGATCGCGCTGGTAATGTGGTCGTAGCCGGGCGCGATGTCGGTGGTGAGCGGGCCGAGCGTGTAGAACGGCGCCTCGCCGCACTCTTTCAGCTGCTTCTCGACGTTGATCTTGATCTTGTGCATCGGCACGTGGCCGGGGCCTTCGATCATCACCTGGCAGTCCTTCTTCCAGGCGATGTCGGTCAGCTCGCCGAGGGTTTCGAGTTCGCCGAACTGGGCCGCGTCGTTGGCGTCCGCGATCGAGCCCGGGCGCAAGCCGTCGCCCAACGAGAAGCTCACGTCGTAGGCGCGCATGATGTCGCAGATTTCCTCGAAGTTTTCGTAGAGGAAACTCTCCTTATGATGCGCGAGGCACCACTTCGCCATGATCGAGCCGCCGCGCGAGACGATGCCGGTGACGCGGTTGGCGGTCATCGGCACGTAGCGTAAGCGCACGCCGGCGTGGATGGTGAAGTAGTCGACGCCCTGTTCGCACTGCTCGATCAGCGTGTCGCGATAGATTTCCCAGGTGAGGTCTTCCGCGCGGTCGACCTTCTCGAGCGCCTGGTAGATCGGCACCGTGCCGATGGGCACCGGGGAGTTGCGGATGATCCATTCGCGGATGTTGTGGATGTTGCGGCCCGTCGAGAGATCCATCACGTTGTCGGCACCCCAGCGAGTCGCCCACACCATCTTCTCGACCTCGTCGGCGACCGACGACGTGACCGCCGAGTTGCCGATGTTGGCGTTGATCTTGACCAAGAAGTTACGCCCGATGACCTGCGGTTCCAGCTCCGGATGGTTGATGTTGGCCGGAATGATCGCGCGCCCGCGTGCCACTTCGTCGCGCACGAATTCGGGCGTGATGTAATCGGGAATTTCCGCGCCGAAGGATTCGCCCTCGCGCTGCATCTTCTCCTTGAGCTGCTTACGGCCCATGTTCTCGCGGATCGCGATGAACTCCATTTCCGGCGTGACGATGCCGGCGCGCGCGTAAGCGATTTGGGTGACGGCCTTGCCGTCCTTGGCACGGTAGGGTTTCTGCTTGTTGGGGAATTCGGGGACCAATTTATCGCCGGTCGCACCGCCGTTGTCCTCGGGTTTGACGGGGCGGCCGTCGTAAAGCTCCACGTCGCCGCGCGCCTTGATCCAGGGCTCGCGCAGTCTGGGCAGGCCGAGGTTGATGTCGATCTCGGCGGCGGGGTCGGTGTAGGGCCCGGAGGTGTCGTAAACCGTGACCGGCGGCTCGTTCGCGGACTCGTGCAACGCGATCTCGCGCATCGGCACGCGGATGTCCTTGTGGCGCTCGCCCTTGACGTAAATCTTCGTGGACGCGGGCAGCGGCCCGGTGGTGACGGTGATCAGGGGCGGATGGGTCAGCACGTTCATGGTTTATCTCCCGGCTAAAAGCGTGTCCCGGGCGGGACCGGCACGGAAGAAAACGGGGGCGCTCTCGGCGGCGCGCGCGTTCCGTTCCCTTCGCCGGTACGACCCGGATCAGGTTCGAAGGGTTTGGCGTTCGGCCATCTCAGCCCCGCGCTTTTAAGGCGCTTTCGGGCTCCCCTCGGAACTAGTCCGTCATGATGGCCATGCGGCGGCGCGCCGTCAAGGGTGGACTATCGCGGAGGCCGCGGCGTGCATTCCTCGTAAGGGATTGTAACGGAATAATTTTGGCCGTCGGTGCCGGGGAAATTCCGAAACAGGGCTGTCAGCATGCAGGGCATGACGTAGGAGATATCCGAGGCGAGCTCGGTCGCGTTGGCCTTGGCCTCGAAAACCTTGGTGTCGGGCGTCGTGTGGCCGCCACGGCCGGCATTGGCGCGGATATCGAGCTTGAGTTGATAGTCGTAGTGGGTTTCCCAATAGTCGGGCGGGGGGCCGAACGCATACCCGGTCGAAAAAAAGGACCGGTGGCCCCAATGGCCCGTTCCGATCGACAGTCCGCTGCCGTAGCCCGGATAGTAGTACGTGGTGCGGGGTTTGCCGACGGCGTAGTCGAAGGCGACCTTGTAGTCGTGCGGAGCGTCGGGGGATACCGACGTCCAGCCGGCCGCCGCGCTCACCCTGCTTCTGACCATAGCGGTGTAATGCTTGAATTCCAGGGTATCGGCTTTTTTCTCGTCCATCGCATACATGGCGAAAGTTTTCCCCGGCGGGAACTGGCTAACCTGGGTAAAGCGGGTGACGGACGTGGTTTGCGTCTCGCAGCCCGCGAGGGCGAGAAATGCGAAGGAAGCCGTTACAAACAGGATACGTTTAAGCATTATAATCCCCGGAAATCGTTTCAAGGAACCGGTTCAGGCCGGTGAGACCGCATATGCCTTTTGTCGCCGCTTCAGATTTTGCAGGCCCGTGCTCGCATCGGAAAGCAAGGTTCCCCGGCTGATGAGCCGGCCGGTCGCTTGGCAGCGCTGGTTTTATATAGGGAGCCTGATGCTCGCTGGCGAGTCCATCTACATGCTGCCCTATATGCGCAAGACCTTCCAAACCAGCATGGAGGAGGTTTTTCGACTCGATGCCGCCGAGATCGGCCTGCTGAACTCGATGTTCGGGGTTTTGGCGCTCGCCTGCTATTTTCCGGGCGGTTGGCTCGCCGACCGGCTTTCGGCCCGGAAACTTCTGACGTTTTCGTTGGTGTCCACGGGGCTGGGCGGCCTTTACATGACGACTCTGCCGTCCTACGCCGGGCTGTTGGCGGTGAACGCCTTTTGGGGCGTTACGTCGATCCTGACCTTTTGGGCGGCCTTGATCAAAGCCACCCGGAACTGGGGCGGCGAGAACGAACAAGGGTTGAGTTTCGGCCTTCTCGACGGCGGCCGCGGCGCCGTCGGTGCCGTCCTGGCTTCGTTAGCCGCCGTTGCGTTCGCCTTTTCCGGCACGACGCG
>JBBDTH010000170.1:0-15461 GCA_040904505.1 Rhodospirillales bacterium | reverse complement strand
CCGCAGGATATGATCGGGAGTAAGTTGAATCTGCTCTAGATCGGATCATGATTTAGAGCAGAGTCACAGGGTTGCCGAATCGCCGCTACCGATCAATGGCGATCCGGCCAACCATGATCTGCCCTAAACTTAACTCAAGCCCTTTTCGATAACGGATGCCAACCGACGCGCGAACGCCGACGCGTCGTTGACCTGTTCGCCCTCCATGATCCTGGCCTGATCGAACAGCAAATGCGCCGCGTCGTTCAGAAGGCCTTCGCTCCCGTTGCCGGCCTTGGCCAAGGACGCCAGCCCCATGATCATGGAATGCGCCGGGTTTATTTCGAGAATGCGTTTCGAATCCATGTCCGCGCCCAATTGCTTGTGCTGGCGCAACAGCCGCTCGAGATGAATGTCGAGATCGCCCTCGCCGGCCACCAGGCAAACCGCGCTGTCGGTCAGGCGTTCGGACGCGCGAACGTCTTTCACCCGATCGCCGAGCGCCGCCTTGAACGCGGCGATCAAGGCATCCACGTCCGAGTCCGCCGCTTTCTCGGGCGTGTCTTCGGTCTCGTCCGCCGATTTGATTTTGCCGAGATCCGTGCCGCCCTGGGTCGCGGATTTGAAAGGCTTTTCCTTGAAAAGCCCGACCGACGGCACCCAGAACTCGTCGACCGCGTCGTCGAGCAACAGCACCTCGATTCCCTTGGCCTTGAAGCCTTCGAGCTGCGGACTTTGACGCATCCGCTCGAGATTCTCGCCGGTGATGTAATAGATGGCTTCCTGACCTTCCTTCATGCCGGCGATATAGTCTTCGAGGCTTATCAGCCCGTCGCCCCGGGTCGAGCGGAAGCGGCAAATATCGAGAATCGCATCGCGGTTCGCGGCATCCTCGTACAACCCCTCCTTCAATACGGCGCCGAAATTTTCCCAAAAGCCCGTGAATTCCTCCGGCGCCGCGGCGGCTTTCTTCTGCAACTCGCCCAAGACCCGTTTGACGAGACCCGAGCGGATTTTCGAAATCTTGGGATCGTGCTGGAACATTTCGCGGCTGATATTGAGCGACAGGTCCTCCGAATCCACCACACCCCTGAGGAAACGCAAATACGCCGGGATCATGCCCTCGGAATTATCCGTGATGAAGACCCGCTTGACGTAAAGCTTCACGTGCATCTTGCGTTCGGGGTTGAACAGATCGAACGGGCGGCTCGACGGCACGAATAAAAGATTGGTGTACGACAAAACTCCCTCGACCCGATTGTGAATCGTCAGCCACGGGTCGTCGAAGTTATGGGAAACGTGCCGGTAGAATTCCTTATATTGATCTTCCGTGATGTCGCTTTTCGGCCGGGTCCAGATCGCCGACGCCGAATTGAGCTTTTCCTCCTTGCCGTCTTCGGCCAGCAGCACCGGAATGCCGATGTGATCGGAGTGCGCCTTGACGATGCCGCGAACCCGCGCCGGTTCGGCGAATTCCTTTTCGGCTTCCGCCAGATGGACCGTCACCGTGGTGCCGCGCGCAGCGCGCGCGCTTTCCTCGATGCTGTATTCGCCCTGCCCCGTGGACGACCACAGCCACGCCTTTTCCTCGCCGGCCTTGCGCGTCAGCACGTCGACGCGCTCGGCGACCATAAAGGCCGAATAAAATCCGACGCCGAACTGGCCGATCAGCGCCAGGTCCTTATCCTTGTCCTCGCCGAGTTTTTCAACGAACGCCTGGGTGCCGGAGCGCGCAATGGTGCCGAGGGTTTCGATGAGGTCGTCGTGGTTCATGCCGATGCCGTTGTCGGTCACGCTCAAGGTGCGGGCTTTTTCGTCGATCGCGATCGAAATCCGGAATTCGGGATCGCCCTCGATCAGGCCGGGCTCGGTCAGGGCCGCATAGCGCAACCGGTCACAGGCGTCGGAGGCGTTGGAAATCAGTTCCCGGAGGAAGATTTCCTTATGGGAATAAAGCGAGCGCGCAACGATATTGAGAAGCTTGCCGACTTCGGCTTCGAACGTGAAGGTTTCCTTTGCCATGGCTCCACTTTCATCGGGTGTCGGAAAGGGTACGGAACGGGCTTGATATGTGTCATGGCGGGAAGGGACGCAAGCCCTTAAATACCCTTAATAACCCGTATTCATCGGAGGAAAGCCCCATGGAAACCCCGCCGCAAGTCACATTCCGCAATATGGACCATTCCGACGCCGTCGAGGCCCGAATCCGGGATGAAGCCGCGAAACTCGAGCGGTTTTTCGACCGGATCATCGGATACCGCGTTACCGTCGAGGCCCCCCACAAGCAACACAATAAAGGCAACCTTTATCACGTCCAGGTCATCATCGAGGTGCCGGGCAAGGACATCGTCGTAAAGAAGGCCCCCGGCGGCAATCATGCCCACGAGGATGTTTACGTCGCCGTTCGAGACGCCTTCAAGGCCGCGCAACGCCTGCTGCAGGATCACGCCCGGCGCGGCCAGGGCAAGGTCAAGACCCATGAGGCGCCACCGCACGGCCGGATCGTCCGATTGTTCTCGAACGAGGGCTATGGCTTCATCGAAAGCTCCGAGGGCCTGGAAGTTTATTTCCACCAAAACGCCGTCGCGAATAACGCCTTCGATACCCTGACGGAAGGCACGGAGGTCCGGTTCCACGAGCGCCGGGGCGACAAAGGGCCGCAGGCCAGCAGTGTCGAAATCATCGGCAAACATCATATCGTCGAATAGCGCGGGATGACATGACCGACACCGACGACCGATACACCAAAGAGCGCGCCCGGCTGCTCGAAGAAATCGCGGAGGGAGCGCGCGAGACCGCGGCCCTCACCGGACGTGCGCGGTTTTCGGACCGGGTGATGCGGGCAATCGCCGCCGTGCCGAGGCACGAATTCGTCGCCGCCGATCAACAAGCCTATGCGTATTTCAACCGGCCGCTGTCGATCGGCCGGGGCCAGACCATATCGCAACCTTTCATCGTCGCCGTGATGACCGAGCTTCTCGACCTCGAGCCCGGCGATAGCGTGCTCGAGGTCGGGACCGGCTGCGGCTACCAGGCCGCCGTGCTCGCCGAACTCGTGGAGCGCGTTTATTCGGTCGAAACGATCGCAGCACTGGCCACGGCGGCACGCGAGCGTCTCGAAGCCTTGGGATACGACACCGTCGACATTCGCATCGGCGACGGCTTCGAGGGCTGGCCCGAAAAAGCACCGTTCGACGCCATCATCGTCACCGCCGCGCCCACCGAAATTCCCGGCACGTTGATCGAGCAGATGAAACCCGGCGGGCGGCTGGTGATCCCGATCGGCCCGCAGCACGACTCCCAAACGCTTTTCCGGTGCGTGAAAGAATCGGACGGCCGTTTGAGCGCGCAACGCATCCTGCCGGTCGCCTTCGTGCCCATGATCAAGGGGCCGGAAAACTAGATCGGATCATGATTTATCGGAAACACCCTTGCCATTTGTCCGGCGCGGCGTAACTCTAAAATCATGCAGATCACGACGGCGGCCGCCCGACTCCTCGCCGTGCTCGGGCCCACGAATACGGGGAAGACCCATTTCGCGATGGAGCGCATGCTGGCCCACGCCTCGGGCATGATCGGCTTTCCGTTGCGCCTGCTGGCGCGCGAAAACTACGACCGGGCGGTACGCCTCAAGGGCGCGGGCCAGGTGGCGCTGATCACCGGCGAGGAGAAGATCGTCCCGCCGGGCGCGAGGTATTTCCTCTGCACCGTCGAATCCATGCCGCGCGAGCACGACGTCGCCTTCCTCGGCGTCGATGAAATTCAAATGTGCGCCGATCCCGACCGCGGCCATATTTTCACCGACCGCCTGCTGCATGCGCGCGGCCGCCAGGAAACCGTGTTCATGGGCGCGGAGACGATCAAGCCCCTGATCAAACGCCTGGTGCCCGAGGCCGAATTTCTGTCCCGCCCGCGGTTTTCGACCCTCGCCTACACGGGGCCGAAGAAGATCACCCGGCTGCCGCCGCGTAGCGCCATCGTCGCATTTTCGACCGCCGAGGTTTATAGCATCGCCGAACTGGTGCGCCGCCAACGGGGCGGCGCCGCGGTCGTGCTCGGCGCGTTGAGCCCGCGCACCCGCAACGCCCAGGTCGCGCTGTATCAGGAAGGCGACGTCGATTACCTAGTCGCGACCGACGCCATCGGCATGGGCCTCAACATGGACGTCGATCACGTCGCGTTCGCCGCCACCCGAAAATTCGACGGCCGGCATTTGCGCGCCTTGGTGCCGACCGAACTGGCCCAGATCGCCGGGCGCGCCGGGCGGCACATGAACGACGGCACCTTCGGCACCACGGCCGACATCGGTCCGCTCGACGCCGAAACCGTCGCGGGCATCGAAAACCACACGTTCGAACCGCTCGACTCGATCTTCTGGCGCAACCCGCAACTCCGGTTCGATTCGGTCGCGGCGCTTCGCAAAAGCCTCGCGCAGCGTCCGCACGGGCGCGGCCTCGTGAAAGCGCGTCCGGCCGACGACGAGATCATTTTGAAAACGCTCGCCGCCAACCCCGACGTCGCCGCGCTCGCCGGCCAGCCCGATACCGTGCGCCTACTCTGGGACGTGTGCCGGATTCCCGACTTCGGCGGCGTGTTGAGCGACGGCCACGCGCGCCTGCTCGCCAGGCTCTATCGCTTCCTGCTCGCCGACGGCTCGGCGGCCGGGACCGGGCGGCTGCCGACCGACTGGATCGCCGCCCAGGTCGGACGCATCGAGCGCACCGACGGCGACATCGAAACGCTGATCCAGCGGATCGCCAATATCCGCACCTGGACCTACATCGCCCATCGCGCCGACTGGCTCGACGACGCGGCCCATTGGCAGGAACGCACGCGCCGGGCCGAGGACAAGCTGTCGGACGCCCTGCACGAGCGCCTGACGCAACGGTTCGTCGACCGCCGCTCGGCCAAGCTCGTCAGCCGCATGAAGGAAGGCCTCGAGCTGCTGGCCGCCGTGAAGTCCTCGGGCGAGGTGATCGTCGAGGGCCATGCCGTCGGCCGGCTCAAGGGATTCCAATTCGACGCCGATCCGGACGACATCGGTGCGGCGGCGAAAGCCGTCGGCGCGGCGGCCCTGCGGGCCCTGCAAAACGAAATTCCGCGCCGCCTGCGCGCGCTCGAAGCGGATTCTCCCGAGGCGTTTACCTTGGCCGACGGCGGCGTCATCCTCTGGCACGACAATCCGATCGCCCGCCTCGCGCCGGGCCATACGGTGCTGCGCCCTCTGGTCGCGCCGCTGCCGGCGAGCTTACTCGACGGCGAACAAACCCAACGCCTGCGCCGCCTTCTGGTGCAGTGGCTCGGCGGCCATCTCGAACACCACTTCAAGCCGCTGATCGCGGCCCAAGACGCCGCCTTGCCGGGGCCCGCGCGCGGGATCGTTTACCGGCTCACGGAAGCACTGGGATCGCTGGCGCGCGCCGAGGCGCTCGATCAAATCGCCGCGCTCACGCCCCCGGACCGCCGGGCGTTGCGCGCGCTCGGGATTCGCATCGGGCGGCGGAGCGTCTTTATCCCGGCTTTGCTGAAACCGGCCGCCGTACGGCTCCGGGGGATTCTCTGGGCCGTTCGACAGCGCGTGCGGCTTATCCCCATGCCCCCGGACCCGGGCCGGGTTTCGCTCGCGTTATCGGCGCATCTGCCGCACGCCTATTACGACGCCATCGGATTTCAGCCGTTCGAGACCGTCGCCCTCCGGGTCGATATCCTGGAACGCCTGGCGGCAGAGGCCTGGAACGCCTCCGGGCACGGCCCGTTCGCGCCGAGCGCGCACATGCTCTCGATCACAGGCTGCACGGCCGACTCCTTGAACGAAGTTTTACGCGCGCTCGGCTACCGGCAAACGCCCCGGGACGGCACGATGCTGTTCGAGCGTGCCCCGAAACAACACCGCAAACGCAAGGCCGTGAACCGAAAACGCCGCGCGAACGACTCGGCACCGTCGCCGTTCGCCAAACTCAAAGACCTCAAGGCGAGACCATGACCGCCCCGCCGGCCGGAGACGAGGCCGCGCGCGGTCTCAGAATCGATAAATGGCTGTGGTACGCGCGCTTTTTCAAAAGCCGGTCGCTGGCCGCGAAGCTGTGCGCCGGGCGGCGGCTGCGCCTCAACGGCGAAACCGGCGTCAAGGCGCATCATCCGGTGAAGATCGGCGACGTGCTGACGTTCCCGAAAGGACCGCATATCCGCGTGATCAAGATCTTAGCGCTCGGCACCCGGCGCGGCCCCGCGCCCGAAGCGCGGTTGCTATACGAAGATCTCGAACCGCCGGCGGCGAAAACATCCGACGAGCCCCGGCAACCGGGACCGGCGGACCGCGCACCCGGCGCGGGCCGGCCGACCAAGGCGGACCGGCGCGCGATCGACCGGCTCAAGGAAGATCTTTAGCAGGCTGCTGAAAAACGAGATTTTATAATTGACCTCGTGCTTCGAGACGCTGCGCTCCTCAGCATGAGGTCAATCGTTTCAATGCCTTGCCTCACCCTGAGGGCGAGCGTCCTTCGACACCCCGGCCTCATCCTGAGGAGCGAGCGACGCGAGCGTCTCGAAGGGCGAGGCAAGACGGCCATTGCCAATCACTTGGCATGGGCCAAAATAGCGTTTTTAGCAGCCTGTTAGAGTGTCTCGTTCTTTTTCTTTTCGAAAACCACCGAAAGATTGTTGGCCGGCATGGCGACGCGTTCTCGGAACACGAGTCCTTGCTCGGCGGCGGCCTTGCTGACGTCATCGAGATCGCGCACGCCCCAGGCGGGATCGCGCCGGCGCAGACTTTCGTCGAACGCGGCATTGCTCTCGGCGGTATGACGCCCGCCGATCTTATACGGCCCGTAGAGATAAAGGATGCCGCCCGCTTTCAATATTCGCCCCGCCCCGGCCAGCAAGCCCAGACACGATTCCCACGGCGCGATATGGATCATGTTGATGCACACGATCGCATCGGCCGCCTCGACCGGCCAAACCGCATCGCGCACATTCAACTCGACCGGGGCCGCCGGCGACGGCGCGGCATCTTCGGCCCAGGCCGCGATGCTTTGCAACATCGCCGAATCGGCATCGCTCGGCCGCCACGTCAGCCCCGGCAAGCGCGGCGCGAAATAGGCGGCGTGCTCGCCCGTACCGCTGGCGATTTCGAGAACCACGCCGGTGTCGGGCAAAACCCGTTTCAGCACGCCCAGAATGGGATCGCGATTGCGTCGGACCGCGGCGGCTTGAAAGCGCGTGAGTTTGGACGATTCCGTCATGGTTCAGAGGTAACGCCGCCGGTGCCGACACGCAAGGCTCGTAACCGATCGTCCCCCGGGCCCGCGTGGCCCGGCCGGGGGCTATGATAGGCAAAGCCATGATCGAGCGTCTTAAAGCCCTTTTCGGCGGGGAAACTTCGGGGTCCCGCCCCCCTCAGCGCCACTCCGATCGGGATATTCGCCTGGCCACCGCCGCCTTGCTGGTCGAGGCAGCCATGATGGACGGTGATATCGGGAATGCCGAATTAGACGTTATCCGCGGGCTCCTGACTGACTATTTCGACTTAGGGGACGATGAGGTGGCGGACCTTATCGCCGACGGCACGGCGGCGGCGACGGATTCGAGCCAACTTTACGGTTTTACGCGGATTCTCAAGGACCGTTTTTCGCACCAAGAACGCGTCCAAATGATTGAAATGCTTTGGGAGGTGGCTTACACAGATGACCGGCTTCATCATCTGGAGACAAATCTCATCCGCCGGATCGCCGGGCTGATCTACGTCCCGGATCGGGAGAGCGGCGAGGCCCGGCAACGGGCCAAAGCCAAAAGGCGAGGAAAACACGCTGGCGCCGACTGACGCAGGCGTTCTAGGGGAAAAACCATACGGAGAAGACCATGACCTACGTCGTCACAGAAAATTGCATCAAGTGCAAACTGCAGGATTGCGTCGAAGTTTGCCCCGTGGATTGCTTTTATGAAGGGGAGAACATGCTCGTGATCCACCCCGATGAATGCATCGATTGCGGCGTTTGCGAACCGGAATGCCCGGTCGAGGCGATCGTGCCCGATACCGAGCCCGATTTAGCCGTTTGGCTGGAATTGAACGCGGACTATGCCGAGAAATGGCCGAATATCACCAGCAAAGGCGAACCGCCCGCCGATTGGGAAGACTGGAAAGACAAGTCCGGTAAAAAGGAACTATTGAGTCCGAATCCCGGCGGCGGCTCTTAAAATTCAGTAATATCAAGGACCTACCCCCAACTCCTCGAGTTGGGGGTACCTTTTATGACAAATTTATGCTATAAGGCTTTCGCTGGCTGAATTCAGCCAAATAAATGGTCGTTTTTTAGGCACGTTCGATCACGGGAGGAAATAACTCCGTCTCGGGCCCCACCCAGCCAGCACCATGGATAGTACGGCCCAGTGACCTTCGGTTCCCGGAGGACGGGTTTTTTTGTGTATTATCAACATGTAGATCATGCTCTTGTGAGGGAGTTTCAGCGACCATGGCTAAGGCTAAAAAGGCGAAAGCCCCAAAAAAAACGCGTTCGGCCGCTTTAAGCCGGAAAAAACCCGCGCGGGCGGCGAAAACGGCAAAGAAAAGCGTAAAAAGTAAGGCCAAAACCACGAAAACCACGAAGAAAGCGGCGGTAAAAACGGCAAAACCGCGCAAGACGACCAAGACGGCGAAACCCAAGGCCGCGAAAAAACCCAAGGCCCCGGCGAAACCAGCGAAACCGGCGAAAAAGACGGTCAAAAAAGCCGCCAAACCGGCGCCCAAGCCCAAGGCGGCGCCGGCGAAAGCCGCCGAGAAGGCGCCGGCGAAGCAAGCGCCAGAAACGAAACCGGCCGAGGCGAAACCGGCCACGCCGAAACCCGAGCCCGCCAACGCCGCCGCCGCGATCAAAAAGCCGTCGATGCCGCCGGCGCCGCCAAAACCGCTGCCGCCGGCAAAGCCGGTCGATTTCAAACCGGGCGATTATGTCGTGTATCCGACTCACGGCGTCGGCAAGGTGACCGAGGTCGAAGTCCGCAAGATCGCCGGGCACGAGCTGAAACTCTTCGTCATCGAGTTCGACCGGGACCGCATGACGCTACGGGTGCCGGTGGCCAAGGCTCATACCTCGGGCTTGCGCAAACTCAGCACCCGCAAAATGATCGACGAGGCGCTGACGACGCTGAAGGGCCGGGCCCGAACCAAGCGCACGATGTGGAGCCGCCGAGCCCAGGAATACGAAGCCAAGATCAACTCCGGCGATCCGGTTTCCATCGCCGAGGTGGTGCGCGATCTGCACCGCAACACCGGCCAGCCGGACCAATCCTTCAGCGAGCGCCAGATTTACGAATCCGCCCGCGACCGGTTGGCGCTCGAGCTGGCGGCGATCGAAAAGATCGACATGGACCGGGCGACCGAGAAACTCGAGGAACTCCTCTCGGCCTGACGCTCGCGCGCCACGAGTCACCCGATCGGGCCCGGCGCAAACCGCCGGGCCCGTTTCGTTTTATTCCGAGATCACTTTCACCAAGCGCCCGGCGGGCAACGGCGCATTGCGGCTCACGTCGTTGAGCACTTCGAACCATTCGACGCGGAACCGTTCCAGCGGCTGTCGTGCCGCCAGCGATTGCACCGTATCGCCCGCCTTCACGGTCACGACCTTGATCTTGAGCGGCCGGATCGCGGCCGCCTCGGCGGCGCCGAGACGCCGGAAGCTGTAGGTCGTGCGTTTCAATTCGGCCGCCAAGGCCTGCGTCACGGCGGGCGGCGTCAGGAACATGAACCGAAAAATGCGCCTGTCGCGCCCGCGGATCGCCACCAACCGCACGTCCCGGACGCCCTCGCTCGTCTGTACCCGGGTGGCGCCGGTGGCGGCTTCCAGACCGTCGATCGTGATCCGCTCGATTCCGCTCAACCCGAGATTGGCACCCCACTGCGATGCCACGTAGCCGCTCATGTCGCGCGCCGCCTGGGCTTGGCGCGCCGGCGCCATGTCGAAAACGATGACGGCGCCGTTCGGCCCCCGGGCGGTCAACGCGCCCGAAGAATTGAACATGGTGAAATTCGGCGGCACCGTGAATTCGAAGCGCAGATCGGGATGGGAAAATTTCCGGCCGCGCCGGACGCCCTGGTCGCGGTCGTCGCCGAAGGTCAACCCATCGAGGCGCGCCAGGAACGCCGCCCGTTCGGTTTTCGGATCGCGCACCGGCGCCGCCTTGGCCAATTGGGCGGCCTGCGCGATTCGATCGACGGTGCGCGGATGCGTCGACATGAAACTGAAGCGGTCGGCTTCGCTCGGATCGCGGCCGGCCATCACGGCATCGAGTTGCGTCTGCGCGCGCATTTTCCGAAAGAACGACGTCATCGCGTTCGGATCGTACCCGGCTTGGCTTAAATAGCGGACCCCCAGCATATCCGCTTCCAGTTCCTGTTCGCGCGAATATCCCTGCAGATAAAGCTGCGCGCCGAGACCGGCGGCCTGATTGATGGCACCCCCGGCTTGCGAGCCGCCGGTCAATACGCCCAGCAGCGTCAGGCCGATGTTGGCGGCCATCGCCTGGCTATAGCGTTCCGCGGTATGGCGCGCCGTGACATGGCCGATTTCGTGCGCCAGCACGCCCGCCATTTCCGCTTCGTTCCCGGCCAGCGCCAGAAGCCCGCGCGTGACGTAGACGAAACCGCCCGGCAAGGCGAAGGCATTGACCTTGGGATCGTTGAGAACCGTGATGGTGAAGGGCAAATTCGGCATATCTGAAATCCGTGCGAGCTTCAAACCGACGTCTCGGACATAAGCCGTGAATTGCGTGTCTTTGTATTCGCCGCCGAATTGTTCGACGATCTTCGGATGCTCGCCGCGCCCGACGTCGACTTCCGCCTCGGGCGGCATGAACGCCGTAAAGCTTTGCTCGCCCGTCGCCGGATTCACCGAACACCCCGCGAGCGCCCACAGCGGCATCATCAGCGCCGCCCACAGCGCCGCCAAGCCCAGCACCCGGCGTAGAGTGAAACGGTTAATACGGTCAATCATGAGAGGACTCTCCGATCATTTCGATCTGTTCCGGATGGGTCGCCTCGATCATGGGGCCGTTGCGCCGACGCAGCCAGCCCCGAACCTGCACGACCTTGCCCTTGAATGTCAGCGGATCGACGCCGGCCTCGCGAAACAGCCGAAGCGCCCGCGCCCGCACGGCGATCGTGAAATCGCTCCGCCAATCGGCGGTAAAGTTAATGTAGACCTGGGTTCGCACCTTGGCCGTATCAATAACCCGGCCACGCACGATCTGGAACGTGCCGATATGTTTTTCCGCTTCTTTCGGCGACCGGATCGCGTAAAACGGGTCCGCCCAGATGCCGCGCTTCGCCGCGCGGGCGTCGCGTTCGAGGGTCAGCATCGCCTCGACCCGGGAACGGTTGTCGGGAAAACTGTAGACCCGGGCCATGCCGAGGCGCAACAGCTCGCCTTGAATCCAGGTATGGCCGTCGAACAGATGCGCGAGTAGCCGCCCGTGACGATCCTGCCGGCGGCCGTCTAACGTGACCGTCAGCGTTTTACGCCGAACCAGTTTCTCCAGGGCGCGCTTGGAGTCCGTCGAGAGCGGCCAGGCCGTGAAATCCTTCCGGCCCAGCGGCAATTTCGGCGCCTGAATGCCGACCAGGCGGATTTCGCGCGAACCGTGGATTTTCTTCTTCAGGGTAATCGTATCGCCGTCGATCACGTCCTGCACGACGGCCTTGGCGTCGAGCGCCGGCCGGCGTGCGGCATGGCCGATGGAGGCCGAGACCAAACAGGCCGATACGAGAAATAATAACAGGAATTTCGTGACAAATCGGTTCATGACATGCTGTGTCCGCATGGTGTGATTTTTTAAGGGCCTCAAAACCGGCAAAGACCTCTATTCATCTATCCGGCACGCATTATAATGACGATAATGATGCCTTAGCGTACACCATATAATATTCATACTATTCTCCAGCTGCGATAACCGGGATAGCGCCTCATCATGGATGTCTCCGTCAACCGCCGGGACTTGTTTCCAAGCATCGAACCTTACGAACGCGGCATGCTCGAGCTTGACGGGCGGCACCATATGTATTGGGAACAATCCGGCAATCCGGCCGGAGTCCCCGTGGTCTTTTTGCACGGCGGCCCCGGGGCCGGCGTCAGCCCGATCCACCGCCGCTTCTTCGAACCCCATCATTACCGCATCGTTTGTTTCGATCAACGGGGCGCCGGCCGGTCGCGGCCTTTTGCCGATTTGACCGACAACACCACGCCCCACCTGATCGACGATATCGAACGATTGCGGCACCATTTGGGTATCGGGCAATGGCTGGTGTTCGGCGGCTCGTGGGGCGCGGCCTTGGCGCTGGCCTACGGCCTGGCCCATCCGACGCGGTGTCTCGGATTCGTTTTGCGCGGCGTTTTCCTGGCCCGGCGCGGCGAGTTGGACTGGTTCCTGAACGGCATGAAAACGATCTTTCCGGAAGCGTGGCGCGCGTTCATCGAGTTTCTGCCCGAGGCGGAGCGGCACGCGCCGCTTGAGTCGTTTTATACCCGCCTGACCGATTCCGACCCCGAAATTCACATGCCCGCCGCGCGGGCCTGGAGCCGCTACGAAAATTCGTGTTCCAATCTGGTGCCGCAAACCGGCGGCGGCAACGGCAACGCGGCGCTCGCGCTCGCACGCATCGAGGCGCACTATTTCAAGCACCGCATGTTCTTCGAGGACGGCATCCCGCTCGAGGACATCGCCGTGCTGCGCGACAAACCCTGTTTCATCGTGCAGGGCCGTTACGACGTGGTCTGCCCGATCATCAGCGCCGACGAACTGGCCCGGGCCTGGCCGGAAGCGGATTATGCGATCGTGCCCGATGCCGGACACTCGGCTTTGGAGCCCGGAATCCGCGCCGCCCTGATCGAGGCGACCGAAAACTTCCGGGGCCTGAACAAGGACCAATCCTTCGATTTATAGGCCGCCTCCGGCCTGCCGCCGTTGAGCCCCGCCGCCGGGTAATTTTCTTTGCAACGGTGCCCCGAAGCCGTAAGATGCGCACCGCGTCGCGGCGGGTTTCAGGATCCGCCGCGCCGGCATCGGGGAAAAGGGGGGAATTTGCCCGTGAAGAGCAATACGTTCGTCGCCATTGCCGCGGCCTTCGCATTTTTATGCCTGAACGCGCCGCAGGCGCACGCCGACGATCCCAGTTTCCTGGCCCTCGGCGGCGGCTATTTCGATGCCAATAAAAAATCCAACACCGCGGCCGAGTTCCATCTCGAATACCATTCCGATTTCAAGTTCCTGGCCTTCAAGCCGTTCGGCGGCGTGATGGGCACGACCGATAAAAGTTATTTCGCCTATGCCGGCATCTGGCTGGATATCTTCTGGGGCAACCGCGTCGTGACCGGATTCAGCGTCGCGCCGGGCTATTATCACAAAGGCGACGGCAAGGATCTGGGCCACAAGTTCGAGATTCGCTCGCAGTTCGAGATCGCGTATCGGTTCGACGACCGCTCCCGCCTCGGGCTTTCGGTGTCGCACATGTCGAACGCCAGCGTTTCCGATTCCAACCCGGGCGAGGAAACCGTCGCGCTCACGTATTACTACCCGCTCGGCAAGATTTTCGGGAAGTAACGCCGAAAAAACCCGGCGCCGGTCGTGCTCCGTACCGCGCGAAATTCACAAAAACTATGCTATAAAGGCCGGGCTCAACGTTAAGCGCCCGTAGCTCAGTAGGATAGAGCACCAGATTCCTAATCTGGGGGTCGCAGGTTCGAATCCTGCCGGGCGCGCCATCCGTTTTCCATTCCGCCGGATATTGCTTGTTACGGACGATGCATGACTGTCGGCACATTCACGCCGCTCTTTCTGGCACCGGCCTTGCATAGGGCTGAGGACAAGGTTGATACAACGACGCGTAAACTCACCTGTATTCCGGCATGGAAGAAACCGCTCTCAAAGTTCTCATAATCGATCAGGACACCATTCGGGCGTCCGTTCTCGAGAGCGGGTTGACCGAAGCGGGCCTGACCGACGTGTTCGTCGTCAGCGAGATGGACGGCCTGCTTCGCCGCGTCGTCGACCTGGACCCCGACGTGATCTTCATCGATCTCGAAAATCCCAACCGGGACATGCTGGAGCATATGTTCACGGTGTCGCGTTCGGTGCACCGGCCGGTCGCGATGTTCGTCGATCGCTCCGATACTGCGATGATCGAGGCCGCGGTCGATGCCGGTGTCAGCGCCTACATCGTCGACGGCCTGAAGAAAGAGCGCGTCAAATCGATCCTCGATATCACCATCAGCCGGTTCAACGCCGTCAACCGCCTGCGCGAAGAGCTGGAAGCGACGCGCGGCGAACTCGCGGATCGGAAAGTGATCGATCGCGCCAAGGGCATCCTGATGAAGATGCGCGGCTGTTCGGAGGACGACGCCTATAAACTCCTGCGCAAAAGCGCGATGAACCAGAACCGGCGCCTCGCCGATATCGCCGAGAGCCTCGTGACCTCGGCGGGCTTGTTGGGAGATGCCGAATGACGACCGAGATCAATGCAGGCTTCATCCCGCTCCTGGACGCGGCGATCCCGATCATCGCCGTCGAACGGGGCTTTTGCGAGGAAGAAGGCATTCGGCTGCGCCTGCACAAGGAAACCTCGTGGGCGAACATCCGCGACCGGCTGACGATTTCCCATTTCGACGCGGCGCACCTGCTCGCACCCATGCCGATCGCGGCCGCGCTGATCAAGGACCCGATGTATCCCGATCTGGTCGTGCCGATGGCGCTCGGTTTGGGCGGCAACGCGGTGACCGTCTCGACGGTGCTGTGGGATGCGATGCTGGCGCACGGCGCCCGGGAAACCGGCGACGCATCGATCAACGGGCAAGCGCTGCGGCGGGTTTGCGAGGCCCGGCGCGCGGCCCGCCAAAGCCCTTTAAAGCTCGGCGTCGTGCATCGGTTTTCCAGCCACAACCTCGAACTTCGCTATTGGTTGGCGGCGAGCGGTATCGATCCCGAGGCGGATATCGAGTTCGTCATCGTGCCGCCGCCGTTCATGGCGGATGCATTGCGGGCGAGAAAACTGGACGGATACTGCGTGGGCGAACCTTGGAACGCGCACGCCGTCGACCTGGGCGCCGGCGTCATCGCGACCACGAAATCCTCGATCTGGCGCTGCAGCCCGGAAAAGGTTTTGGCCGTGCGCGCGGCCTGGGCCGACGAGAATCCGGACGCGTTGGACGGATTGATCCGCGCCATGGCGAAAGCCTCGGTTTGGTGCGCGCATGCGAACAACGCCGAGGCCCTGGCCGACATCCTGGCGCGCGACGCCTATCTCGGATGCCGCCCGGATCTCCTTGTCCGCGGGTTGACGGGAACGATGCCGTTTTGAAAAGACGGCGCCCCGCATCGCGTCGACGACTTTCTGCTGTTCGCCGACCGCGCCGCGACGTTCCCCTGGACCAGTCATGCGCTTTGGTTCTATTCGCAATTGGTCCGATGGAAATACGTGGACCCTAGCGCCGCCGCCGCCA
>JBBDTH010000169.1:0-15573 GCA_040904505.1 Rhodospirillales bacterium | reverse complement strand
GGCGGCGCCGATATTTCCGCGCGCAACGTTCGCGACCTCACCCCCATCGATCTCGCCGTCAACAACGGCTATTACGACATCGTGCAATACCTGCTCGGCGAGCGAAACAAACGAATCAAGGAACGAGTCGCCGCCGCCGACACCGAAGCCCCCGCCATGCCGCCCGCGCGCGAAACCCGACCGGCCCCGGCGGCCACGCCGACGCGGCTCGATCCGCCCGCCGAACCGGCGGCAACGGCCGAACCGGACGCGCCGCTCGCGACGGTAGAACCTGCCGTTACGCCCGCGCCGAAGAGTGCGCAAAACACCGCTCAAAACACCCCGGAAACCAAAATCAAGACGACCGATATCTCGACTTTCAAACCCGATCCGGCGGCGCAACGAAATACGCCGCAGGTAAAGGCACCCGATCCGGAATATTCGGAAAAACCGTCCGCCTTTACCCGGCTTGGCGAACGGTTCCTGTCGCGCTTCGATTTCATCGCCGACTTGTTCCGCGCCAAGAAGACGCAACCCGAACCGGCCCCGAAACCGTCCGCACCCGAACAAACCGCCAAAGCCGCTCCCCCGGCCCCAACGCCCGCACCGGCACAGCCCCCGACGCCGGCACAACTCGACGACGCCGAAACGATGATGCAGGAATTGGTCGAGTCACCGGCCCCTTCTCTAGCCCCGGCTCCGACTCCCGCACCCCCGCCGACCTACCTGGCGAAACCCGCGCCGTCGGGCATCGAGCCGCCGAAACCGCAGGCGGCGCCGGCACCGGACGTCGCGATGGAAACTATGCCCCCGACACCGCGACCCGAAGCAGCCCCGAAACCGCAACCTTCGGCGCAAGTTCCGTCGGAACCCGAAGCGGCCCCGAAACCGTCGGCGCCGCCGCGCCAAACCGCCGCCGCGCCCGCTTCGCGAGAAGACCCTTCCGCGTTTAAACAGTTCGCCGACCGGTTCGTCGAGCGCTTCCGGGAACTGTTCGGCCTCGAAAAATCCCAAACCGCGTCGAAGCCGCTCCCGCCGCCCGCGGCCGACACGCCGAATTCCTTGGCGGATACGTTTAAACAAACGCTCGAACGCATTCGCACCGCTCTTCTGCCCGGCACGCAAAAACCCGCGACAACCGACAAACCGGCGCCCGCCAAGCCCCAAGGCCCGATCATCCTCGCCCGGCCCGGCGAAACGCCGCCGCCCCCGCCGGGTCAAACCCTCCAGGACGATCCGTCCACGTTTGCCGAGGTTCCCGAAGCTCCGGATCCCGGCAAGCCAGAAAGCGCCGCGGTCACGGCCGACGCCGCGCCGGATGCGCAACAGCAGGAAAGCCCGGAACAACACGCTTCCCGATCGAAGGCCCCGACCCCCCTCGAGGCAATCGAGCAAGACATAGCCGAATTGGTCGAAGCCCAAACCGTCGAACAAAAGAAAACGCCCGCACCGCCGGTCCGCAAACAGGATAAAATCCTCGCCAACAAGGAAATCGACGACGCCCTCACGCAGCTCGCCGGAACCATCAAAAACCTACCGCCGGAACAAAAACCGACCGCAGCCGCCGAGGCGAAGCAACCCGTCCAAGGGAAAGGCCCGTTAACACAACACCAAGCCGAACAGGATGTGCTCGATCTGTTGATGAACGAGGCGGATAAAATCTCCGGCAAAAAACCCCACGCGCGGGCGGAGAGGAAAACGCCGGCCGAAAGCGGACCGCCGAGTTCGAAGGAGGTCGATGCGACGTTGTCGCAGCTTGCCGACTCCATTGAAGCCGCGCCGACAAAGCAAGCGGCACGGAAATCGGCGGCACCGGCCGCGAAAAAACCCGACGACGACCTGGCGTCGGCCTTGGCCAACATCGACTCCCTGTCCCTGACGATTCCGGAGCCCGCGAAACCGGCCCCGAACGCAGCGGAACAAACGCCGGCCCTGCCGGGATTAGCGCCCGGACCGATAACCGCCCCGGCAACCACCGCGCAGGAACAATCGCCCCTCGACAAACTGCCGCCGATCAAAACGCCTTCGACCGAGAACCGCCAACCGACCGAGATCGGCGCGCGTATACGGCGCGAAGCCGAAAAGGTCGCCCAACAAAAACCGGACTTCATCGAACGCATGACCAACGTCTTACAACTCAACGACTCGAAACTTCCCCCGAAGGCGCCGCCGAAAGACCCGCAACAGGCCCAGATCCCATCCTCGCCGGAAGCGCCGAGCCAATGGACGGCGAAAGTCGTTAAAACCGCCCGGCTCGATCCGTCGCGCGATACGGATGCGAAGAACCGTAAAAAATTACAGGGCCCCGACAAATTTTTATCCGGCGTCTCCCTAACGCTTGGGCAATCCTTGAAGATCGGCAAGGAACCGTTGACCGCGCCCAAGACCGGCCCCGATACCCGCAAGCCCTGTATCCAAAAGCGCGAAGGCGCCTTGGCGTTTTGCGTCGAAACCGTCGATTGGCCGGCCGCCGTCGCGCCCTATTTCGAGATCAACACGATCATGTACCAGGGAACGCAAGCGGTGATCCGCTACGATGAAGGCCGCGCCTCGAACTTCTTCGCGCTGTTCGACAGCCGGGCTTACGGTGCCATTATCGATTTCTACACGAAACGTTACGGCCCGCCGACTCAGCAGCTGCAACGGGGCATCGCGCCGCTCGCGCAACCGCGCCGCGCCAATCCCGTCTCGATCTGGCGCAGCATCGATCCGACCACGAACCTGATCACGACTTTGGAAATCCGCCAATTCGACGATTCCCGCGTCGGTTTTCCCGATACCCGGCGCGGCGCCATCATGCTCTATCATGCGTGGTCGGAACCGATCTTTCCCCAACTGTCCGCGTTGGAACTCATGGTCCTGAAACCCAAGGACGACAGCGATGCCGGCGCCGAGCTGACGCCCGCCAACACCGCCGTGCCGCAAGCCAGCGCGCCGGCGGCCAATCCGTTCAGTAGCTTCCCCTGATTCCGGTATAGCTCAACTTGAGCAAGCCCGAAGGACGCAACCGCTGCACCGTCGGGTCGAACGGGTTGTGTCCCGCCTTCTCCAGCATGGTGAGGTAACTTTCGGCCAGAACCGCGGGCAGCAAGGCAGCAATGGCCTGCCGCGGAACATCCTTGCGATAACGCCGGGCTTCGTGCAAAGCCTGCCGGGAAACACTACAAATCGCGGCGACGACGGCGCGAAATTCCACCGGGGGGTGAGCGTGCGAAATCGCGCCCGCGGCGAAGCCGAAATCCCGGCATAAATCTTTCGGCAGGTATGAGCGGCCGCCGGCCCGGTGAAACGGTATCGCGCGCATTAAGCCGCTCAACGCCCAAGCCGTGCCCACGCCACGCGCGGCGGCATGAGAACGTTCATCGGATACGCCGAGCGCCTCCAACGACAGGCGCACCAACGGCACGGATGTTCCTTCCGCGTATGCGATCAACTCATTCAGCGTTTCGAACGGCTCATCCTGCATATCGGCCTCACGGCCGTCGATCAACGTTTCGAAATGACCGCGCGACACCGGACAGGCCGCAACCGTCTCCGCCACCGCCCGGGCGACGGGGTTGTTCGGCCCCGTCCCCCGGTAGATCGAATCGAGGGCATCGCGCCACCATTGCAGGCGCATGCGTCCGATCAACGGTTCCGAGACGATTTCCCGCACGCGCGCGATTTCCAAATTGAAGGCATACAGGGCGAACAGGTATCCACGGCGGTTCGCCGGCGCGAACATCGCGCACAGAAAGCGATCCCGATCCTCGGATCGAACCATGCGCGCACATGCCGAAAACGCCTCGTCCCGCTGCATGATTCGCCCTATCCTAGCCCGCTCACCGCTTCGATCCCGCCTAATCTATCCATGGCCGCCCGGAAAAAAGAACTGCTTTTCCCCGCAGTTGCGCGGTTTTCGACCGCAACCGACTTTCGGCGCGCAAGCCCCGGCGTTGCGGCGCTTTGCCGCAACCCTTAAAATGCCCCGCATTCGCAAAGGGACACTTCAAATACAACATCACAACGCGGAGAGGGAAAACAGCCATGAAGAATCCGCTTCAATCGTTGCCGAACACAATCATTATGGGCTTGATCCTTCTGGTGGTCATGGTCCTCGGATTGAAAGGTTGGCACGGACAGGGCCTGGCCCTGGATCATGCCTGGGGGAGTTTCATTATGCGCTGGCTGCATGTCGCCAGCGGCGTCATGTGGATCGGTATCCTCTGGTATTTCAATTTCGTCCAGATTCCCAATATGGGCAACATTCCGGACGAACAGAAACCGGCCATCAGCAAAGTCATCGCGCCGGCGGCATTATTCTGGTTCCGCTGGGGCGCCATGGCCACCATCATCACCGGCCTGCTCCTGGCCCACATGCAGGGATATCTCGTCGATGCCCTGACCATCGGCCTGCAGAGCGGCGTTGCTAAAAGCACGGCGATCGGCATCGGCATGTGGTTGGGCATCATCATGTGGTTCAACGTGTGGTTCATCATCTGGCCGAACCAGAAAAAAGCCCTTGGGATCGTGGAAGCCAGCGCCGAGGAAAAAGCGGCCGCGGGCCGGACGGCAATGCTGTTCTCACGGACCAATACCTTACTGTCGCTCCCCATGCTCTACGCCATGGTATCGGCGCAGAACATCTACTGACGGATTTTTTATCCGAACGCGAAACGGGGCCCTAGAGCCGGTCATGGTTAGTCGGAATCGCCAACGGCGATCCGACAACCGTGTGAATCGGCGCTAAGTTATTGATGTCGATCGGATTCACATGATTTATCGGAACCAAATGATGTTTCCGATAAATCATGATCCGATCTAGGGGCCCCGTTTTTTTTATCCGAATCCCGCGTTACCGCCGGGCATCATTCGACGGCCAGCAGCGCGGCCGCCACGTGGCGCGCCTCGCCCAGAAGGACGTTGAAGGTTCGGCAGGCCGCGCCGGTATCCATCCATTCCATCACGATCCCATGCGCGCGCAGTCCTTGGCGTAAATCGGCGGGCGGCGGCACGAACCGTTCGCCGCACCCGACCACCAGGATATCCGGGGTATCGGCCAGCGCCGTGATCGGCTGCAGCGACGCCGTCGTCATGTCCGCGATCGCCGCCACGGGCCACGGCTGGGTTTTTTCGGGAAAGATGAGGACGGAGCCGGCGTAAACCTCACCGGCGATCCGGAAACGGCCGTCGCCGTAACTTTGAACGATCTGGCGCCCTGCCGGCACCAACGGCGTGATATCGAGACCCTGAATGGCCGATCAAGACGCCTCTTGGGTCGCCCCCTCCTTGCTGCTGTCGACCTCGACGCCGCGCTCGATATTGAGATAAAGCAACAACGGCACGGCCAGACAAATCGAGGAATACGTTCCGATCAGAACGCCCCATATCATGGCGAAGCTGAAATCCTTGATAACCTGAGCGCCCAGGAAATACAACGCCAGCAACGCCAGCAACGTCGTGACGCTGGTCATCAACGTGCGCGACAGGGTTTCGTTGACGCTGTTGTTCAACAATTCCGACAACGGCATTTTCTTGTATTTCCGCAAATTTTCGCGCACCCGGTCGAACACCACAACGGTATCGTTGATCGAATATCCGGCGATGGTCAACACCGCCGCCACCGTTGTAAGATTGAACTCAAGCTGCAGCAACGCAAACAAGCCGACCGTCGTGAGCACATCGTGAGTCAGGGCAATCACGGCGCACAAGCCGAACTGCCACTCGAATCGAAACCATATGTAAAGCAGGATCGCGAACATCGCCGCCACGACCGCATAGACGCCGTCCCAAAACAGCTCTTCGCTCACCTGCGGCCCGACGAATTCCGTCCGCCGGTACGATACTCGATCTCCCAGGGCCTTCTTCACCGTGTCGATGGCTGCCTGCTGCGCCTTCTCGTCGCCTTCCTGGCGCTGCACCCGGATCAGCACGTCCCTCGGTTGGCCGAATTCCTGCAGGTTGACCTCGCCCAAACCCAAATTGCCGAGGGTGCCGCGCATTTCGGCGATGTTCGCCTTTTCGCCCGGCACCCGCACTTCCATCAGGATGCCGCCCTTGAAGTCGATACCGTAGTTGAGGTTTTTCACGGCGTAAATGCCGATGGAACCCAGAATCAACAACAGCGAAAACAGGAAGAATATCTTCCGGAACGGGATGAACCGGTACTTGGTATTCGCCGGAATGAAAGTAAAACCGTGCCAAACCATCCCAGCCTCCTATATCGGCAATTCTTGCGGCTGCCTGCGCCGAAGCCACGTCACGATCAGCAGGCGGGTCAGCATGATGGCCGTGAACATGGACGTCGCGATGCCGACCGACAACGTCACGGCGAACCCGCGCACCGGGCCGGAGCCGAATTGATACAGCAGCAAGGCCGCGATCAAGGTCGTCAGGTTGGCGTCCACGATCGTCGTAATGGCGCGGGAATACCCCGCTTCGATGGCTGAAATCGGCGTTCGGCCGTTCCTGACTTCCTCCCGAATACGCTCGAAAATCAAAACGTTCGCGTCCACCGCCATGCCGATCGTGAGCACGATTCCTGCGATACCCGGCAGCGTCAACGTCGCCTGCAGGAACGACAGCACGCCGAGAATCAAAACCATGTTCATGAACAAGGCGACGTCGGCGATCAGCCCGAACAGGCCGTAGGCCACGACCATGAACACGACGACGAGGATCATGCCGACGATGCAGGCAATCTTGCCGGCGGCGATGGAGTCCGCGCCGAGTCCGGGGCCGACGGTGCGCTCCTCGAGAATGGTCAACGGCGCCGGCAACGCGCCCGCGCGCAGCAGAAGCGCCAGATCCTTGGCCCCCTGAACGGTAAAGCTGCCGGAAATCTGTCCGGAACCGCCCAAAATAGGCTCGCGGATCACCGGCGCGCTGATAACCTTGCCGTCGAGCACGATGGCGAACAATTGCCCGACGTTCTTGCCCGTAACGTCGCCGAAACGCCGCGCACCGACCGAGTCGAACCTGAACGTCACGACCGGTTCATTGGTCCTTGAATCGAAACTCGGCTGGGAGTCGACAAGGTTTTCGCCGCTCACCATGGTCCGTTTGCGCAGAAGATACATGCGCGGCTGTCCGGAAGGATCGGCTTCCTCGGCTGAGGGCGCCAAAAAGGCGCCCGGCGGCACCCGTCCGGCCTGGGCCTCCGCCGCGCTCACGCGTTGATCGGTCAGATGGAACGACATCTTCGCGGTCTTGCCCAGCAACCGTTTAATCCGCTCCGGATCATCCACGCCGGGAAGCTGCACCAGGATACGGTCCGTGCCTTGGCGCTGAATCGTCGGTTCGCGCACGCCGGTTTCGTCGATGCGCCGGCGCACGATCTCGATGGACTGCTCGACCGCATTGACGCTCCAATCCCGGATCGTCCGTTCCGTCAGCGACAAAAAGATTTGACCGCGCTCGTTTTTCTCGGCGGTAAAACCCGGTTCGCCGCCGGGAACGAATGAAGCACTGCCCGGATTGGCGATACCGCTGCCGATGTCCCGAATCAGCTTCAGGGCTTCTTCTTCCTTGTCTTTGGTTCTGATCGACACGGAGATGACGTGGCCTTTCGCGCCGAGCCCCTGATAGCGGATGCGGTCCTTACGCAACGCCGTGCGGATCGAATCCACGATCGTTTCCAGGCGTTCCTTGATTACCGCATCGACGGCGACTTCCATCAAAAGATGCGAGCCGCCTTGCAAATCGAGCCCCAATACGACCTGCTGATGCGGCAGCCATGTCGGTATCGAGTCCGCATCCTTGGTGCCTAGGAAATTCGGCATGGTGAACGCCACGCCGAGAAAACACACGACGCAAACGAGAGTAACCTTCCACTTAGCGAAGTAGATCATGCCGAACGTAAACCCGGATCGTTATTTTTTGCCGCCGAACATATTTTTCAGCGATGAGCCGCCGGATTGATTCGATTGATCGTTAGCCGGGGCGTTGCCCCCTTTCGGGGCCGACGACGCCGGCTCGGTCTTGGAAATGACGCTGGCGATCAAAGCCCGTTGGACACGTACCTTCACGCCGTCGGTAATCTCGACGGCAAGTTCGTGATCGTCGTAAACCTTGGTCACGGTACCGACGATGCCGCCACCAGTGACAACCCGATCGCCGCGCCGAATGGCCGCGAGCATCTCCCTATGCATACGCGCTTTTTTCTGCTGAGGCCGGATCAGCAGGAAGTAAAAAACGACGAAAATCAAAACCAGCGGGATAAACGATTCCCAACCGGCTCCTGCGGCGCCTGCGCCTTGGGCATATGCGGGAGAAACGAACATCGGGGCACTCCTTATCGATCTATTGGCGTCTCTTCATGGTTTTCTAAAGGCAGCGGGACTATAGCGGGACCGCCAGGACTTGCAACCGCAAAGCCCATTATGGCCCAAAACGCCGGCCGGTCGCATCACCGTTCCGAAAAGTCTTGATTTCACAAAGGATTGACCTGACCGCGCCGTGTGCTAGCCTCCCGCCTCCATAGCATGCGATACGGCAAACGACATGTCGAACGAAAGTTCCCGATCCGAAACCGATTCCGAGTTGCTTGTCCTCCTGCGCCGGATCGCCGAAGCGCTCGAACGGCGCTCTCCGAGGGCGCCCGCGAGCGCGGGGCTTAACGACGCCGACGCGTTCGTCTGGCACGCCGAAGGCGAACGGCTCGAGGCCGTCAAAAACGTCAATTATATCGATCTGCCGCTTTTGAAGGGGATCGGCCCGCAAAGCGATAAACTGCTCGATAACACGCGCCGCTTCGCGCAAGGCCTGCCCGCCAATAACGCCCTGCTGTGGGGCGCGCGCGGCACCGGCAAAAGCTCCTTGATCAAGGCGGCCCATGCCGCGGTCAACCGGGAAACGCCGCGCGCCCTGGCCCTGGTCGAAATCCACCGCGAGGATATCCGTTCCCTGCCGAGTCTGTTGCGGCGCCTGCGCATCGGCGACCGGCGCTGCGTTTTGTTTTGCGACGATCTCTCCTTCGACGGCGACGACGCCTCCTACAAGTCTCTCAAGGCCGTGCTCGAAGGCGGCATCGAGGGCCGCCCGGAGAATGTCGTCTTTTACGCAACTTCCAACCGCCGTCACATGATGCCGCGCGATATGATCGAGAACGAGCGCTCGACGGCGATCAATCCGGCGGAAGCGGTCGAGGAAAAGGTCTCGCTGTCGGACCGGTTCGGCCTGTGGCTCGGCTTTCACGTGTGCGATCAGGACACCTTCTTCGACATCATCGAAGGCTATGCCGAGCATTTCGGCCTCGAGATCGGCACGGACGAACTGCGCGCCCAGGCCGTCGAATGGTCGGTAACCCGGGGCGCGCGCTCGGGCCGGGTCGCCTGGCAATTCATCCAGGATCTCGCCGGACGCCTCGGTAAACCCCTTAAATAAACCCGGCTTTACGGAAGATCACCTGCCCTGCCCGTCGGCGGTGGCGGCGGTGACACGGGCGGCAGCGGCGGCGGCGGCGATACGGGCGGCGGAGGCGATACGGGCGGCGGTGGCGGCGATACGGGCGGCGGTGGCGGCGACACGGGTGACGGCACAGGCACATCCGCCTTTTCGTCCGCCGTGGCTTTTTTCTTGTCTGCCGCCGACACCCCCGGCCAATCGCCGAAGGGATACGGCAGCTCCTCGGTCCGGAACGCCAGATACCGCACGATTTCGGCGAGATATTGCGCGACGTTATCGGCGAACTCGACCAACCGCTTATGAACGTCGCCGGTAAAGAGCTTCGTGATGAATTGAACGATGACGACGACGATGACGACGAATTCCGCGATATTGAAAATGACCGCGAACAAAATCATGTACAGGAAACGCAGCCACGTGCCTTTGCGGGTGACGTTGTCCTTGGTTTGCTGATCGACCACGGCTGACTCCCTTTACCGAAGGCTGTTTACGTCAAATAATCATATATCAGATTTCGTGCAATGGGGCGAGCCGCGATGACGGAGCAAAAAACCGCTACAACGACGCGGGAATGACCTTCAGGTGTTTTTTCGGGTTGATTGCGCGTTTGCCGCGGCGAATTTCGAAATGCAGCTGCGGGCTCGCGACCGCCCCGGTGCTGCCGACGCGCGCAATGATCTGGCCCTTGCCGACCGTATCGCCGCGTTTGACCAGCAGTTTGTCGTTATGGGCATAGGCCGTAACCCAACCGTTCTTATGCTTGAGCAAAAGCAGATTGCCGAACCCCCGAAGTTCGTTGCCGGCGTAGGCGACAACGCCCCCTTCGGCGGCGCGTACCGGCGCGCCCCGAGGTGCCGCGATATTGATGCCGTCGTTGTGCAGGCCTTTGGTCTTGGGCCCGAAATTCGAAATTATTTCGCCCCGGAGCGGCCACATAAAGCCCCGAATCTTATTGTAATACGACGGCGAATAGGCTTTCGCCTGCTCCGTCTCGAGTTTCGGCGTGGGCGCGGGCGCGGGTGTGGGCGAGGACACGGACGGGCGGGCGGCGGCGACTTGCTCCGGCGGGTCGGGCAAGGCCGTCGCCTGTACGGCTTCGGAGGACGAAGAGGGAGACGAAGATAAGGATGAGGACGAGGACGGGGACGGAGACGATCCCCGTTGCGGCGCGGTCCCTTGGGCGATAACGAGAGTCTGCCCGCTGAAAATGCGATACGGCGGCCGCAACCGGTTGGCATGGGCCAACTCGTACACGCCCAAGCCGTAACGCTCGGCGATGCTGTTCAGCGATTCGCCCGGCCGGACCCGATGTTCGCGCACGGCCGGAACGGCCAGCCGCTGGCCTACCGACAGGGTATACGGCGGGCGTAACCCGTTAGCGTCGATGATCGCGCGTAAGGACACGCTGTAACGGCGCGATAAGGCATAGACCGTGTCGCCGCGTTTGACCTCGACGTCGCCGCCGCCCCGGATCGGCGCCGCCGCCGGCAGTTGATCCTCTTGAGGGCGCATACCGGGCTCCGCCTGATGCACAGGGCGCGGCGCGTACTGTCCGGATTTGTATCCCGGCGGCGGCCATTCGGCCCAGCCGCATCCGGCAAGCGCCAAGACCGCGACCAACGCAGTCTTGCCGACGAACCGTTCCACTGACAATGCCCGGATCATTCCGCCGCCGTACCTTCCATCAGGGGAACGAACCGCACCGGACCCAAATCCGTCGTCTCGGCACCGTCTTCGGTCCGTTGCACACGAATGAGCTGTTGCTGTTTACCGTCCATATCGACCGGCACCACCATCAAACCGCCTACCGCCAATTGATCCACCAATGAAACCGGCACATCGATTGCCGCGGCGGTGATGATGATCCGCTCGAACGGGGCCTGTCCGGGCCAACCGAGGGTGCCATCACCACATTTGGTGGTAATATTGTTGATATCAAGTTCGCGGAACCGGTCTTCGGCTTCTTTCAACAACGGCCGGTGCCGTTCGATCGAGTAAACCCGCCGGCACATCCTGGAAAGGACCGTCGCCTGATAGCCCGATCCCGTGCCGATTTCCAAAACTTTCATACGCGGTCCGACATTCAGCGCCTGGGTCATCTGCCCGACCACGACGGTCTGGCTGAGAGTCTGCTGATACCCGATCGGCAACGCCACGTTCTCGTAGGCATGATCGCGGAACGGTTTCGGCACGAACACCTCGCGCGGAATCCGTTCCATCGCGGAGAGAACGCGCGCATCCGTCACGCCGCTGCGGCGCAAGTCGAGAATAAGGCGGATTTTGCGTGAATCGGGGGTCATGGGAACACCGCCCGCATGGATTTCAAGGTCGAGCGATGGGTAAGATCGAGACACAAGGGGGTCACGGAAATCGCGCCCCGATTGATCGCCTCGATATCGCTGCCGCGCCGGGGGCGGTCCTCGCTCCGTTGCGCGCCGATCCAGAAATAGGCATCGCCCCGGGGATCGCGCCCTTCGACGAATTCGCTCCCGATCTTGCGCCGCCCCTGCACGGTGACTTCGATATCCTTGACCTGGGATGCCGGCACGTCGGGAAAATTTACGTTGATCATGACATTTTCCGGCCAGACGAGCTTATAGAGACGCTCGATCACCGAGCCGACCCAGTGCTCCGCCGTGCTCCATTTCGCGAGACGGCGATCATCGGTGACCAAGCTGAGCGCGACCGACGGGAACCCCAGCAAAGTTCCTTCCATCGCCGCGGCGACGGTGCCGGAATAGGTCACGTCCTCGCCCAGATTGCCGCCCCGGTTCACGCCCGACAGCACGATATCCGGCGGCTTGTCCTTCATCACCTGATTGACGCCCAACAGCACCGCATCGGTCGGCGTGCCGTCCACGGCAAAACGCCTCCCCGACAACTTGCGAATACGCAACGGCTGGCGAATGGTCAGGGAATGGCCGGCGGCGCTTTGTTCGGTTTCGGGCGCGACCACCCAAACCTCCTTCGCGAGCTTGCGCATCGCCTTTTCCAACACCTTCAAGCCTGGCGCATGGATGCCGTCATCGTTCGAGATGAGCACCCGCGCCTTCTTCAAGTCCAACGCATCACGCGCCATCGGCCTTGATGACCTCCAATCCGCCCATATAGGGCCGCAACGCGTCCGGCACGACGATCGTGCCGTCCGCTTGCTGATAATTCTCCAAAACCGCGATCAATGTGCGACCGACCGCCAGGCCGGAACCGTTCAGGGTGTGCACGAAAGCGGTGTCTTTCTTATCCTTCGGGCGATAGCGCGCGCGCATCCGGCGCGCCTGAAAATCGCCGCAGTTCGAACAACTGGAAATTTCCCGGTAGCGGTCCTGGGCCGGCAGCCAAACCTCGATGTCGTAGGTCTTGCGCGCGGAAAACCCCATGTCGCCGGCACACAAGACGATCACCCGATACGGCAGTTTCAACCGCTTCAGCACTTCCTCGGCGCACGAGGTCATGCGTTCGAGTTCGGCATCGGACTCGGCCGGATCGGCGATCGAGACCAGTTCCACCTTGGTGAACTGATGCTGGCGGATCATGCCGCGGGTGTCCTGCCCCGCCGCGCCCGCTTCGGAGCGGAAACACCAGGTCATCGCCGTGACCCTTTTGGGCAATTCATCTTCGTCGAGGATTTCGTTCGCGACCAAATTCGTCAGCGGCACCTCGGCGGTCGGGATGAGCCAAAACCCGTCTTCGGTCTTGAACAGATCATCGCCGAATTTCGGCAACTGGCCGGTGCCGAACAGAACTTCGTCGCGCACCAGCGCGGGCGGATTCACTTCGGTGTAGCCGAACTCGCCGGTGTGCAGATCGAGCATAAAGGACGCGAGCGCGCGTTCCAGGCGCGCCAGCGCGCCGGACAATACGACGAAGCGCGCACCGGACAGCTTGGCGGCGCGTTCGAAATCCATCATGCCGAGAGTCTCGCCGAGTTCCACATGATCGTGCGGCTCGAAATCGAACGAGGGCTTGTCGCCCCAGGTGCGGACTTCCACGTTCGCGGTTTCGTCCGCGCCGTCGGGCACGTCGTCCGCCGGTATGTTCGGCAAGGCGCTCAGCAAGGCGTCCAATTCGTCCGAGGCTGTCTTGGCCGTTTCCTCCGCGCGCGCTTCGTCTTCTTTTCCTTGCGCGACCTTGGCCATGACATCGGAGGCATCCTCGCCCTTCTTCTTGGCCTCACCGATCAGCTTGGAGAGTTGGTTGCGCTCGGCCTTGATCTCCTGCGCCCGGGTCATGGCGGCCCGGCGGCGCTTGTCGATTTCGATCAGGCGCGCCGACAGCGGCTCGAGCCCACGGCGCCCGAGCCCCCGGTCGAATGTCTCGGGGTTCTCCCGTATCCAACGAACATCAAACATCGTAGGGTGCTCCTACCACGAAAAACGGAAAATTTTCCTTAACGGAAAAGGGGTTATGCCTTGAATTACGTCTGAGGATCCGCCGAGGACTCGGCGGCCCGTTCCGCGGCCTTCTTTTCGGCCATCCGGACGCAAATGATCGAAATTTCATAAAGCCCGAGCGTCGGCAAGGCCAGACCGATCTGGCTGATCACGTCCGGCGGGGTCAGGATGGCCGCCGCGACGAACACGATCACCACGGCATAACGGCGCTTCTCCGCCAGCCCCTTGGCGGTAACGATCCCGACGCGGCCCAACAGGGTCAACAGAACCGGCAGTTCGAACATCAGCCCGAACGCGAAGATCAAGCGCATGACCAGCGACAGATACTGATCGACCTTGGCTTCGAGCTGGATCGGCAAGGTTCCCGCGCCGCCCATGGACTCGAAGCCCAGGAAAAACTTCCAGGCAAGCGGGAAGATAAAATAATAAACCAGCGCGCCGCCGAGAAAAAACAGGATCGGAGTCGCGATCAGAAACGGCGCGAAGGCGCGTTTCTCGTGTTTGTAAAGCGCCGGCGCGACGAACATCCAGACCTGCATGGAAATGAACGGAAACGCCAAGAACAGCGCGGCGAAAAAGGCAACCTTGATGTAGGTAAAAAAGGCTTCGTGCAGGCCGGTGAAAATCAGGCGCCGGTTGCCGCCGGTCTCGGCCAGGGCATCCGCCAACGGTTGGGCCAGGAACGCGTAAATCTCCGCCGAAAAGTAGTAACAGACGAAAAACAACAGAAGGATCGCGATAACCGACTTCAGCAACCGGCCCCGCAACTCGACTAAGTGCTCGAGCAGCGGCATTTTTTTATCGTCGTTCTCGTCCGCCACCGGCTCTTATTCCTTTTTCGGCGTCTCGGCGTTCTTGCCGTTTTGCGTTACCGGTTCGGGGTTCTTCCCTTGCGCCGCCGATTGTTTGACCGGCTCGCCCGCGGGTTCCGGCAGCCGCGCCGCTTCGCCGGGTTCCAACGCGTCGAGATCCTCATCCGTTTCCTCCGCGTAATCCTTATCGTCATCCTCGAATTCGGTCAGCTCGAAATCCCTGGCGACGGTCCCATCGGGATCGATCGTGTTTTTGATTTCGCCCTTGAAGTCGTCCCCCGCCTCGGTAACGTGCTTTTTGATATCTTCCATATCCGCGTGGCGGATCATGTCGTCGACGCCGTCCTGGAACTCGTGCGCCATGGCGCGCGCCTTGCGGACGAATCCGGCGATCGCGCGAGCCGCGCGCGGCAGTTCCTTGGGGCCGATAACGATAATGCCCACAACCACGATGATGAATAATTCCTGCCAGCCGATATCGAACATGGCAGCTTCAAATCCCGTCCATACTGTCGATTACGATAAGGTTGGATTGCGGCGGCCCATGGAACCGCGCGGGTTATTCCTTTTTGGCGGACTCCGAATTTTGTGCGCCTTGGGAATGCGTCGCCGTTCCCTGCCCGCCGTCGATAGACTTGGGCGGCTCCTTCGGTGCGTCGGTATCGTCGCTGCTCATCGACTTTTTAAATGACTTCAAACCCTTGCCGAGATCGCCCATCAACTGGGAAATTTTGCCCCGGCCGCCAAATAGAAGCAGGACGATCACCAGAACGATCACCCATTGCCAAATGCCGGTCCATCCACCCATTTTCGTTCTCCATTGATCTCCGTATCGGCCCTCAACCCGGCCCTAAATCCGGCTAAGTTCCGAGGCGCGGATAATGGCAGAAAGGGATACCCGCCGCAATGGCGGGCACCCGAAGGTAGTGTCTCAGTTTGCCCTATATCCTTTGAGACACCCCTTCGCCTCATCCTGAGGAAGGCGCGATAGCGCCTGTCTCAAAGGA
>JBBDTH010000168.1:0-15664 GCA_040904505.1 Rhodospirillales bacterium | reverse complement strand
GACCGGCATGCTGTTCGCCTTGAAGCGTCAGGTCTGGTCGAAGATTCACAAGTAAGGAACGGCTTAAAGGCTTGTTCTGGGAGAAACTCGGCGGAGCGCCTTACGGCGTTCCGCCTTTTCTTTATCGAGCGTGATTTTTTCTTATTTCTTTTCGGGATAAAGCGCCGCCAAACCCTCGGCGGACGCGGCGCAAACGCCGCGCTCGGTAATCAAGCCGGTGACCAGGCGCGCCGGCGTGACATCGAAGGCGTAATTCGCCGCGACACTGTCCGCCGGCGTAATTTGGACGGCCTCATCAGAACCGCCGTGCGTGCGGCCGCCGATCCATGTGACCTCGGCAGGATCGCGCTCCTCGATGGGAATATCCCGGATGCCGTCCTGCAACGTCCAATCGATCGTCGGCCCCGGCAGCGCCACGTAAAACGGCACGCCGTTATCGAACGCCGCCAAGGCCTTGAGATAGGTTCCGATCTTATTGCACACGTCCCCGCGCGCGGTCGTCCGGTCGGTGCCGGTAATGCACAGATCGACCTGTTCATGCTGCATGAGATGACCGCCGGCGTTGTCGACGATCACCGTGTGCGGCACGCCGTGCCGGCCCAGCTCCCATGCCGTCAGGGAGGCCCCCTGGTTGCGCGGACGGGTTTCGTCCACCCACACATGAACCGGGAGCCCCGCATCGAAAGCTTTGTAAATCGGCGCCAGGGCCGTCCCCCAATCGACGGTCGCCAGCCAACCGGCGTTGCAATGGGTCAGCACGTTCACACGGCCCCGTTCGCCTTTGTCTTGCCAGGCCTTGCGGATCAACGGCAAGCCGTGATCGCCGATCGCGCTGCAGATCGCGACATCGTCGTCGCAGATTTCGCCCGCCCGCCGGTACGCCGCCTCGAGACGGCGCTCGGGCGGCAACTGGCGCAGGGCCACCATCATCTCATCGAGCGCCCACCGGAGATTGACCGCCGTCGGGCGCGTCTCGATCAACGTATCGTAAGCCGTCTGCAGCGACCGGTCCGAGGTCTCTTCGCGCAACGCCAGGCATAGGCCGTACGCGGCCGTCGCCCCGATCAACGGCGCGCCCCGGACCAGCATATCGCGAATCGCCCGAGCCGCATCATGCAGCGTCGTCAGGGGTACGGTCTCGAACGCGTGCGGCAAACGGGTCTGATCGATAATGCCGACCGACCAGCCGTCCGCGTTCACCCAAATCGTTCTCTGCGGCTTGCCGTCAACCTTCATACGCTATTCGGCCCATTCAGCCCCCATTCAGCCTTTGAGCACGCGCCCGGCCACGGCATCGAGTTTCCGGACCATGTCGGGATCGCGGGCATCCGGCGCCGTAATCAAAGCGCATTCCAAGGCCGTATGGCAACCGTGCCCGCATGACGACGTGCGGTCCCGCAAGGCGGGAATGACGTTGCGCACCAATTGCCTGGCCTTATCGGCGTTTTCCAGGAGCACCTTGATGACCGAGTCGACCGACACATGATCGTGGTCGGGATGCCAGCAATCGTAATCCGTTACCATTGCGACGGTGGCGTAACACATTTCCGCCTCGCGGGCGAGACGCGCCTCGGGCATATTGGTCATGCCGATCACGTCGCATTCCCACCGCCGATAGGTTTCGGATTCGGCCAGGGTCGAGAACTGCGGACCCTCGATCGCCAGATAGGTGCCGCCTCGAACATGGGAAATATCGCAATCTTGCGCGGATTTTTCCAAGACATCCCCAAGCCGGCCGCAGACCGGATGCGCCAGGCTGACGTGCGCGACCAAGCCCGTTCCGAAAAAGGACCGCTGGCGCATATAGGTCCGGTCGACGAACTGATCGACGATCACGAACGTGCCCGGGGCCAAGTCTTCCCGGAACGATCCGCAGGCGCTGACCGAAATCACTTCGGTAACCCCGGCGCGTTTCAAGGCATCGATGTTCGCCCGAAAATTCAGCTCCGTCGGCGGAATGCGATGGCCCCGACCGTGGCGGGGGAGAAAGACGACCTGTTGGCCTTCGATTTCGCCGAACAGCAAGTCGTCGGACGGATCGCCGAAAGGCGTTTCCGCCTTTTGCCAGCGGGCATTCTCGAGCCCGTCGATATCGTAAACGCCGCTGCCGCCAATCACGCCGATAATCGGCGGCGTCCCCGGGTGATTCATGGTCGACTGCCTTTATAGATGCCGGACGAACGGCGAAAAGATGACGACGGTCGCGCCTTCAGCCAAGATGCTCTTCGAAAAACCCGAGCGTTTTTTTACGGGCCGTTACCGCACTCGTTTCATCGAAGGTCGAACGGTGGTCGCAATTAAACCCGTGGTCGGCGCCCGGATACACGCGGACCGCCACGTCTGGGTAGAACTCGTTGATTTTATTGACGTTTTCCATTTCGACGGAAGGATCTTCCGCGCCGAAATGCAGCAGCGTCGGACATTGCGGCGCTTCGCCCAGAAATTGGAACATCTGCGATCCGTAATACCCGACGGCACAATCG
Organism: Rhodospirillales bacterium; assembly: GCA_040904505.1. Lineage (GTDB taxonomy): Bacteria > Pseudomonadota > Alphaproteobacteria > Rhodospirillales > CALINB01 > CALINB01. Next base: position 13,181 of record JBBDTH010000168.1, on the reverse strand, counting down.
ACCGCCAGACGGGACGCCGCAAGCCAGGCCATCGTACCGCCCCAGCAGTAGCCGACGACGCCGACCTTGCTCGTTTCCTCGCGCAGGACCTCGGTCACCGTATGCATATCCTTGACCGGGTTGTCCCAACCGAGCTTATGGCGGATTTTACGGCCATAGTCGCGATCATATTGCTCATATCCCAACTCGACGTTCTTTTCGACCCGGTCGTAGAGCGCCGGCGCAATCGCCTCGTACCCGTTCTCGGCAAAACCATCGCACACTTCCCGAATATGGGCATTCACGCCGAAATTTTCCTGCACGACGACAAGGCCCGCTTTCGGCTTGCCGGCGGGACGGGCGTGATAGGCATTGAACATATGCCCATCGGGCGAGAGAAACATGCGATTCTTGATCATCGGGTTCAGCCCAGGTGTTTGCCGAAAAACTCCAACGTCCGGCCGAGGGCGAGCTTCGCCGCTTCTTCGTTGTATGAACCGCGCTGCTCGCAATTAAACCCGTGCGCGGCACCGGGATAGATATGAGACGGCAATTCCGGGTGAGCCTTGTTGATTTTCTCGACGTTCTCCATCGGAATGGACTGATCTTTCTCGCCGAAATGCAGCAACGTCGGGCACTGCGGGTTCTCGTCGTTGAAGTCGATGATATTGCCGCCGTAGTAACAGATCGCGGCCGTCACATCCGCGATTCGGCAGGCCGCGAGCCAACTCAGGGTGCCGCCCCAGCAATAGCCGACGACGCCGACCTTGCCGTCGCCCTTCAAGGCGTTCACGGCGGCCTCGATATCCTTGACCGCATCGTCGTAGCTGGCCTTCTCCTTAAATTCCCGGCCCTTGGCGACATCGTCGGGCTGATAGCCGACTTCGAAATCCTTCTGCAGGCGGTCGAACATGGCCGGCGCCAAGGCGACGAATCCGGCCTCGGCGAACCGGTCGCACACGCCCCGAACATGGGAATTCACCCCGAAGATTTCCTGGATCACGACAATCCGGCCCTTTACGTCGCCGGCGGGGTCCGCCCGATAGGCGTCCATCGTGTGGCCATCGGCCGCGCTGAGCGTCAATGTGGTTCCCATGTTCTCGTTCCTCCCTACTATCTTGAATTGACAAGGCAATTTTGCTGAGTTCGTCGGGGCACTTTAGCGAAAACCTCTTGCTCTTTGAAGAGAAGATCGCGCCGGAACGGGCGGGCCGAATCCGCCGATCCCGCGCTCAGACGTTAAACCGGAATAGAATGACATCGCCGTCCTGGACCACATAATCCCGGCCTTCCAGGCGCATCTTGCCCGCATCCTTCGCCTGCTGCTCGCCGCCGCAGGCGATGAAGGCATCATATGAGATCGTGGCCGCCGCGATGAATCCGCGTTCGAAATCCGTATGGATGGCCCCGGCGGCCTGCGCGGCGCGGGTATCGCGCGCAATGGTCCAGGCCCGCACTTCCTTCGGGCCGACGGTGAAAAACGTGATGAGCGCCAATAAACGGTAACCGGCGCGGATCAATCGGTTCAAACCGGGCTCCGTGAGCCCCAGGCTTTCCAGAAACTCGGCCTTTTCGGCGGCGTCTTCGAGGGCCGCGACTTCGGCTTCGATCTTGGCCGATACCACGATGGCTTCCGATCCTTGCTCGCGAGCCCAGGCCGCGACCTTCGCCGACAGCGCGTTCCCGTCCGCCGCGGCATCCTCCTCGACATTGCAGACATACAGCATGGGCTTTGCCGTCAGCAGCTGCAGTTGACGGAACAAGCGCCGGCGGTCGTCGCCTTCGGGCATGACCGAGCGCGCCGGACGGCCTGCGCGCAACGCCGCGAGGGCTTGTTCGACCAACGCCAGCGTCTCCTTGGCATCCTTATCGCCGCCCCGGATTTTCTTCGTCAACGGATCGAGGCGCTTCTCCAGACTCTCGAGATCGGCCAGCATCAATTCCGTTTCGATCGTCTCGGCATCGCGCAACGGATCGACGCTGCCCTCGACATGCGTGACGTTATCCTCCTCGAAACACCGCAAAACGTGCAGAATCGCATCGACTTCGCGGATGTTGGCCAGGAACTGATTGCCCAGCCCTTCGCCCTTGGACGCGCCGCGCACCAACCCGGCGATGTCGACGAACTCCAATTGAGCCGGCGTCACCTTGGCCGGCTTGGCGATCTTGGTGAGCGCGTCGAGTCGCTCGTCGGGCACCGCGACCCGGCCGACGTTCGGCTCGATGGTCGTAAACGGAAAATTCGCCGCTTCCGCCGCCGCCGTTGCCGTGAGCGCGTTAAAAAGCGTCGACTTGCCGACGTTCGGCAAACCGACGATCCCGCAATTAAATCCCATTGGTGTCGTCCGACTCTTCTGATTCCCCGCGCGGCGATTTCGGTTTCGGCGGAGTCGTCGCCTGCGCGACCTTGGTCATGAACCCGGAATCGTCACCCTCGACCAGCAAGGAAAAATTCTCCGCGACGGCCTCGAGCAGCTTTTCGCGCCATCCCGCGTCGGCCTTCGGAAAGTCGCGCAAGGCATAGGCTTGCACCAGGGCCTTGTTTCCGGGATGACCGATCCCCAATCGAAGCCTTCTAAAATCGGGCCCGATATGCGCTTTGATGTCCCGCAGGCCGTTATGGCCGGCAAGGCCGCCGCTGCGTTTCGCGCGCACCTTGCCCGGCGCCAAATCCAATTCGTCATGCAGGACCAGCACGTCTTCGGGCGCCAGCTTATAAAACTGGACGGCCGCCGCGACGGACCGTCCCGAGTCGTTCATGTAGGTCATGGGTTTGAGCACGAGCACCTTGGTTCCGCCGATCGTTCCCTCGGCGATTTCGCCATGGAATTTCATACGATAGTCGCTAAAGCCATGGCGGCGGACGAGGGCATCCGCCGCCATGAACCCGAAATTGTGCCGGTTGTGGGCGTATTGAGATCCGGGATTGCCGAGGCCGACCACCAACAACATGGACCGCTCCGTGTCCGGCCTGACCAAGCGTTACTCGGAGTCGGCTTTCTCGCCGCCGTCCTCGTCGCCACCCTTCTTCTCGCCCGCACCGTCCTCGGCCTCGCCTTCCTCGGCACCTTCGGCTGCTTCGGCGGCTTCGTCCTCGGCGGTCATCACGGTCGGCGCGGCAATCGTCGCCACGGTGAAGTCGCGATCCGTAATCGTCGGATGCACGCCCTCGGGCAGCGAGACGTTGCTGATATGAACGCTGTCGCCGATTTCCAAGCCGGTCAGGTCGACCGTCAGGAATTCGGGGATGTTCTCGGGCGAACAATCGAGCTCCACTTCATGGCGCACGATGTTGAGCACGCCGCCCATTTTCAGGCCCGGCGAGGCTTCTTCGTTCAGGAAGTGCACGACCACGGCCACCTCGATACGGGTGGTGGCGCTGAAACGCATGAAGTCCACATGCAGCGGGCGGTCCGTTACCGGATCGAACTGCACATCGCGCGCCAGGGCGCGGTGGGCATCGCCATTGATCTTCAGTTCGAAGATATGGGCGAAAAACCCAGGACGGCTGAGCTGTTGCTGCAACGCCACGGGATCGAGCGACAGCATAACGGGGGGTTGTTTGTTACCGTAAATCACGGCCGGAACGCGTCCGGCCCGACGCGTCGCCCGGGCTGCCCCCTTACCGGCCCGGTCACGCGCCTCAGCTTGCAATACCACTGCTTCAGGCATCGTTCATACTCCTCTGGTTGACGTTCCGCATGGCCTCCAGGGGTGCCCACACGGTCTTACTTAAACTTAGTCGAATAAACTCGAAACGGACGACTCGGCGCTGATCCGGCTGATGGCTTCCGCCATCAACGGCGCGATCGTCAACTGTTCGATATTGTGCGAAACCCGGACGGCTTCCGTTGCCGTGATGCTGTCCGTCGAAACCAATTTTTCCAAGGGCGCCGACGAAACCCGCGCGACCGCGCCGCCGGAAAGAACGCCGTGAGTCACATAAGCCATAACCGATTTGGCGCCCTGATCCATCAAGGCCACCGACGCGTTGCAAAGCGTTCCCGCGGAATCGACGATATCGTCGATCAGAATGCAGCGCCGGCCGGCCACGTCGCCGATGATGTTCATCACTTCGGAAACGCCGGCGCGCTCGCGGCGCTTGTCGATAATCGCCAGGTCGGCGTTGATCCGTTGCGCGATCGTCCGGGCCCGGACCACGCCGCCGACGTCCGGGGAAACGACCACGAGTTCCTCGCCATCGTAGCGTTCCAGGATGTCCTTGGTAAAAACGGGCGCGGCATACAGGTTGTCCACCGGAATATCGAAAAACCCCTGAATCTGTCCGGCATGAAGGTCGAGGGTCAGAACCCGGTCCGCCCCGGCGACGCTGATCAGGTTGGCGACCAGTTTTGCCGAAATCGGCGTGCGCGGGCCTGATTTGCGGTCCTGGCGGGCGTAACCGAAATACGGTATCACGGCGGTAATCCGGCGGGCCGAACCGCGCCGCAAGGCGTCCAGGCAGACCAGCAATTCCATCAGGTTGTCGTTCGCCGGATACGAGGTCGATTGAATCACGAATACGTCCTCACCGCGGACGTTTTCCTGAATTTCGACGAAAACCTCCATGTCGGAGAAGCGCCGAAGCGTCGCCTTGGTCAGCGGCAAGTTGAGGTATGCCGAGATGGCTTCGGCAAGGGGCCGGTTACTATTGCCTGCAACAATTTTCATGTCATGTCGTCCTAGCGGCGCAAGTCTCGACCCATCACGGTCCGGCAAGAAACGCGAGACCGGCCCAAAAGACCAAATTCCGGGCGAGACGCGGCGGAATGTAACAGCGTCCGGTACCCCTGTAAACGGCTTTTCCGGGAGAAATGCCAAGCTTTCCCAAGGCATTATCGGGGCCCATGCGCGCCCCTCGCCAGCCTCGCCCTAAAACGGGGGTGAATCCCGAAATAGTGGCCCCGAACAGGTATCAGCCGGGTGGCGGCGGAACGGCCCGGCCCGGCATTTGCGGCATATTCGGCGGAATTCGGGGTGGCACGGGCGGATCGGTGCGGGCGGTCCGCCGGCTGCCCTCGAGAATTTGCACCAAGCCGTCCACGGCCGCCGTCGCGATCGCCCCGGCAACCCCGCCCCATTCGCCCGCGAGGCTGCCCCCGGGAACCGCGTTTTCCTGCACCGCCACGCCCATTTCCACCCCGTCCAAGGTCGCGATGCTCCAACTGATCCGAACCTGGTCCCGGCCGCCCGCAACGGGGCTCACGTTGACGATTCCCGTCAGGACGAAGCCGGCTTGGCGCGGATCCTCGGTAACGTTGAAATCCGCCTCCCGCAGGGCGAGCTTGAGGGCGTCCCGCAGCGTGTCGTTGCCGTCGCCGGGCGCCCCTTGCACGGGCCGGACCAGCAAGGCGGTCCCGGTCCGCCGGGACGCCTGGGTGGCGTCGGTGTCGTTGCGAATCATGGCGGCGATCGGCTTGGCGGCATCATTGCCGATTCGGCGGATGATCCGCGGATCGCCGAACTCCCACTGCACGGGGGTTCCCGAAACGCCCTGGACATACGTCCCCACGGGTTCGTCGCCGTCGCCGTACAAGGTCCAATGAATCAGGGCGACGAACGGCTTTTTCGGCGCGTTCGGATCGTATTCCGCCCGCCCCTTGAGTACGTACCGGCTCGGATTTTCCATTTGCGCGGTTGCCGGAATCTCCCGTTTTTCCAAATTCTCGGCCACGGCGCTCGCCAGCAATCTGGCCATCGGCACGGCCGTGCCTTCCAGGAGGTCGATCTTGACGCCGAGATTGGCGCCGACTTGCGCGCGTGAGCGCGGCCAATCGCCCGAGCCCGCCCGATCGGCCGTTTCGCAGGCCAGCAAGGTCAAACACAACACGGGCACGGCCCAGCGCAAGGTCTTCATCACATCAAGATCGCAATCAGAAACAATCCCGCGAGCATCGCCAAACCGAGAACAATAATATGTGGCATCCTTTTATCCCGTCACCGCCTGGTCCTTATCGAGGGTCGAGCGCAATAATCGACAGCAACCGCCCGTAGCATCGCTCGCCCCGGTGTGTCGCCCGGCGGTAGCTGAAAAAACGCTCCGAATCGCCATACGTATCGAGCCCCACCGACTCGACGGACCCGACGGAGCATCCGTTCAGCCGGTGCACGATATAGCCGGGCAGATCGAATTGACAGTGCCCCGCACTGCCGGCGGATGCGAAAAACGCATCGTTGCGTTCGTCGTCCGCGAGAAAGTCCGCGCGAAACGACTCGCTGACCTCATAAGAGGCCTGCTGAATGCAGGGGCCGATCGCCGCCGCGATCCGTCGGGGGTGCGCGCCGAGCGCCGTCATCGCCCTAACGGTTTCTTCCAAAACGCCGTCTTTCGCGCCCCGCCATCCGGCATGCGCCGCGCCGACGATACCGGCCTCGGAATCGACAAACAGCACCGGCGCGCAATCTGCGGTCAAAATGCCGAGGGCGATTGCCGGAACGGCGCAAACCATGCCGTCGACCTTGGGCGCCTCCTCGGGCGACCAGACGTCCTTGACGACGGCGACCGTCGCGGAATGGATTTGATATCCCGTCACCAACGCTGTTGCCGGCAGCGCCAGGCGTTGCATCGCCCGGCTCCGGTTGCTCCGCACGGTGTCGCGATCGTCGCCCGAGCCGTACCCGCAATTCAGGGACTCGAACGCCCCCGAGCTCGCGCCGCCCCGGCGGGTGAAGAAACCGTGGCGGACGTTTCCAGCCTGCTCAATCGCCGTCGATGTAATCATAAGCCGGGACCGCCCTTATTGATCGAATCCGGGAAGCGGCGCCGATCGGGACTCGGCGAGCGCCAGAACCTTGAACAAGGTGCCCATTTCATCTTCTCCGATCAAGCGCTCAAGCGCGGCTTGAAGCGCGGCACGCTGATCGGAAGCGGCCTGCGCCATCAGGCGGTCCGCGCGTTGACGGATACCGAGGCGCTCGAGAAACGCCCGTTGCGTGACCGGACCGAAAACCCGGGTTCCCGGCGTGTCCGCCGCATCCGCCAGCGCTTGAAAGTCGACATGCGCGGTCAAGTCCGCCTCGCCCGGCGTGTCGAAAACCCCGTGATATTTCTGGCCCTTGACGGCCTGAAGCGTGTCGCCCGCGCTCCGCACCGTGTGGCCGTAATCGATCATCAGGCAGGCGCCGCCATGGCCGCTTAAACGGCGGCATATGTCTTTCACGAGCGTCTCGCCGTCGGGCCGCGCTTCCAAGATGCTGCCCGCCGGCGCGTCTTGGAAACGAGCGGGAATAACGGAGACATCGGCGAGCGGCTCGGAAAGCACGAAACGAAACCGGCCGTCTTCGTCCACGCCGATTAGCCGTTCGCACCAGGCCCGGCCCCGCCGTTCATATTGGCGGATCGGCAGGGCATCGAAAAATTCGTTGGCGATGACGATACACGATCCGTCCGCCACCATGCCGACGGAATCGTGCCATGCAATTTGCCTGCGCTCTTGCCACGGCCGCAACGTTTCGTTCTGGCGCGCGCGCAACGCCGGGCTCGTTTCCACCAACGCAACGTCGAGCGCTTCGAAGCAGGCGGGCTCCGCCTGACTTATGGCCCGCAACGCGTCCGCCATCAGCGTCCCGCGCCCCGGGCCGAGTTCGATCAACCGCAGGGACTCGGGTTTCCCCAGGCCCCGCCAGACGGCGGCCGCCCAGAGACCGATCAACTCGCCGAACATCTGGCTGATTTCGGGTGCGGTGATAAAGTCCCCCGCCCGACCGAACGGATCCCGGGTCATGTAATAACCGTAGCGCGGATGCCCCAAGGCCGCGGTCATGTAATCCGCGACCGTAAGCGGGCCTTCGCGCGTTATCCGCTTTCGTAAAATAGTCGCAAGACCCGACATTGCGGATCACGCGCGCTTGCGCGCGCGCAAGATCAGATACGCCCCAAGCAGTACCATCGGCAAGGAAAGCCACTGGCCCCACGTGGTCCCGCCGACCAACAAACCGAATTGGGAATCCGGCTCGCGAAAAAGCTCGCTCGTCGAGCGCGCGATGGCATAGCCGATCAGGAAAACGCCCGACAGGATTCCGGTTCGCCTTCTGACGCTTTCCTTTTGCCGCAACAGAAACAACACGAGGAACAACACGATTCCTTCCAGGAACGCTTCGTAAAGCTGGCTCGGATGGCGCGGCAAGGGACCGCCCCGCGGAAACACCATGGCCCAGGGCACGTCCGTCACGCGCCCGAACAACTCGCCGTTCACGAAATTCGCCAGGCGGCCCAGAAAAAGGCCGATAGGCCCCGCGCAGGCAATGAGATCGGCAAAGGCCAGAAAGGAAATTTTGCGCCGGCGCACGAACAGCAGCGCCGCGACCGCGATGCCGATGACGCCGCCGTGAAACGACATGCCGCCCTTCCAAACCTGGAAAATCGCCAAGGGATGATCGAGGAAATACAGCGGCTGATAGAAAACGACGAAGCCCAAGCGGCCGCCGATGATGATGCCCAGCGTCGCCCACACCAGGAAATCCATGATGTCGTTTTCGCCGATCATCGGCGGGTGCTGGCGCGCCAGCGCCCGCATGTAATACATGCCTCCCAACAGCCCCGCGATATACGCAAGCGCGTACCAACGAATGACGAACGGGCCGATCTCGATCAGGACCGGGTCGATATTCGGAAAGGCAATCGCAAAGGTCATAAAACCTGCCGGCGTTACATTAGCGGTAAGGATCGTCGGTATCGAGATAGGACCGCACGTACTGGGTGACACCGTCTTCCAGCGATGTAAAGTCTTTCGTATAGCCGGCCCCGCGCAGCCGGCCCAAATCGGCTTCGGTGAAATATTGATAACGCTCCCGAATGGCTTCCGGCGTCGGCCGGTACTCGATTTTCGGCTCCTGCCCCGACGCCTTGAAAACGGTTCCCGCCAAGTCGGCGAAGGTCCGCGCGGTGCCGGTGCCGCAGTTGAACAAACCGCTCACGGCCGGCGAGTCCAGCAGCCACAGCACGACATCGACGCAATCGCCGACCCAGATGAAATCGCGCTTTTGCCCGCCGTCCGGATACTCGGGATTATGGGATTTGAAGAGCGTAACGGCGCCGCCGTTCCGCACGATCGGAAAAATTTGCGATACGACGCTGCGTTGCCCGCCTTTGTGCTCCTCGTTCGGGCCGTAGACGTTGAAAAACTTCAAGCCCGCCCATTGCGGCGGATGCACGTCGCCGTCGGCGACGGAGCGCACCACCCGGCGGTCGAACAGATGCTTGCTCCAACCGTAGGGGTTCATCGGCCGCAGCTTCGCCAGGGCTTCCGGCGTCGAGTCATCGATAAAGCCTTGCGTTCCGTCGCCGTAAGTCGCCGCCGAGGACGCATAGATGAACCGGGCATGATGCGCCGCGCACCAACGCCATAAACGCACGGACAGCCGAAAATTCGTTTCGATGATCAGATCGACGTCGCTGGCCGTCGTCGACGAAATCGCCGCCATATGGATGACGGCATCGACGTTGGTCCGGTTTTCGTCGAGAAAATCGAACAGACGGTCGGGGTGAACGACGTGGGCCAGCTCGCGCTTGGCGATGTTTCGCCATTTGTCGCCGTCGCGCAGACGGTCGCAAACCACGAGATGCCTGTCGCCGCGCCGTTCCAACGCGGCAACGATATTCGATCCGATAAACCCGGCGCCGCCGGTTATGACGATCATGAGTCCGCCTTGAATCGTTAGCCGGGTCTTTATAGGGCGGGGATTGCCCGGCCGCAAGCGAAGGGCTGGAAATTAAAGGCCTTATCCTTGCCTGGGCGGGACGCGGGCACCATAATACGGTGCGTTCGGCCGGCAACACCCGGCGATGCCGAAAAACAAGGAGCCTCTCATGCAAACCAATAACCGGCTGTTCGATGATCTCGCGAAGGTCGCCGGCGGCGCCGCGTCGACCCTGGCGGGCGTCCGCACTGAAATTAAGGCCCTGGTCCGCCAACAGGCCGAGACTCTGCTGCTGGATATGGACCTCGTGCCGCGCGAGGAATTCGAGGCCATGAAGGCCGTTGCCGTCAAGGCCCGCACCGAGCAGGAGAAATTGGAAAAAAGAGTCGCCGCCCTCGAGGCGCAACTGACCGGCAAACCGGCAGCGGCACAGAAACCCGGCGCGCGCTGAAAGCGGCCCTCAGGGCCCATTTCCGATAAATGGCGATTCCGACGACATGACCTGCTCCGGCGGCGCCGAGCGCCTTGCCGCGCCCTTCGAGACGCTCGCCCGCATCCTTCGACACCCCGGCCCGTCCGCCGGGGCGGGCTCAGGGTGAGGCAGGGCATTGAAACGATTGACCTCATGCCGAGGAGCGCAGCGTCTCGCAGCACGAGGCCGAACGCCTTGCCCGGCGCGCCCCGGGCCGTTTATCCACAAAAAATTCGTTGCCCCGGCCCTTCTTCGCACTTGCGCCGGGACTCGGCTTTTGGCAGGCTAGCAGTTGTGGTTACGGAGGGGGTTCACTACAAAATATAGAGACCTCAAGGCCCGTATTGCGCGGTTTCCCGGGATTCCCCCTCGTCCCGCGCATCCTACCGGGCAAAGGTCCATAGGCCGACTTAAGGAGTCAACGGCATGCCGGACGTCAATATTTCCTTTGCAACACAATCCGCCGACCCGCTCGACATCATCGAACAGCTTTCCGATGCCAACGATTGGACATCCGACCGGCGAAACAACGAGGAGATCGCCGTGCAGGCCCCCGGCCGATGGTGCGACTATAGCCTGTATTTTGCCTGGAACGAGGATATCGGCGCCATGCACTTTACCTGTGCCTTCGATATGCGCGTCCCGCAGCAAAAGCGCCGGTCTATTCACGAGCTCCTCGCCTTGGCGAACGAAAAACTGTGGCTCGGCCACTTCGGCATGTGGGAGGAAGAAATGCTGCCCATGTTCCGGCACGTTCTCCTCGCCCGGGGCACGCGCGGCCCGACGGGCGAACAAATCCAGGATCTGGTGGAAACGGCGCTGAACGAGTGCGAACGTTTCTATCCGGCATTCCAATACGTCATTTGGGGCGGCAAGCCTGCGGCCGAGGCCGTGACGGCGGCAATGATCGATATTCACGGCGAGGCGTAATTTCCGGTGGACACAAAGCTGCTCCTGGCGGGATGCGGCAAGATGGGCGGCGCCTTGCTCGACGGCTGGCTGGATCAAGGCCTCGCCCCGGGCTCCATCACCGTCATCGAACCGAACGCGGATACCGCAAGAACGTTAGGGACCGGAAAAGGCGTCACGGTGGTCGCCGCGCCGGACGACCTCGATGATGGCTATCGTCCGGAGATCGTCGTTTTTGCGCTCAAGCCCCAAATCATGGCCGAAGCCGTCCCGGCGTATAGGCGGTTCGCCGGCACCGGCGCGGTCAACCTGTCGATCGCCGCCGGTAAAACGATCGGGTTTTTCGAATCGCGCCTCGGAACCCGAGCCGCCATCGTGCGCGCCATGCCGAATACGCCCGCGGCGGTCCGCCGGGGCATTGCCGTCGCCTGCGCCAATGCCGCCGTGACAGCCGAACAACGCGGCCTCTGTCAAACCCTTCTCGACGCCGTCAGCGAGGTCCTCTGGATCGAGGACGAAAGCCTGATGGATGCCGTGACCGCCGTTTCCGGCAGCGGCCCGGCCTACGTTTTTCTCTTGGCGGAATGTCTGGCGGACGCCGGCATCGCCGCCGGTTTGCCCGCGGACCTCGCCCATCGCTTGGCCCGCGCCACGGTCGCCGGCGCCGGCGAGCTTCTGCATCGTGCTACGGATAGCCCGTCGACCTTGCGCGCGAACGTCACCAGTCCGGGCGGAACGACCGCCGCCGCGCTCGATGTCCTCATGGCCGGAAACGGCCTGCAACCCCTCCTGACAAAAGCCGTCGCCGCCGCCGTGAAACGATCCAAAGAGCTTGCTGACTAATCCCATAAATTCGCTTAGTTTATCGTCATGAAAGAAGTCTGCCATCTCGTCGACGGCTATCGCCGGTTTCGCGAAAAGTATTATGCGCACTATCGCGCCCTGTACGAATCGCTTGCCGACAAGGGCCAAACTCCCGATACGATGATCATCAGTTGTTGCGACTCCCGGGTCGAGCCGGCGGCGATCTTCAACGCGAAACCGGGCGAATTGTTCGTAATCCGAAACGTCGCCAACCTGGTGCCGCCGTATGAATCCGAAGGAAACTATCACGGCACCAGCGCCGCGATCGAATTCGCCGTACGCGGCCTTCAGGTCAAGAATATCGTTATCCTGGGCCACAGCCGTTGCGGCGGGATCAAAGCGTTTCTCGATGGCCTGTGCGAACCCGGCATCGGCGGCGACTTCATCGGAACATGGATGTCAATCATCCGGCCGAGCCGAGCCGACGTTCTGCGCCGGTATGGAGACGCCGATCCCGATGTGTTACAGCGCGCCATGGAGCACGCGGCGATCGGCGTCTCGCTCGATAATTTAATGACGTTTCCGTTCGTATCGGAACGACTCGAATCCCGCCGGCTTCAATTACACGGCGGATTTTTCGACATTGCGTCGGGCGAACTTTTTTCACTCGACCGGCACAACCACAAATTCACGCTTGTCCCGCCGGATGGGGATATCAATCAGCCGGGCGAACTCTTGCGTTAGCGCCGCCGATCCCCATATGTAATGCCGTTGGAGTCGTTTGCGTGCCCGAATTTTCAGGAGACGAACGATGGCTAAAGCGGCTAAAGCGGCTAAATCAGCGAAGCCAAAACCGGTGAAGCGGCCCCGAAGACCCTCGGGCGACGATCATCGTCAACGTATCATCGACGCCATGTTGGCGCTGGCGGCCCGCGACGGCTGGCGCGCGGTCACGCTCAATTCCCTGACGGCGGAAACCGGTTTGAAGCTCGTGGATGTCTATGATCATTTCCCGTCCAAGCACGCCGTTCTCGCGGCATTTCTCGACGAGATCGACCGGAGCGTTCTCGCCGGCACGACCGCCGCGGCATCCTCCGATCCGCCTCGGGATCGTTTGTTCGATATCATGATGCGCCGTTTCGATGCGCTCCACCCCCACAAAAAAGCCATCACCGCCATTGTCCGGGATTCCCTGGCCGATCCCCTGTCTTACCTGTGCGGCGCGCCCCGTTTCCTACAATCGATGGCCGCCATGCTTGACGCCGCCGACCTGGGCTCGGCGGGCTGCGCCGGCGCCGTCAAGACGAAGGGCCTCGCCCTGATATACCTGAATGCGTTTCGGGTGTGGTTGCGCGACGATACGCCCGACATGAGCAAA
>JBBDTH010000167.1:0-15703 GCA_040904505.1 Rhodospirillales bacterium | reverse complement strand
TCACATGATTTATCGGAACCAAGGGGTGTTTCCGATAAATCATGATCCGATCTAGCTTTGGTGATGACGGCCGTTCAAATTTTTTTCTGCTTCTCATGTTCTTAATCCCGACCGGTTGAGGATTCTTGCAATTTCGGCCGGGTTTACCCATGGTACGCCCATGCCGAAGGCGACAACGCGCTCAGCTTTGATAACGGGAACCGGTCGGCGGATCGGCCGGGCGATCGCGTTGGCTTTGGCCGAAGACGGCTGGGCCATCGGCGCGCATTACAACGCCTCGGGTGAAGAAACGGACTCCCTCGTGGATGAAATCCGCCGTCAAGGAGGCCGCGCCGAAGCCCTCAAGGCGGATCTGAGCGACGAGACCGATCTGGCGGGCTTGATCGGCAAGGCCCGTTCGGCGGTGGGTGAGATCGGCTGCTTGATCAACAATGCCGCCGTTTTCGAAAAAGACACGATCTTAACGGCGGACCGGGCGTCCTGGGATCGTCATATGCAGGTCAATCTGCGGGCTCCCTTCGTTTTGACGCAGGCCTTTGCCCGAAATCTGCCGGACGGCGTCTGCGGTAACGTGGTGAATATCATCGATCAACGGGTTTGGAACCTGACGCCCGATTTTGCCTCTTATACCCTGAGTAAATCCGCGTTATGGACCTTGACCCAAACGGCGGCCATGGCGCTTGCGCCGACCATCAGGGTCAATGCCATCGGCCCCGGTCCGACGCTGCCGAGCGTTCATCAAACCCCCGAGCAATTCCGCCGGCAATGCGAGGCGTTGCCCTTGGAAAAGGGCGCGGCGCCGGAGGAAATCGCGGCGACCGTCCGTTTCATCCTTGACGCCCCCTCCATCACGGGCCAGATGATTGCTGTGGACGGCGGCCAGCACCTCGGCGGAGGTTCAAAGGCGGCCGGAGACAACCTTGACGGTTAGAACGCTCGATACGATGAAAAGGTGGATTTTTTCATGACGGTTACCCCGATTCCGACCGCGCAATCGGCTCGAATTGCCGATACGGAGGCAGATATCCGGCACGTTTTTATCCAGAATATGGTCCTCGAGCGCTTGATCGGGGTGCATCGCCATGAGCACGGCAGGAAGCAAAAGGTGCGGATAAGCCTGGATTTGGCCGTGGACGAGGGGGCGGAGACCCTGAAGGACGATCTCAACAATGTCGTTTGTTACGAAGCCATTGCCGGGCGGATACGGGAGATTGCGGCACAAGGGCACGTCAATCTGGTGGAAACGTTCGCCGAGGAGATCGCGGGCATGTGCTTAAGCGATGTCCGGGTGCTGTCCGCCCGTGTCCGAATCGAGAAATTAGAGGCCCTGAGCGATACCGAAAGCGTCGGCGTGGAAATCGAGCGATTTCGATCCCCGGCCTAAATCCTGAGTTTTTCCGGCAATATTTCCTAGAGCAGATCATGGTTGGTCGGAATCGCGAAAAACGGAAATGGCGATCCGACAACCCTGTGAATCTGCTTTAAGTTATTGATGTAGATCGGATTCACAGGATTGATCGGAACTGAAGGGGTGTTTCCGATCAATCATGATCCGATCTAGGGAGTTGTGCACAGGGCGTCGGATCGCTTTAGACGGCGCGTAGCCGGGCCCGTATATTTCCCGCGGTTGCGCGCGTCTTCAAATCATCATAAAAATCACTATATTTATCAATGAGTTGAAAGATTGCACTTAATTTAGGCAAAGGGCAGATGTTTCGGCACACTATGCTGTCAAGGCGACAAATCGTCCGTTGTGCACAGTCTTATCCACAAACAAAGTGGATAGTCGCAAACCGAAACGTTTTTTGCGGTGTCGGTGTGAAGAACCGTGGAAAATGATCTGTTTGCCGGAGCGGTCCCGATGATCGCATATATGAAACGATCGATATGTCGCGCATAGATCCAGTTCCCAAAACGGCGCCGAACGTGCGGGCCTCTCTTGTCGAGGGCGCCGGCATCGTCGAAACGCACCTCAAAACCTTGCCGGGACTGCCGGGCGTCTACCGGATGATCAATGCCGCCGGGGACGTGCTGTACGTCGGCAAGGCGAAAAACCTGAAAAAGCGGGTTTCCAGCTATGTGCAGGTCGCGCGCCTGTCCAATCGGCTCCGCCGGATGGTGGCGGAAACCAAGGACATGGAATTCATCACGACCCATACGGAGGCGGAAGCGCTTCTTTTGGAAGCGAATCTGATTAAGCGCTATACGCCGCGTTATAATATTTTACTGCGCGACGATAAGTCGTTCCCCTCGATTTTGGTAACGGACGATCATGAATTTCCGCAAATCCTGAAGCACCGCGGCGCCCGGAAACAAAAAGGGCAATATTTCGGACCGTTCGCGTCGGCCGGCGCGGTCAACCATACGCTCAATATTCTGCAGCGGGCGTTTTTATTGCGAACGTGCAACGACGCCGTCTTCGAAAGCCGTACGCGGCCGTGTCTGCTGTATCAAATCAAGCGGTGTTCGGCGCCGTGTGTCGGGCGAATCGGGAAAGAGGACTATGAGACCCTGGTTGCCCAGGCGCGCGATTTTCTTCTCGGCAAGGGGCACCGGATCCAACGGGAATTCGCCGCCAAGATGCAGGCGGCGAGCGAGGCCTTGGATTATGAAGCCGCCGCCGAATACAGGGATCGTATCCAAGCCTTGACCCGGGTGCAGGCCCGCCAGGAAATCAATCCCGAAACCGTCGAGGATGCCGATGTCATCGCCGCGTACCAGGCCGGCGGACAAACCTGCGTTCAGGTCTTCTTTTTTCGAAGCGGCAGAAATTACGGCAATCGGGCCTACTTTCCGGCGCATGCCCGGGACGAAGACGTGACGGCCGTTCTCGAAGCGTTTATCGGGCAATTTTATACCAACAAGGTGCCGCCGGAGCATGTATTGCTCAGTCATCGCTTGAAGGAACAATCCCTCGTCGCCGACGCTCTGAGCGTTCACGGCGAAAAGCGTGTCAGCGTTACGGTGCCCCAGCGCGGCGAAAAAAAGAAGCTCGTCGAGCATGTTTTGAACAATGCCCGCGAGGCCCTGTCGCGGCGCCTGAACGAAAGTGCCACGCAGCGGAAACTGCTGGAGGATCTGGCGCGGGTCCTGGACCTGGATGGCCCGCCCCAAAGAATTGAGGTTTACGATAACAGTCACACGGCGGGCGCGCAGGCCGTCGGCGCCATGATCGTCGCCGGGCCCGACGGGATGATCAAAAACGCCTACCGCAAATTCAACATCCGGGGCGATCGCCCGTCCAAGCGGGAATCGGCCGATACCGCCGACACGGCGGGACTGGCCGACGCCGCGCAGCAACCGTTCACGGCGGGCGACGATTACGCCATGATGCGCGAAGTCCTGACCCGCCGGTTTTCGAGGGCCCTGAAAGAAGATCCGGACCGCCAGCGCGGCCAGTGGCCGTCCTTGGTGTTGATCGACGGCGGCGCCGGCCAATTGAGCGCGGCCCTGGACGTGTTCGCCGAACTGGGCATCGACGATATTGCGATTGCCGCGATCGCCAAGGGGCCGGAGCGGAATGCCGGACACGAGCGAATTTTCATGCCCGGCCGGTCGCCGTTCGCGCTCGGGCATCGCGATCCGGTGCAGTATTTCATTCAACGGCTTCGCGACGAGGCCCATCGTTTCGCCATCGGAACCCACCGGGCGCGGCGCTCTAAATCGACGGGGTATTCGACTCTGGACGATATTCCCGGCATCGGTGCCAAGCGTAAAAAGGCCTTGTTACACCATTTCGGCTCGGCGCAAGCGGTTGCCGAAGCCGGGCTGGCGGATCTTGAAGTCGTCGAGGGAATCAGCAAGGCGATGGCCCATAAACTCTATGAACGGTTTCATTCGGACCGATAAAATGCTTTCTTTTGTCATTGGGTGAAATCAGAGACTCGGCACCGGACGATGCAGATAAAACTTCCGAATATTTTGACTTTTTCCCGGATTGCCGCGATTCCCGTGGTGGCGATGCTGTTGTTGTTGCCCGAACCGCTCGGTAATTGGCTGGCGTTCGCCGTTTATGTCTATGCCTGCGTGACGGATTTCTTCGACGGCTACTTGGCGCGGGCGTGGGAACAGCAGTCCAGCCTGGGTAAGTTTCTCGATCCGATCGCCGATAAGCTTCTCGTGGCGACCGTTTTGTTGATCATGGTGGGCATCGATCGAATTCAAGATTGGGCCTTGCTGCCGGCGGCCGTGATTCTATGCCGGGAGATATTAGTTTCGGGACTGAGGGAATTTCTGGCGAGTGTTCGCGTCAGCGTGCCTGTTTCGGCGATGGCAAAATGGAAAACGACCCTTCAGCTGATCGCCCTAGGGGTTTTGATTGTCGGCAACGCCGGCCCCGATTTCGGCCCGTTGACGACTTTGCAAATCGGGATTCTGGGTTTATGGGGCGCCGCGATTTTGACCTTGATCACGGGCTACGATTATCTGCGCGCCGGATTGCGCCAAATTCATGGGGTTGATGCGGCTGAGAGCGATAAAGCCTTGGAAAATACGGATAAAACCAGCAAGGCCGGTTGATTTTCAGCGGCTCATCCCCAATAACTATCTAATCATTTTTAATATCCTTGAACGAACCGGTAGCCGTGCTGCGATGAGAACCTTCGGATTGGTCGGGTGGAGCGGTAGCGGTAAAACCACCCTTATGGTTAAATTGCTGCCGGAATTGATTGGCCGCGGCGTGAGTGTTTCCACGATGAAACATACGCATCATGATGTCGATATCGACCAACCGGGCAAGGATTCCTATGAACATCGCCGCGCCGGTGCCCGCGAGGTCATGCTGGCGTCGGGCTCGCGCTGGTCTTTGGTTCACGAACTCGGCCAGGAGTCCGAACCCGATCTGGACTCCTTGGTCGACCTCATGACGCCGGTCGATTTGTTGCTGGTCGAGGGATTCAAGCGCCAGGAGCATGATAAGATCGAGGTGCATCGGCCCGCATTGGGGCAGGAACTTTTGTGCCGTCAAGATCGGAACGTCGTCGCGGTTGCAAGCGATGCCCCGTTGCCGGACGTCACGCTGCCGGTGCTGGACTTGAATGACGTAGGCGGCATCGCTGATTTTATTATGGAGCATTGCGGCCTTAAGGCCGCCGGAAACCATGGTTGACCTGAAGAACGATTGTTTCGCAATGGGGTCGGACTTAATGCCCTACGCGGACGCGCTGAGCATTCTGCGCGAACGGATCGTTCCTGTCGCGGAGGCGGAAACCGTGCCCTTGCGCGCGGCGCTGAATCGTTTCGTCGCCGCCGATATCGTTTCCGCAAGAAACGTTCCGCCGCACGATAACGCCGCCGTCGACGGCTACGCCGTTTATTTCGACGATCTGAACCGAGAAGCGGAAACACGGCTGCCGGTCACGGGGCGGATCGCGGCGGGCCATCCGCTGAACCGGCCGGCCAGACAGGGGGAGGCGTTGAATGTTTTTACCGGGGCGCCCATGCCCGCCGGGCCCGATACGATTTTTTTTCAGGAAGAGTGCGAACGGGACGGCGATTTCGTCATCTTGAAACACGGCATTAAAAAAGGCGCCAACCGGCGTTCGGCCGGCGAAGACATCCGGGAAGGCAGCGTCATCATCGGCAAGGGCCGCCGGCTCCGGGCCCAGGAGATCGGCTTGGCGGCATCCGTCGGCTATACCGAATTGCCGGTCTACCGGCGTCTCAAGGCGGCGATTTTCTCGACCGGCGACGAAATCCGCGATCCTTCCGGCGAGGCGCCGGCAGGGTGTGTCTTCGATGCCAACCGGTATACCATCGCGAGCCTTCTGGAGGGGCTTGGGTTGATCGTGACGGATCTCGGGATTTTGCCCGATTCGCGGGTGGCGATCCGCGCGGCGTTGAGTAACGCCGCCCGGGACCATGACGTCCTGATTACGTCGGGCGGGGTCAGCCAGGGCGAGGAGGATCATATCGCCGGCGCCGTTCAGGATCTCGGAACACTGCATTTTTGGCGTCTCGCGATCAAGCCGGGCCGGCCGATCGCGCTCGGCCGGGTTGCCGGCAAGGCGTTCGTGGGATTGCCGGGCAACCCGGTGGCTGTCATGGTGACCTTTATGCAGGTTGCCAGGCCTTTGATTCTGATGCTGACCGGGTGCGCGGATATAACGCCGCCGATGTTCAAGGTGCGCGCGGAATTCGATCACAAGAAAAAACCCGGCCGCCGGGAGTGGCTGCGCGCCAAATTGGTGCGCGGGCGCGATGGGGTCTTGGGGGCGGTGAAGTATCATACCGATGGTGCCGGGATTCTCTCGTCGATGGCGTTCGCCGACGGCCTGATCGAACTGCCCGAGGAGCAAGGGGCATTCAAAAAAGGATTTTCGGTCGATTTTCTGCCGTTCAGCGAAGTAACGCGATGAAGCTTCTGTATTTTGCCTGGATTCGCGAACGGATCGGCATCGCCGAGGAGGAGATTTCGCCGCCCGTATCCGTGCGCACTGTCACGGACCTGCTCGATTGGCTGAAGCAGCGCGGGCGCGGCTATGAACAGGCCTTGGCGGACCTGTCGATCGTTCGCGTCGCGGTCAATCAGGATTATGCTAAACTCGATCATCCGGTCGCGCCGGACGATGAGGTTGCGTTGTTTCCGCCCGTCACCGGCGGATAAAACCGGCGAATAAGAGGCGACAATGATTCGCATCCAGCAAGAAGACTTCGATGTCGGCAAAGAGCTTAAAGGCCTCGTGCGGGGGAAGCACGGAATAGGCGGGCTGTGTTCCTTCGTCGGCTTGGTGCGCGATATGGCCGACGGGGAGCGGATCGGCGCGATGACTCTCGAGCACTACCCCGCGATGACCGAAAAGGCCGTGGAGAAAATCGAGGCCGATGCCCGCGCCCGCTGGCCGCTGAAAGCCTCTTTGATTATTCATCGTTACGGCACGTTGGAACCGGGCGATCAGATCGTCTTGGTCATTACGGCGGCGGCTCATCGCCAGGATGCGTTCGAGGCATGCCACTTTTTAATCGACTGGCTGAAAACCCAGGCGCCGTTTTGGAAACGCGAAGAAACGGACTCGGGTCCGCAATGGGTTGCCGCGCGGGATTCCGACGACCGGGCCGCCGAGCGGTGGGCGCAGGATCGGACAGACCGGGATAAGGTTCGAGGCTGATGTCGCCGAATTTTCAGCTCGGCGTTTACCGAACGGAGATGGCATGAACGACGACTACCCCAAGCCGCTGCCGGCTTATTTGAATCCGCGGTTCATCGAAGGCCGGGACGGCAGGCCGTTGCGGATTCTTTCGGAATATTTGGAGCCCGCGGCCCGCTTCAAGCGTTTCGCGGTCAGCGATACCATCGTGTTTTTCGGCTCCGCCCGGATCGTGTCGCGCGAACAAGCCGACCGACTCTTGAGCGTTGCGCGCACACATAAGGGTAATATCGCCGCGGCCGAGCAGGCGCTGGAAATGTCGCGGTATTACGAAGATGCCCGCGAACTGGCGCGCCGGCTGACGGAGTGGTCGAAGAATCTGGAAGGTACCGAACGCCGTTTTGTCGTCTGTACCGGCGGCGGCCCCGGTATCATGGAAGCGGCGAACCTGGGAGCGTCCGAAGCGGCCGGCATGAATGTCGGGCTTAACATCAGACTGCCGTTCGAGCAGCACGAGAATCCGCATATCACCCGGGAATTGACGTTCGAGTTCAATTATTTTTTCATGCGCAAGTTCTGGTTTATGTATTTAGCCAAGGCTTTGATCATTTTTCCCGGCGGCTTCGGAACGCTCGATGAATTGTTCGAAACCATGACGTTGGTGACGACGCATAAGCTGCACAAAAAAATGCCGGTCTTGCTTTACGGCACGGATTATTGGGATAAGGTTCTCGATCTCGATGCCATGGTGCATCACGGCACGATCCTGCCGGAGGAGCTCGACGTTATTTTCAAAACCAATTCCGTCGACGATGCGTTCGATCATATCACGCGCGAACTCACCGAACTCTTTCTGGAAGATCCCGGCGGCCGGCACGAACTCGTGTGATGGGGCCGTTTAGGCGGCGCTCGCGGACTTCGCCGGCGCCTTGCCGACTTCCGCGTCGTAATCGGCCATAAGCCGCTTGGTGATTTCGCCGACGGTATATGTGTTGGAATCGATTTGACCGACGGGGGTCACTTCGGCCGCGGTGCCGGTCACGAAAACTTCCGTCGCCTTGCCGAGCTCGTCGGGCATGATATGGCGTTCGATCACGTCGATCCCGCGTTTTTTCGCCAGGCCGATCACCGTTTGCCGGGTGATGCCGTTCAGGAAACAATCGGGAATCGGCGTGTGGAGTTTGCCGTCGCCGAAAGACAGGAAAATATTGGCGCCGGTCGATTCGGAGACCCGACCTTGCCAATCGAGAAACAGGGCGTCGTCCCAGCCCTCGTTTTCCACGGTATGTTTCGAAAGCGTGCAGATCATATAAAGGCCGGCGGCCTTCGCCATGACCGGCGCGGTGTCCGGCGCGGGCCGCCGCCACGGACCTGTTTTGAGGCGAATGCCCTTCATGCGGGCCTCCGGCGAGAAGTAGGAAGGCCACGCCCAGGCCGCGATGGCGATATGAATTTTGGTTTGTTGCGCCGAAACGCCCATCATCTCGCTGCCGCGCCAGGCAATCGGGCGGATATAGCCGTCCACGATGTCGTTGTCCTTGCAGACGGCTTCGGTGGCCGCGTTGATGTCGGCGACCGTAAACGGCATCTTGAAGCCGAAGATTTCCGCCGACTTGAAAAGCCGCTCCGTATGCTCGTTCAGCTTGTAAATTTTACCGCCGTAGACGCGCTCGCCCTCGAACACGGCCGAGGCATAATGCAAGGCGTGGGTGAGGACGTGGATTTTGGCGTCGCGCCAGGGAACAAGCGCGCCGTCGAACCAAATCGTGCCGTCTCGATCATCGAATGGTGCCGTTAACATCGGCGTCTTTCCTTCGGTTTTCCCCGGAAAATTCCGGCCGGGCCGGGCCCGCCGATTTCCCCCGGAGGGTGTGTGAATTCCTTTATATTATATCGCTTTGGGTAGCAGTCCAGGCCGATTCAGTCAATAAACTGGAGGCGCCGGGAAGCGGGATAGCCGAAAAAGAGCGGCGTAGGCAAGATAATACCGATTTAGGACAACCGGTAAGGGGCGAGGTATAATCGGCACATGGCTCAAGAGGCGGCACACATCCTCGTAGTGGACGACGATGCGCGGCTTCGCGATCTGATCGGAAAGTTCCTCCTGGAAAACGGTTTTCTGATCGTGACGGCCAAGGACGCGGCGGATGCCCGGGCGCGGCTCGATGTTTTGACCTTCGATCTGGTTGTACTCGATCTCATGATGCCTGGAGAGAGCGGCCTCGATTTTGCCGCCGATCTACGCCGGCGAAGCGATATCCCGATTCTCATGTTGACCGCCATGGGCGAGCCGGATGATCGCGTGACGGGACTCGAGCGCGGCGCCGACGATTATCTGGTCAAGCCTTTCGAGCCCCGGGAGCTGCTTTTGCGGATCAATAATATTCTGCGGCGCGTGCCGGTGCCGGCGACGCAACCGGCGCACATATGCCTCGGCGACGTGGTGTTCGATTTGGCCCGGGAGGAATTGACCCGAGACGGGCAGCGCATTCATTTGACCGATGTCGAAGCCGCGCTGCTGAAAGTTCTCGCCGAGCGGCCGGGTGTCGTTATGAGCCGAGAGGAATTAAGCGGCTACACCGGCGCCCGCGGGGGTGGGCGGGCCATCGATGTTCAAGTAACCCGTCTCAGGCGCAAGATAGAAGAAGATTTAAAATTACCGAGGTATTTGCAAACGGTACGCGGAAGAGGATATGTCTTGCGTCCCGATTGAGGTGTTTTTGCCGGAATGACCGATGATTTCAATTAAGCAATTGCTTCCCCGTAGTCTGCTTGGGCGTTCGTTGCTCATCATCGTGACCCCGCTTGTTCTATTGCAGGTCGTCTCGGCGTTGATTTTTTTCGAAAGCCATTGGGATAAGGTCAGCCTGCGATTGTCGCGCAGCGTCGCCGGCGATATCGCCTCGTTGATAGAGGTATTGCGTCAAAATTCCGATCCTGACGCGCAAGAACGATATCTCGATCTTTGGGAAGCCCATAAGCTCATTACCTTCGATCTTAAAAAAGACGCCATTCTGCCGAACACGCCCTCGAAGGGCAGCGGCATGCTGGAGGATATGCTGAACCATGCTTTGAGCGAGGCGTTAAGCCAGCCGTTTCGCATCGACTCGGAAGCGTTGGAACGGCACGTGATCGTTCAAATTCAACTCTCGAACGATGTCCTGGAAGCCGTCGTCTCCCGTAAAAGGCTCTTCACCTCGACGACGTATGTCTTCGTGCTTTGGATGGTCGGAACCTCGTTGATTCTGTTTGCCGTGGCGATGGTGTTCATGCGCAATCAGGTCAAGCCTATTCGCCGCTTGGCGGTTGCGGCCGATAATTTCGGCAAGGGCCGCGACGTCTCGCGGTTCAAACCGGAAGGCGCGCGCGAAGTCCGCCAGGCCGCCACGGCATTCCTGGCGATGCGGGAACGGATCATGCGTCAAATTTCCCAACGGACCGAAATGCTGGCGGGCGTTTCCCACGATCTCCGGACGCCCCTGACGCGCATGAAGCTTCAATTGGCGATGCTGAAAAGCTCCTCGGGTACCGAAGAGCTGAAAGGCGACGTCGAGGAAATGGAGCATATGCTCGAAGGATATCTGGCGTTTGCCCGGGGCGAGGGCGCGGAGACGCCGCAACCGACGAACGTCAACACGATCCTGGAAGAAACCGTCGCTCAGGCGCGGCGTAACACCCTTTCGGTGGATTTGCATACGGAAGGCGACCTCGTGGTGCCGTTGCGGCCGCAAGCTTTCAAGCGAAGTCTGATGAATTTGATCGATAACGCGATCCGGTACGCGAACACCATTTCGGTGCGCGCGGGCAAACGGGGCAATGCCATCGAAATCACGGTCGACGACGACGGCCCGGGTATTCCCGAAGACAAGCGCGAGGAGGTGTTCAAGTCGTTTTATCGTTTGGAAAGCTCGCGCAATCGGGAAACCGGGGGCGTCGGCCTCGGGCTGACCATTGCCCGGGACGTCATTCGCGGGCATGGCGGCGACATCACGCTGAGCGAGTCGCCGCTCGGCGGGCTGCGCGCCAGAATCCGCCTGCCGCTTTAGCTATTTTCTTTCCGAGAGATGTTTGATGACGTCTTCATCCATCGTCAGGCCCAGGCCCGGCGTGTCCGGCATGACGAACTGGTTGTTCTCGATATACACGCCGCCCTCGGCAACGGGCTTGTCCTTGATCCGAAGCTGGTAATCCATGCCGGGGTCGCAGGCCGCGAGGCGCACGCAGGCGTGCAGGTGACCGGTGCCGGTATCGAGCAAATGCGACCCTTGAGTCCAATCGATGCGGACCGGAACATTTGCCGCTTCCGAAATGCGGATCATCTGCATGGCTTTGTAAAAGCCGCCGCATTTGCCGAGCTTGAAACTGGTCATATCGGCCATGCGTTTGGAAACGACCTCGATGGTGGTGGAAAGGTTTTGCAGTGCTTCGTCGGCGATCACTTTTTGCGGGATCGACCGGGTGATTTGCTCGAGACCGATCAGGTCGTGAAACATCACGGGCTGTTCGATGGCGAGGTTCGGCGTCGTCGGGAAACGGCGGCGCATGAGTTCGATGGTGTCCTTGGCGGTACCCCATCCCTGATTGGGGTCGGCCATGATCAAACACGATTGCGGCACGACATCGAGAATGGCCTCTAAACGATCGGCGTCGGCGTCCAGCGATTCCTTGTGTCCGGTCATCTTGGGTTCGAAGCAGGTATAACCGCGCTCCATGTGCTCCTTGCACATTTCGGCCATCACGGCCGGCTCGGCGCGCGGCATGGTTCCCATCAGGCCGAACCGGGTCTGATAGTAGCCGCCGGCCAAAAGCTTGTAGATCGGCTGTCCGGTCGCCTTGCCCATGATGTCGTGCACGGCGATATCGAGGGCCGAGCGGGCGCCGGCGTTGGCCTGCAGGAACATGTGATCCCAGGCCGCATGGAACGCCCCTATTTGGAACGGGTCCTTGCCGATGATCATGCCGGCAAAAAGCTGAATGGTGGAGATCAGTCCGGCTTGGGTTTCGCTGGTGACAGGGTGGGCCGTCGCTTCACCCCAACCGACGATGCCTTCGTCGGTATGGACTTTGACGAAAACATTTTCCTTGTAATCGATGTCCGCGAACCACCCTTCGCGCGAATGGACTTGGCTTCCCGCTTTCTTGCCGGACCCGAATAACTGGTTGTAGGCATCGGTAACTTCGTACCAAACCGGAATGACTTCGACTTGAGTGATCTTCATGAATGTGCCCTCCCTCTTGCGGGGCGATTGTGGCGCGCGTTGGCCAACTTGACAATCCCTATGCGGTTTGCAAGATGATGCACCTTCGGTTCATTGTTCATTGATATGTCTTCAGTTTCTGATGATATGTCCTTAGCTTATATCTTCTGGTTATGATCACATGTATGGCATCCTTAAAACCCGGATGGAGGAGCAACCGTTATGAACGCTGCGGTCGCTAAAGGCCTAGCGGATGTTCTTGTCGATGAGACGAAGATTTGTCAAATCGACAAGGAAAAAAACCTTCTCTACTACTACGGGTATGAAATTAAGGAACTGACCGATCACGCAACCTATGAAGAGGTCGCGTATCTGCTCGGCCATGGCGATTTGCCGTCGGCGGCGGCACTGAAGGATCATAAAACGGCGATGGCCGGGGGGCAGGCGTTGCCCGACTCCCTGAAGGATATCTTGGAGCGGCTGCCCGCCGAAGCCGATCCGATGGACGTGTTGCGAACCGGCTGTTCCGTTCTCGGAAGCCTGGAGCCGGAAACGCCGGAGAACGATCAGTTCAAAATCGGGGCGAAACTCGCCAATTATTTTTGTTCGATTCTGTTTTATTGGCATCACTTCCATCAATCCGGCCGGCGGATCGAAGCGGAGACGGGCGAGGACAGCGTCGCCGGGCATTTTCTTCATCTTTTGACCGGAGAAAAGCCCGACGAAACGTTCCGCCGGGCGATGGACGTTTCGCTGATCATTTACGCCGAACACGATTTCAACGCTTCGACCTACGCCGCGCGCATCGCGGCATCGACCTTGTCGGACGTGTATTCCTGTTACACCTCGGCGATCGGAACCTTGCGGGGGCCTTGGCACGGCGGCGCCAACGCCGCGGTGATGCGGATGTTGGAACGGTTCGAAACGCCCGATGAAGCGGAAGCGGCCGTGCTCGATATGTTCGCGAACAAAAAACGCGTGATCGGTTTTGGTCAGCGGGTCTACGCCACGGCGGACCCGCGCAACGCCATCAATAAGCGCTGGGCGAAAGAACTGACGGACGCGGCGGGCGATACGGTTCTGTATCCCGTCGCCGAACGGATCGAGGACGTGGTTTGGCGGGAAAAACGGATCTTCGCCAATCTGGATTATTATACGGCCGTGATTTACCGTATGTGCGGCCTGCCGACGAATATGTTCCCGGCGGTCTTCGTTATCGCCCGGACGAGCGGGTTGTTGGCGCACATCGCCGAACAGCGCGCCGATAACAAGCTTATTCATCCGTTGGCGAAGTTCGTCGGGCCGTCCCCGCGACGCTACGCACCCGTTGAACGGCGGGATTAAGGTGTTTTAGATGAGCGAAAACCGGAGCATTATTCCTTATGTCATTCGACGATAAGATCAAGGAACACGAAGCGCGCCGCGCCAAGGCCATGGCCATGGGCGGCGAGGAAAAATTGGCGAAGCGCCGGAACGCGGGCGTGTTGAGCGCGCGCGACCGGGTCAAGTATCTGTTGGATGCGGGGTCGTTTCGTGAATCGGGCCTGTTCGGCACATCCTACATCAAGGAAATGCGCGAGCAGACGCCGGCCGACGGCAAGGTCTGCGGCTTCGGCGAGCTGGAAGGCCGGCCGCTCGGCGTCGTGGCTTACGATTTTACCGTCAAAGGCTCGTCATCGAGTTACACGAACAACCGCAAGATGGTTCACATCAAGGACATGGGCGCGAAACGCGGCTTTCCGGTGGTGTTCCTGAGCGAATCCACCGGGGTCCGCATGCCCGACGTCATGGGCGAAGGCATGGGCCTGACCAACGAAGGCAACCGTTTTTTGCGCGGCCGGGAATCCCCGTGGGTCTCGGCGCTGATGGGCTACGCGTTCGGTTCCGCCGCATGGCATGCCTGTTCGTCCGACTTCAATGTCATGCGCAAGGGCTCGGTGATGGCGGTCGCCAGCCCGCGGATGGTCTCGCGGGCCTTGAAGCGGGAGGTGACCGGCGAAGAGCTCGGCGGCTGGCAGGTACACGCCGATCATTCCGGCTTTGCCGATGCCGTCGCCGAAAGCGACGAAGAAACCCTGGATATCGTCAAACGCTTTCTCGGTTATATGCCGAGCCATCAAAACGAACCGCCGCCGGTTCGGCCCGTGCCGGCGGGTTCGGACGACGACAGCGGGAAGATCCTCGATTTACTGCCCGAATCCCTGGCGCGCGTTTATGACGTCCGGAAGGTCATCAAGGCGTTCGTCGACAAAGACAGCTTTTTCGAGATCAAGGCCCGCTACGC
Organism: Rhodospirillales bacterium; assembly: GCA_040904505.1. Taxonomy (GTDB): domain Bacteria; phylum Pseudomonadota; class Alphaproteobacteria; order Rhodospirillales; family CALINB01; genus CALINB01. Next base: position 1,136 of record JBBDTH010000167.1, on the reverse strand, counting down.
GCGCAGCCTGACGACCGCGCTGGTGCGGATCGGCGGTCATGTCGTGGGAATCGTCGCGAACAACCCGCAATTCAAGGGCGGCGTCATGGATGCCGACGGTTGCTGCAAGGCGACGAGCTTTATCGTGCTGTGCGATTCCTACAATATTCCGCTGGTGTTTCTGCAGGATCAGCCCGGTTTTCTGATCGGGCCCGAAGCCGAAAAGCACGGCGTCATCGGCAAGGTCATCAATTGGATGAATGCGCTGCTGCAGGTTACGATGCCGCGGATCAGCATTATTTTGAGGAAAAGCTACGGTCGGGGCTTCATCAATATGGGTGCCGGCGGGATCGCCGAAGAAGTCGCGGCGTGGTGGTCGGCCGACGTCAGTTTCATGGACCCGCGCTCGGCCGTCACCATCGTGCATGGGGTCGAGGAAGAGGACGATCCCGAGCGGTTCAACACGCTTGTCGAGGAAATGCGGGCCCGCGGCGGGTCCGCTTACGACCTTGCGTCCCTCTATGGCGTTAAGGAAGTCATCGATCCCCGCGAAACGCGCGCGTATCTGATCGATATGTTAAAGTATCACCGTTCGCGTCTTACGAACGGCGTCGGACAGCATCTGTTGAGCCGTTGGCCGACGAGTTATGTGTAATCGTATTTGTTTTCGTTGTTGAAAAGGGAAAGAGATGGCGGACGTAGACGTTAAGGTGGAAATCACCGGCTCGGTTTGGAAGATCGTTACGAAACCCGGCGATAAAGTCGAGGAAGACGACGAGATCATGATCCTCGAGTCGATGAAAATGGAAATTCCCGTGTTGGCGCCGGAGGCCGGTACGGTTAAGGAAATTCTTGTTAAAGAAAATGACTCCGTCGTCGAGGATCAGACGGTCGCTATCATCGAAAATTGACCCGTTTTCGGTATTCATGTGAATTCCCTTCGACCCCGGCAAGGGGATGGCGCATCTTTTTTCCGATTCAAAGGTTGCTGCCCTATAGTAGAAAACGCTAAAGTAATTGAGGAGGGAGGGCCCATGATTACGTTTCGTCCCGCGGAGTTAGCGTCGTGAACGCGCGGCAAGGCGATATCGTCTCGGGTTTGGTCGTTCTGGCCTTCGCGGCGTTCGTGTTATGGGAATCCGATAAACTTCCCTCCG
>JBBDTH010000166.1:0-16057 GCA_040904505.1 Rhodospirillales bacterium | reverse complement strand
ACCAACATCAAGAAATGGTCGGTCGGCTCGCCGATCCAGGCGGCGCTCGATGCCGCCCACGCACTGATCGCCGAACACGGCCTCAAGCCGGGCGACATCGAGCGGGTCGTTGCGCACCTGCCGAAATACAGCGCCAGGACGGTGGATAACAGGGCGGTGCCCAATATCAGTGTGCAGCATCTCATCGCCTTGATGATCGTCGACGGCACGGTCACCTTTCATTCGTCCCACGACTTCGCGCGCATGAAGGACCCCAAGGTCGTCGCCGTGCGTAAAAAAATCGACCTCAAGGGCGTGCTCGCGCTCGAAAAAGCCAAGCCCGCGCGCCAGGCCAAGGTCGAGATGTACCTGAAGAACGGCAAGAAAGTGTCCCGGCACGTTCGCGCCGTGCGCGGCACCGCCGCCAATCCGATGACGCGCGCGGAAGTCGAGGCGAAAGCCTACGATTTGACCGCGCCGGTGCTCGGCACCGCCCGCGCGAAAAAACTGATCGCCACGATTTGGTCTATCGAGACGATCAAGGATATCGGCGCCCTGCGCCCGTTTTTAACAGCCTGAGGTAACACTATGATCACGAACGAAGTCCGCCCCCTGAAATCCGGCGAAACCCTCGACAAAACCAAGCAACTGGCCTGGAAACTCGCCGCCGCCGCCACCGATCCGACGCCGAACGATCCGGAGGCGGTCGACATGGCGATCAACCGCATCATCGACAACGCGGGCGTCGCCGTCGCCGCGCTCAACAACCATGCGGTCGTGAACGCCCGCGCCCAGGCGCTGGCGCACCCGCGCGAGGGCGGCGCCACGGTTCTCGGCGTTTCGAACGATACCCGCGTGCATTGCGAATGGGCGGCCTGGGCCAACGCGACCGCCGTCAGGGAACTCGACTTCCACGATTATTTCGGCGGCCTCGACTCGGGCCACCCGGGCGACAACATCCCGTCCATCATCGCCGCCGCCGAGCAATGCGGCGCAACCGGCGAAGCGGTATTGCGCGGCATCATCCTCGCCTACGAGACCCAGATATCGCTCGCCAAGGGCATCAACCTCAAGAAGCGCGGTCTCGAACACCTGGGCAATGTCGGCCCGGCGGTCGCCGCCGGAGTCGGCTCCATGCTCGGCCTCGAGACCGACGTCGTCTATCAGGCGATCCAGCAGGCCGCGCACGTCTCGCAAACGGTCCGCCAGACCCGCAAGGGCGCGATCACCAGTTGGAAGGCCTACGCCCCGGGGCACGTCGGCAAACTCGCTATCGAGGCCTTGGATCGGGCGTTGCGCGGCGAACAAAGCCCGACCCCGATCTACGAAGGCGAGGACGGCATCATCGCCCGTCAGGTCGGCGGCGACACCTGCCACGTGCCCACGGCCGACCCCGGCGAGCCCAAGCGCCAAATTCTCGAAACCTTCACCAAGGAACATTCCATCGGCTATCACGGCCAAGCCATCGTCGATCTCGCCTTCAAGATGCGCGACCGGCTCAAGGACCCGGAAAACATCGAGAGTATCGTGCTGCACACCAAACGCAACACCCATAACATCATGGGATGCGGCTCCAACGACCCGCAAAAGTACGACCCCGACGCCAGCCGCGAAACGCTCGATCACAGCGCCATGTTCGCGTTCGCCGTCGCCCTGCAGGACGGCGTTTGGCATCACATCAACAGCTACCTGCCCGAACGCGTACATCGCGCGGACACCATCGAACTATGGAAGAAAATATCCACTGTCGAGAGCGAGGAATGGAACCGCCGTTACGACGATCCGCCGCCGCTGCTGCGCGATCACGGCGCGCGCGCCGTCGCAACCTATAAGGACGGCACCGAAATCGTCGACGAACTGCCCATCGCCAATGCGCATCCGCGCGGTGCGCGGCCGTTCGGGCGGACCGAATACGTCCACAAATACCGGACCCTGGCCGAAGGCATCGTCGAGCCGGCGGAAAGCGAGCGTTTTCTTGAAACCGTGCAACGCCTGCCCGAATTGAAACCGAACGAGATTTCCGGGCTGAACATCCGGATCGATCCCGCCGGGCTCGAAATCTACAAGCCGGCGCGGACGATCTTTTAAAATTAAAAGCCCATGAAGCGGCCGCCGTTGACGTGGATGCTCTGACCGGTGATGTAGCGCCCCGCCGGGATGCAAAGCGCATGCGCCATGTTGGCAATGTTCTCGAAGGTGCCCTCGCGGCCGAGCGGAATAGCGTTGCCGCCGGGCTTGGTCGAGGATTCCGGCGAGGTCTTGCTGCGCTGTCCGCCGATACCGCCGGGCGAGATCAGGTTGACGGTAATGCCGTGCTTGGCCACGTCGATTGCCAAGCCGCGGGTAAACCCGACGAGCCCCATCTTCGCCGTTTCGACGTGCAAGCGGTCGTACGATCCCAGGTACGGACTCAACCCGCCCATGTTAATGATGGCGCCGCCGCCGGCCTTGATCATGTGCGGCACGCACGCGCGCGAACACAGGAACGCGCCGTCGAGCACGATTTCGAGAATTTCGTGCCACTCCTTGAGACTCAATTCGAGAAACGGCGTTTGCCGGCGGATCGCCGCGTTGTTGATCAGGATATCGAGCCGGCCGAAGTGATCGACTATAGTGTCGACCAGGGTTTTGACTTCGTCTTCCTTCGTCACATCCGCCAACTGCACGAGCGCCCTGCCGCCCATGGCTTCGATCTCTTTCGCCAGCGCCTCGGCCTCGTCGCGCGAACTTCTCGCGTGAACGACGATCGCCGCGCCCTCCTTCGCCAGCGACAGCGCCATCGCCCGGCCGATCCGGCGCACGCACCCCGTGATGAGCGCAACCTGGCCTTTAAGCTGCTGAGAATTCGTATCGGTCATGTTCTCCCCCTGGTGACGAGATGTTGGATTCCGTTTCGGCATTTATCGGCGACCTATCCGACCCAGGGCAAGCGCTTTCTGTGTCGTCCGAAACCGACCGGATTTAAATTAAGCTTGATGTGAAACTTTGAACATGCCGCTGAACTTACATTTCGACACAAAGTCGCGTAAGGCATAATATCGAACGGCATCATAAAAACAGGGGGAAACCATATGGGATTTGATTTTAAGGAAGGCGGCCTCGAGACCGTCGGCGACGGGATTTTCGTCTACGTCGGGCCCGAAGGGGATTCGAACAACGGTATCATCGTGACCGAGGAAGGCGTTGTCTCCATCGACAGTTTTATCAGGAATTACGACGGCTGGATGAACGCCTACAAGAAAGTCAGCGACCGCCCCGTCCGTTTGGCCATCAATACCCATGACGATGGCGATCACTTCACGATGAATCACATCTTCCGCCGCCAGGGCGCCTTCATCGTCGCTTCGGAGGTCTGCCGGGATCGAATCGACGGAAAAATGCACGACGATTTCTGGATCGACGATCTCAAGCGCCGCAATCCGGCGCTGGCGCACGAGGCGTCCGACCCCACGGAATTGATCCCGCATATCGGCTTGAAGGAACGCGCGACACTCAAACTCGCCGGGGAAAAAATCGACCTGATCCACATGGGACACGGACACTGCCCGGGCGACATGGTGGTGAATTTTCCCGAGCGCGGCGTCCTCTTTGCCGGCGACTTGGTGTTCGCGGGCGTGCACGGTCGCTTGAAGACCGCCGATATCGGCAACCTGATCGTCATCCTCGATCAATTACTCGAAATTCCCTGCGAAACGGTGGTACCCGGACATGGCCGCCCGATCAAGGGCCTCAACAACGAGGTGATCGAAACGTTTAAAGACTACCTGATAACCCTCAGTGACCGTATCGCGGAACTGATCGGCAACGGCATCCCGTCCGAACGGTTACAGGCGGAGCTCCAGGAGTGGGAGTATTACGCCTGGGCCCGGCCGACCCGGATTCCGTTCATGGTCGAGAACGTCTATCAGGACGTCAAATGGCGCGGCCGATTTACCAAAAAAGCCGGTTTCCGCGACCACATGGGAAGTTGATTCCGGTTGACGGGTGGTTACACCGAGGGAACGAGACGCCGCAATTCCGGCAGCATGTCGCCGAGAAGAGACTGAGGCCACGGCAAGGTCAACAACATGTCGAAAACGACGGTCGAAAAAACCGTCAGCCCGACGGCGCACGTTAACACCAACGGCCAGCGTTCTTTCCCTTCCAGGCGCATGTAGAGAATCACGAAGACAAACACGGCCGGAAGCATCCCGATCAGCCAGACGATCCCCAGAAAACCCAATATCCAACCGAGATAGATCAGGGCCCGGCGGCGCACCAATCCGACTTCGACGCCGTCATCGGCGGTCAGGTCCATATGCAGCGTCTTGGTCGCCTCTTTTCGGTATTGGCTGACGTCATCGCCGTTATCGTCCCGGGCCCGGAAGGTATGATTGAGAAAACTGATGCCCGCAACAACGACCGCGAATATCCCGACCACCATCGGCACGAACTTGGCCGTAAAATTCCAATGCATGGCCGTGAATACCATGACGGTGGCAAAACAGATAAAGAACGCATAAAAGACGCTGTTTTTATCGAATTGCGGAGTCGAATAGCCCGTGATCATGCCGTTGAGGCCGCCGGCAGCCTTCCATTGTTTCATCAACGGCCGGATCAAGCCCCAAAGGGCAAGCAGCATGACGACGATCACGACGGGGCGCCACAACCAGTCGATACCGTAACGCTCGACCGACACGAACAAATAACGCTCGACGATACCGCCGAGGACAACGCCTAAAATCACCGGCGGCCTCGGCCACCGCAGGCGCTTCATCGTCCACCCCAGAAGGCCGAACAAAAGCATCGCAATCAGATCGCCCCAACTCCGCGTCGCCTGATACGCGCCGATAAAAAGAACCGTCAGAATCAACGGCATGATGACGGGTTGGCGAATCAGGGCAATCTTCGCGAAATGATTGGAGAAGGCGAAACAAATGCCGGTTCCCAGAACATTCGCGAGCGCGACGCTCCACACCAGCGTATAGGTGACATCCAGCTTCGTGGTCAGCATTTCGGGGCCCGGAACGAGGCCGTGAATCAGGAACGCGCCCAACAAAATCGCCATGGACGCGCTGCCCGGCACGCCGAACGCGATGGTCGGCACCAAGGCGCCGCCTTCCTTGGCATTGTTCGACCCTTCGGATGCGAGAACGCCGCGCACGTCGCCGGTACCGAATGTTTTATCCGCGCCTTTCTCGGTGCGCGCCGCATGGCCGTAGGCGATCCAGTCGACGACCGACGCGCCGATGCCCGGCACGGCACCGAGAATCGCACCGATCAGGCCGACCCGCAGCACGAGAAACCAATGACGGAACGTATCCTTGACGCCCTCCCATTGTCCGGACCGGGAGTCGATTTTGCTGGTGGCCGCGATACTGCGCCGTTCGATCGCCATATCGGCGAGCTCGGGCAAGGCGAAAATACCGAGCACCACCGGCACCAGGTGGATTCCGTCCCACAGGTAGAGCATGCCCATGGTCCATCGGAGCGTGCCCGTCGTCGGGTCCGTTCCCACCATGGCAATCATGATGCCGAGAGCCGCGGCGGCGAGGCCGCGCAATGGCGCTCCGCCGCTCAAGGCAGACACCATGCAAAGCCCGAAAACCGCGAACATCAGAAGTTCCGGCGATCCCAGAAAAAGGATAAACGGCCGCAACACGGGAATGCTGACGGCAAGCAGCAAGGCGCCGAGGATTCCGCCGATCATGGAGGCCGTATACGCCGCCCCGAAGGCCCGGCCCGCCTGCCCTTTTTTCGCCATGGGATGGCCGTCGAGAATGGTCGCGGCCGAGCCCGCCGTGCCGGGCACGCCGAACAGAACGGCCGGAATGGTGTCGGACGTCGTGGTGACGGAACCCATGCCCAACAGAAGGGCAAATGCCGCATACGGGTCCATGTCGTACGTAAAAGGCAAGAGCAGCGCCATTCCGACGATGCCGCCGAGGCCCGGGATCACGCCGATCGCCAAACCGATGAGAACGCCCGCCGCCAAAAACGCCAGGCGCTTGATATCCGACAATATCACAAGGGCATCGTAGGCCTTCGATAGTAATTCGTATTCCATTATCCTTACCGTCAGCCTGTGCCGCTTAGAGTATCGAGACCCATAAACTCGTTTGATGATGACGCGACAGTGACTCCGTCAACGCCGTTTGCGGGTGATGATCTGCGGGACCATGCAGGAAGCGATCGCGGCAACACCTCCAAATCGGAGATATTGCCGCGAACCGATTATTGCCGATATATCAGCTGCCTTCTTTCTTCTTCTTCTTTTTCTTCTTCTTGCTCCGGCAGTACTTCGCATCCGTAACTTCTTTGCATTTGATCGTACCCTTGCGGGACAACGCCGCCTTGGCAAGCTCGACGACTTTCGGGTCGCTTTTATAGATCTCGGTCAGAATTTCCTTCATGTCGGGACCGGAGGTCGGATAAATCGCGACTTTGGCCTTCTTCGCTTCCGCAAGGAATTTGGGATCGCTCATGGTATCCATGAAAGCCTTTTGCATGGCGGCGACGCGATCGGCCGGAACGCCCGGCGGCAGGACATACGGCCGGTCGGGCGGATAGACGATCAACTGCATGGCTTTTTTAGCGTTTTCGTCCTTTATGAATTCCCAGATTTCCGGAACACCCATTTTGACCAGTTCCGGATCCGGCTTCTGCGCGATTTGGGTAAGAATCGTGATCTTCTTTTCCTTAATCCAATGCGACCGCTGTGTACTCAGGCTGGACCAGCCGAGCCCGCACATGCCCGTCACCTCGCCGCGTTCCAAGGCAAGCAGCGATGCCGCGGAGCCCTTGTACCCGCCGATGACTTTCAGTTTCGCCCCGAGGAGATTTCTGACCACTGTCGCGTATTGGAAAATGGAGGATGTCGCCCCCGAACCGGCGGTGATCATCTGCTTCTCCTGCAGATCGCTGAACTTCGTGATCCCCGTCGTGTGCCAGGAGAAACAGACTTTCGGTACGGTGCTCACCGAGCCGACAAAGTTCAATTTCAGCGTCTCGTATTGAACGCCCCGGGTTCCGACGAGGGGCTCGATCAACGTGCCCTTATAAATTGCGCCGAATACGGTGCCGTCTTTCGGCGAACGATTATACAGCATCGTCAGGGCTTTCAAGCTGCCCGCGCCGGGCATGTTCTTCGCGACGATCGTCGGTTTGCCGGGAATGTGCCGGCCGATGTGGCGGGCCAACAAACTGGCATAGGTCGCATAACCGCCGCCGGGTGCCGCACCTACCAGCAATGTCACGGTTTTACCCTTGTAGAACTCCGCCGGACTCTCACCCCACGAAGGCGTGGCCATGCCGACGGAAAGAGCTAACGCACTTAACGCGGCAAGCGATTTAAATCGTATGTTCATCGATGGAACCTCCCAAACTATTCAGCCTTTTTATTCTGGTTTGAAAGAGTAATACTTGAACGTGCAAACGCCAAATTGTTTCCATGCTTCATGCCTTCGCCGTCGAAAATTTTAGCCGAAACGGCATCGAGGCTTTCCGTGAAGTGATTGCCGCCGGTCGACGGCAACCCGTCGAAAGGCCCAAACAGCAATGATTAGCGACTATATTAGAAAATATAAATTAAGAGGCTTCTTATAAAGTTAGATCGATTCCAAAATAATAATCGCACGATCATTAAAGGCTATTTTGGAATCGTTATCACGATACGACCATCATGAAGGCGGAGGTAATATTACGACAGTAACGGCCAACGGCATCAAATTCAACGACAAGATCGAAGGCGCCGAAGGCGCGCCGTGGGTGACGTTTTCCAATTCCCACGCGACCGATCTCACCATTTGGGACGCACAAGCCCCTATCCTGTCCGAACGCTTTCGCGTGCTCCGTTACGACACGCGCGGCCACGGCGGCACCGAGGCGACCGAACCGCCCTATCACATCGATGAACTGGTCAGCGACGTGATAGCACTTTGGGATGAATTGAAGATCGAAAGCTCGCACATGGTCGGCTTGTCGCTCGGCGGCTCGACCGGCATCGGCCTCGCCATTCATCACGGCGAGCGGGTGATCAGTCTATTGGGAGTCGATTGCCGGGCCTGGGCGTCGGCACCGAACACGTGGGAGCCGCGCATCGCGCTCGCCCGGGAACAAGGCCTGAAAGGCGTCGTCCCCTCCACCATTCAGCGCTGGTTCACCGCGCCGTACATCGAGAAGAATCCGCCCGAGCTCGAAAAGGTGCGCGACATGATCCGGACCACCTCGCTCGACGGCTACATCGGCTGCGCCAACGCGCTGCAAAGCATCGATTACCGTCCTCTACTCGGCACCATCACCTGCCGCGCGAAGTTCATCGCCGGCGAAAGCGACCCGGCGGCGACGCCCGAGTCGATTTCCGTGATCAAGGACAACGTTCCCGGCGCGACGTTCGCCAAAATTTCGTACGCCGCGCACATTCCGAACGTTCAAAATCCGGATGAGTTCAACAAGCACATGACGGTATTTTTCGACGGCGCTTAAATTCGCGATTCTTAATCCGAATACCCCGGATGTACGCGCACGTCGAGCACGTACCGCCCGCCGTTTTCGACAACGGCGGCCGCGTTCTCGATGGCGGCTTTCAAATCGGCGGCATCGCCCACGGTGCTGGATTCGAAACCGAAGCTCTTGGACAGGCTGACCAAATCCACCTCGGGGCCCCGGATTTGCAGCCCGATCCATTTGTTTTCGGCCGGCCGGTTACGGGCAACCGCCATCCGTTCCTGATGCGCCTCGTCGTTATAGTACGATCGGTTGTTGGCGATGATCACCAACAGCGGCAGATCGAAGTGCGTCGCGCTCCAAATTGCCGAGGCCCCCATGACGTAATCGCCGTCGCCGAGCAGCGCGACCGGAAACCGCCCCGTATCCTTAAGCGCCAACGCGGCCCCGACAGCGATGCCCGGCCCCGCGCCGATACCGGCACCACCATTCGAGCCCAAATAATCCAAGGGCTCGTAGATATCGACGCAATCGCCCGGCCAACCGAGCGGGATCGAGACCACGCTGATGTCGTCACGGCCCTCGCGGAATTTCTTCCAGACCAGCGCCATGTCGCGCAGCCCCATCTCGCCTGAAGCAGCCGGCTCGGCCTGTTTCGGCGCATTCCGGGTCATCGCGAACTTGAGGCCGTCGGCCTTTTTCGTGCCGCGCTTCTTGAGCTCTTCCAACAGCGCCGCGGTGAACGTTTCCGCCGTCGCTTGAATACGAAGATCCGCCGCCGGCAGCGCGTTGAAGTCCTTGCTCCAGCCGCGATGGACGTAGGAATCGACGGAGGTATGAATCAGCTTGCCCTGAACCTTGTCGAGACCGCCGGCGCGCTTGGCAAAACCGCCGAGATCGATCCAATCGAGGCTCAACACGACATCGGCCTCCTTGAACGCCTGCAGATGCTGGTCCTTCGGGCCGAAGCGGAAACGCGCCTCGAGCGGATGCAGCGGGTGATTGGTCGGAAACGCCGCCGAGGTGTGAAGATCCTGAATCACGAGCGCGCCCAACATCTCGGCCAACTCGATGCGATTTTTCCAATCGTCGTCCTGACGGCTGATGCGGCCCGCCAGGATCACCGGCTTCTTCGCGGCCAGCAGCATGTCGGCGGCTTGCGCCACTTCAGGGGCGCCCGGTATCGCGGGCGGCGCCGGCTTATAGCGCTCGATGTCGGGCAATTCGACATCCTGCGTCAGTTTTTCGCTCTGCAATCCGCAATCGAGGCAAACATAGGTCGGGCCGTACGGCGCCGTGCGCGCGATCTGATCGGCACGCAGAAGGGATTCGAAAGCGGCCTCGACCGAAAACGGCGTATCGTCCCATTTCGTGTAATCGCGGATGATCGCCGCCTGATCGGAGGTGGAGTGAATCCAATCGATCCAAGGCCGGCGCTTATGCGCATCCATCGGGCCGTTGGCGCCGATGATGACGACCGACTTACGATCGCACCAGGCATTGTGAATGGCCATACAGGCATGCATCAATCCGACGTTGGTATGAATGGCGGCCGCCATCGGCGTATCGGTAACCTTCGCAAAACCGTGCGCAATCGCGACGCAATGCTCCTCGTGCAGGCACAGCAGCATCTGCGGATTATCGTTGCCGAGATAATTCACGATCGAATCGTGCAAACCCCGATAACTGGAGCCGGGAACCAACGCGACATACTTATAATCGAGCCGGCGGATCAACTCGGCCATGGGATCGGACGCATACTCCTGCTTCGGATTACCGATGTTTTGCGGTCGTCCGATCTCGTTGAACGAAGCGGTTCCCGGAGCGACGGTTTTCTTGGTTGAATTGGTATCCACGATGCTTTCCTTGTCTTGAAACGTTTGCGCCAAGCGAGTGCGCCGAAGACGAACCCGAGATGAATGAATGATTCCGAAAAACCCGAACGGGAGGTCAGGTATGCCTCGGACCCGAATAACCGAATACCAGCTTTTTCTAATGAAAGCGGCTTGGGCCTCGCCGTCGAAGCCGGCGGCAAGATTAGGCCAAGGCACGCGAATGAAGCAAGCGCGCATCCACACGAGGGCTTTATTTGTGATACCCGGCGACTATACTAGGCGCGCTATCCGTTGAAATCATTTCTTTAACCAAAAAAATCATGACATCCCAGGAGGCGGCGTTGACCGATTCAAACGAAGTACTGAGGGAGAAGCTGAACGTTGCGTGGCACTTCTTCTATCACCGCGGCTATATCGACGGCTTCGGTCATATCAGCGCGCGCACCCAGGACCCCAATCGAGTTTTGATGACGCCGCATGAATTGGACGGCAACTCGCAACCCAAGGATTTTCTCATCGTCGATCTCGACGGCAATCAATACGGCAGCGACGTCAAGCTGCCCGGCGAATTGGAGATTCATTTGGGCATATACCGCAACCGGCCGGACGTCGGCAGCGTCGCGCATTTCCATTGCACCCATGCAACGAGTTTCAGCATGTCGGAACACGCCTTGAAACCGACCTATTTCATCGCGTCGATTTTTCAATCCGGTATTCCGGTTCATCCCGATCCGCAACTGGTCAGCACCCGCGAACTCGGCGAGGGCCTCGCGAAAACCCTCGGCCCGCACCGGGCGACTCTTATTCGTGCCCACGGCATCGTCGTCACCGGCATGGACGTCGAGGAAATGGCCGCCGGCGTCTATATCATGGAAGACAATGCCAAACGCACCTGGGTTGCCGCATCGATGGGAGAATTCGAAACCCTCGGCGAGGAAGAGGCAAAGGATCTGGAAGCGAAAATTCTGAAACACCGCGGCCCGATCAAGCGGGTTTGGCGCTTCATTAACGAAACCGTTCGAGAACAATCCTGATCCGGCAACCGCATTAACATCTGGATCCTGCGATCATGGGACAATTCGGCATCGGCCAGCCGGTTCGGCGGAAAGAAGACATTCGCCTGGTGACCGGGCACGGCTGCTTTACCGACGACATCAATCTCGAGGGCCAAGCATACGTGTATTTCCTGCGCTCGCCGTACGGCCACGCCGATATCGTCTCGATCGACATCGCCGATGCCGCATCGGCGCCGGGCGTGATCGCGATTTATACCGGCAACGACTCGAACGAGCCCGGCTTTCCCGTCCGGCGGAGTCTTGCCGACATCAAATGCAAAGAGGGGCATGAATTTTTCTCGCCGGTCACCCCGGCTCTCGTAACCGACCGGGTTCGTTTCGTCGGCGACCTCGTCGCCATGGTGATCGCCGAGACCGCCGAGCAGGCCCGCGACGCCGCCGAGGCGGTCCTGGTCGAGTACGGCGAGCTTCCCGCCGTCACCGATACGGCCAAGGCCGCCGCGCCGGACGCGCCGCAAATCTGGCCCGGCTGCGACAACAACACCTGCGCCTTGTGGGAAAACCAAGACTCCGCTCCCGTCGATGACATCTTCGAAAGCGCGCACACGGTCGCGACGGTGGACGTCGTCAATTCCCGCGTCATGGGAACCCCGATGGAACCGCGCGCCGCCTTATCCGAATATGATGCAGCGACCGGCCGGGTGATTCATTACGCCCCCACCCAGGGCGTGCATCGCCATTACAACATTCTGCATCATTTCCTGCCGACGATGACCAAGGACGACGTCCGGATCGTCTCGAAGGACGTCGGCGGCGGCTTCGGCCTGCGGGGCAAGTTCTACCCCGAAAGCACGTTGATGATCTGGGCCTGTAAGCGCTTGAAAAAAAACATGAAATGGCTTGCCGACCGGTACGAAACCATGGTGTCCGATACCCACGGCCGCGACAACGTGACCCACGGCGAAGCCGCGCTGGATGAACACGGTAAAATTCTGGCCGTGCGCATTCACGCGACCTGCAGCGTCGGCGCCTATCCGTTCCAGATCGGCCCCAACGTGCCGATCTTCAACGGCGGGCGGGTCGTGGGGCAGGCCTACGACATTCCCGCCGTTCATCACGTGATCCGCTGCGTCTTTACGAATAATACGCCGACCGACACCTACCGCGGCGCCGGGCGGCCGGAAGCCGCCTACATCATGGAACGCCTGATCGAAGCCGCCGCCGACGCCGTGGGGCTCGATCCGGTCGAAATCCGCCGGCGCAATTTCATCCCCCGCGAGAAAATTCCGTACACGAATACACGCGACTGCGTTTTCGATTCCGGCGATTTTATCGGCACGCTGGAGATGGCGCTCGATCTCGCCGACTGGAACGGTTTCGAAAAGCGCCGCCGGGAATCGGAAGCGCGCGGCCTCTACCGAGGCATCGGCATCGGGTATTTCATCGAAGCCTCCGGCGCCAATCCCGACGAGGAAGGCCGGGTCCGGGTCAACCGCGACGGCACCGTCAGCCTGATCATGGGCACGTTTTCTCACGGCCAGGGGCATTCGGCCGTGTTCCCGCAGATCGTCGTCGATAGGCTCGGCGTCGATTACGATTCCGTCGAGTACGTCGACGACGGCGATACCGATGTCGTGCCTTACGGCTGGGGCACCGTCGGCTCGCGCTCGTCCATGATGGCCGGAACGATCATCATGAGAGCCTGCGACGCCCTAATCGAAAAAGGCAAAAAGATCGCCGCGCATCTGTTGCAATCGGACCCCGCGACCATCGAGTTCCGCGACGACGTCTTCAAGGTGGCGAACGGCGACGCGGCCATGACCCTGGCGGAGATCGCCGAAGCCGCCCATGATCCGGCCCGCCTGCCCGACGGCATGGCGCCGGGCCTCGATGAAACCTACCGGTTCGATCGCGGCAAGGGTTTCGAGGGCTACAATCATCCCAACGGCGCGCATATCGCCGAGGTCGAAATCGATCCCGATACCGGCGTCGTCGCGCTCGTCAAATACACCGCGGTCGACGACAACGGCATCGTCCTCAACCCGATGATCGTGCACGGCCAACTGCACGGCGGCGTCGCGCAAGGCCTGGGCCAGGCGATTTTGGAAAACCCCGTTTACGACTCCGAGACCGGCCAGTTCCTGACCGGCTCGTTCATAGATTACGCCATGCCGAGGGCCCGGCATATCCCCGATATCGTCGCCGCAAACAACGAGAACGAGCCCAGCACCTCGAACGATCTCGGCGTCAAGGGCGCCGGCGAAGGCGGCTGCTGCGGCGCGCCCTCGGCCATCGTCAACGCGACGCTCGACGCCCTGAAGCCGTTCGGCGTCAAACACATCGACATGCCGCTGACGTCCGAAAAGGTCTGGCGGACGATCCAAGAGGCCACGCGCGAGTAGATCGGATCGTGATTTAGAGCAGAGTCACCACCCGGCGACGGCGGATGGGCGGCGCGGATCGGCGGCGCCTTCGAGCACGCCGGTCTTCTTATCGGCCAGCACGGCGCACGACGTCCCCGCCCGCCAATCCCAATCGGGCCACCATTGCACGACATGGCCCCGCCTCTCGAGCTCTTCGGCGACGGCGGGATCGAACCGGCGTTCGAGATTCAGAAGATCGGGCGTGTAGTCGTGCGGCTCGGACGAGCGCGGGAAACTCACCGTCGCCAAGCGGGGTTGCTCCGACGCATCCTGCGGCGTCATGCCGAAAACATGGATGTTAAGAAGCAATTGAATCATCGCCTGGCACTGCACGTCGTTGCCCGGCGAACCGAACGGCATCAGCCATTCACCGTTCTTCATCGCAATCGCCGGGTTCGGTGTCAGGCGCGGCCGCTTGCCCGGCGCGAGACACGCGGGATGCTCGGGATCGGTCCAGGACTGCACGCCGCGCGGCGACGGCGTGATGCCGGTACCCGGAATGATCGGCGAGGAATGCGTGCCGTCGCTCGGCGTCGCGGCGAACGCGTTGCCGTGCCGGTCGACCACGCAGGTGAACGACGTATCCAATCCCATCTCGGCATCCAGCGCGGCCGCGGGCGGAACCTTCGAGGCCCTGCCCGCGCCGGCCAAACCCAGTTCCGCCGGCGTGCCCGGCGGCGGCATCCCGGGGCAGACCTTCGCCATGTCGATTCCGCTCCGGCGCAGGGCCGCGTAGTCCTTGCCGAGCAAGCCCGCCATCGGCACGTCGACGAAACGCGGATCGCCGACGTAGGTGTGGCGGTCGGAAAACGCGATCTTCAGCGCCTCGACCAGAACGTGGACATAATCGGCCGTGTTGTGGCCGAGCGACTTCACGTCCATGCCGTCGAGAATGCTGAGGGTCTCGAGCAGGACCGGCCCCTGGCACCACGGGCCGCAGCCGAAAACCTGAAACCCCTGAAACGTGACGGACGGCGCCGGTTCGATCTCGACGCGGAATGCCGCCAGGTCTTCCGCCGTGAGCCAGCCGCCGTTTTCGCGATGAAACGCCACGATCTTTTGAGCGATGTCGCCTTTATAAAAGGCATCGCGCGCCGCGTGCAGGCCTTGTTCGCGGCTTCCCTTGGCGGCGGACTCCTGGTCGGCCAAATATTGCAAGGTGTTCGCGAGATCGGTTTGCACGAACACGTCACCCGTTTTCGGCGGCGCGCCGTTCGGCAGGAAAATGTCCCGGCCCGAGGGCCATAGGCGATAGCTTTCCGCCCTGCTGGTGATGATTTCGTGGCTCAGGTACGACGTGGGAAAGCCTTCGCGGGCCAACCGCATGGCCGGCACGACCACGTCGGCGAACGACATCGAGCCGTAATGCTCCAACGCGGTGATCCAGGCGTCGGGCGCGGCCGGGATGACGGTGCGCAACAGCCCCCGGGGAATGCGCCCGCCGTGGTCCCTGTGAAAGACCTCGAGGTCGGTCGCCTTGGGCCACCAGCCGAGGCCGGAGATCGTCACCACTTCATCTTTCTCGGCACTGTAAACGATGATCGGAGCGACCCCGCCGAAGTTGACGTACTCGCCGAGCAACACGCCGAGCGCGATGCCCGAGCCGACGCCGGCGTCGACGGCATTGCCGCCGGCCTCGAGAATTTGAAACCCGGCTTGCGCCGCCAGGTAATGCCCGGCGGCGACCATGTGTCTGGTTCCCATCATGCGGGCGCGGTACGGCGAAAACATGGCGTTAAATCTCCCTTCAAAATGCGCCGCGAGTGTGGGCGATTTTTCGGACTGAGGCAAATGCTCCAGAGCTGCCAAGTACAATTTTTCATATCGTTTAATTTCATAACGACTTACCGGCGCGCGTATATAATGTGTTTCTAATCCATGGCCTAACACGAATTTTTATCGGTGCCTCATTTTATCCGAATGACACGGCTACCCTTTCCCGCATAATATCCCGGCCCGTAAGATCCAAGAACCATCTCTAAAACTTTAGGAGGCACTATCGATGTCACGCCTTTTTCAAGGTGCCGGTCTTTCCGCATGCGCGTTTCTTGCGGCCGGTCTTCTTCTTCCCAACTCAAGTTCCGCCGAAGTCAACTTCGCGGGCAAAACGATCCAAATCATCGCGCCGTTCAAGGAAAGCGGCGGCACCGCCCGCTACTCCCGGCTCTGGCAGAAGTATCTGCAAGAGTATCTGCCGGGCAAGCCGACGGTTTTGGTCATTTTCAAGCCCGGCGGCTCGGGCATCACGGGCGCCAACTGGTTCCAGAAGAACGCCAAGACCGACGGCACAAACCTGATCGCGCTTTCGTCGTCCAGCCATACCAGTTATACCAGCCTGCGCTGAGGCTGACTCACGAGGGGGATTCCCAAACTGCCGAAA
>JBBDTH010000165.1:0-16089 GCA_040904505.1 Rhodospirillales bacterium | reverse complement strand
GGCATCCCTCATCCTTCGAGACGCTCCCCGATCGGGTCGCTCCTCATAATGAGAAACAAAGGACCTCATCCTGAGGAGGTCGCGTAGCGGCCGTCTCGAAGCATGAGATGGTGCCTTGCCCGTTACTCCTTCAAACTGCTCTCGATCCTGATCTCCGATTGCAAGGTCCGGTGGACCGGGCATTTGTTCGAGATCGCATAGAGGCTTTGGCGCTGATCGTCGGTGAGGTCGCCGGTCAGTTCGATGGCAACGTCGATCAAATCGACCTTGCCTTTCTTGGTCTCGCAGTCGGCGCAATCCTCGGCGTGGATCTTATCGTGCTTGAGCGTGACCTTGGCCCGTTCGAGCGGCAGCTTCTTGCGTTCGGCGTACATCCGCATGGTCATGGACTTACACGCGCCGAGCCCGGCCAGCAGGAACTCGTACGGCGACGGCCCGGTATCGGTGCCGCCGAAACTTTCCGGCTCGTCCGCGCGCAGGGGAAACTTGCCGTCGATGTTGATGTCGTTGGCGAATGCGCCCTCGCCCGCCTCCTGCACCACGACGGTGCCCGGCTCGGCTGTCGGAGCGATGCGATCCGTCGCCGTGCCGGATGCGTCGATATACCGCTCGGCCCAGGCGGCGATCACGGCGGCGACATACGCCGCGTCGGCCTTCTTGGAGAGAATATGATCGGCGTCATCCAAGGAGACGAAACTTTTCGGATGCTTGGCGGCCTGGAAAATCTTCGCCGCGTTGTCGATGCCGACGGTTTTGTCCAGCGGCGCGTGGAAGATCAGCAAGGCTTTCCGTAAATCCGCGATCGCGTCGTGCAGCTTGTTGTCCGCGATGTCGTCGAGAAACTGCTTCTTGATGCGAAACGGCCGCCCGACCAGCAACACCTCGGCCTCGCCCTTAGCCTCGATCTCGGCACGTGCTTCTTGAAAATGCTCGGCGACGTGGGCCGGATCGGCCGGCGCGGCGATGGTGCAAACGGCCTTGGCTTCCTTCACGCTTCCCGCCACCGCCAGGACGGCCGCGCCGCCGAGGCTGTGGCCGATCAGGATCGCGGGCGCTTCGTGTTCGGCGCGCAGGTAATCGGCAGCCGCGATCAGATCGCCGACGTTCGAGGAGAAATTGGTGTTGGCGAATTCGCCCTCGCTGGCGCCGAGGCCGGTGAAATCGAAGCGCAGCACCGCGATACCGTGTTCCGTGAGCGCCCCGGCAATGCGCGAGGCGGCAAAAATATCTTTAGTGCAGGTGAAGCAGTGCGCGAACAGCGCGTAGGCCTTGGGCGGCCCCTCGGGCAGATCCAGCCGCGCCGCCAGACGATCGCCATGCGCGCCGGTGAACGTAATCTTCTCGGAACGGGATGACATGAGAAATACTCCCTTTGGTTTAGCTTCTGGATGCCCCGGGCTAGCGCCGGGGCATGACGGGCTTACTGTATTTCCCTTCCGTCATTGCCCGGCCGGGGGTTTAAGGGGGGCACCCCCTTTACCCCCGAGGCCCGGGCAATCCAGTGCTTCATAGTACGGGGGTCCAGGGCATGACGGTTTTTAGGTTCAGTGTCCGCCGCTCTTGCTTTCGCGGCCGTCGCGGTTGTAGTCCGGCTGGTTCTCCGGCTTGGCTTTTTGGAACGCCGGCAGCGTCAGGCAATGCTCGTAGATGCGTTTCACGGTCGGCATGTTCGTCAGGTCCACGTTGTAGTGCTGCGAGGTATACACTTGGGGAACCAGGATCACGTCGGCAACGGTCGGGCTCTCGCCGTGACAGAAGGTTCCCGTATGTCGGTCGTCGCGCAGGAAGGTTTCGATAATGCCGAGGCCCCGGGTCATCCAATGCCGCCGCCACGCGCGGATCGTAGGTTGATCGCAGCCCAGCGTCGTCGCCATGTATTTCGACACCCGCTGTACGTTGAGCGCGTGGGTGTCGGCGACGATGGCCATGGCGATCTTGCGAATGCGCGCCCGTTCGGCGGGGTTTTCGGGCAAAAGCGGCGGTTCGGGATGGATTTCCTCGAGGTATTCGATGATCGCCAGCGATTGCGTGAGCACCAAGTCTCCGTCGACAAACGTCGGCGAGGTGCGCTGCGGATTCAGCTTCACGTATGCCGGATTGTTCAAATCCGGCGAGTCCGGGCGCACGACGATGTATTCCGGCTCGTACTCGAGGCCCTTCAGCGCGAGCGCGATCCGCACCCGATACGCCGAGCCCGAACGGTAATAGGTGTAGAGTTTCATGATTTGCCGATTCCGCTATTCGTCATCCTGTGAATTTCTTTACCCGTCACCCCCGCGTAGGCGGGGGTCTAGTTTCTGCGGTGACACATACTATAGGTTTAATGAGTCCCCACCCTAGAGCAATAGCGTCTCATAAAGATCACGCCACTCCGAATTGGCCTCCTGAATTAACCTGATTTTCCATGCCCGTCGCCATTTCTTGAGTCGTTTCTCACGTAAGATCGCCTCCTCCATTGTGGTATGGAATTCGGCGTAGACCAACTGGTGGACGCCGTAACGCTTCGTGAAGCCGTCCACCGCGTCGCTCCTGTGTTCCCAAACGCGGCGTACTAAGTCGCTGGTTACACCCACATAAAGCGTGCCGTTCCGTCCGCTGGCGAGAATATAGACGCATGGTTGTTTCATTCCGTGATCGTCGCATATTCCCGGTGCCGTATGGACCCCCGCCTACGCGGGGGTGACGAAGCCGATCAGGCTATTCCCATGCCCAATTCTTCCGCCATATCGTAGTCGGCGGCGAGGCCCTTCAGCTTGTCCCAGGTCTTGTCCTCGACAAAGATGCCGTCCTTGAGGGCCTTTTGGGTGCGTACGTGTTCGATCTCGCCCGGATAATAGACGCGCTCGTACCCCTTGGCCGGCGGCGTGGACGTCAAGTACTCGGCGAACTCGGTGACTTCCCGCTTGAAGGTTTCGAGATCGCGGAAGGCGTCCACCTTGAACGCGGCCATGAACGAGCCGTCGTTGTGCGGGCCGTCCGGATTGACGCCGAAGCCGAGCCCGGGCAGCAGCGCCGATAAAATCTCCACCATCGCCGACAAGCCATAGCCTTTATAGCCTTCCGAACCGCCGAGCGGCAGCAGCGCGCCGCCTTGCTTGAGTTGGTTCGGATCGTTGGTCGGGTTGCCGTCCTTGTCCACAACCCAGCCGAGCGGCACGTCGGCGCCGCGCGAAATCGCGACGTTGATCTTGCCCGCGGCGGCGGCGGCGGTCGAGATGTCGATGTAGAACGGCCCCTTCAGGTTCGACGGCATGGCGATCGAGATCGGATTGGTGCCGAGCCGTTTTTCGCGCCCGCCGAAGGGCACCACGTTCTTTTTCGTCCTACCCGAGTCGCAGGTCATCAATCCAATAAAGCCTTCCTTCGCCGCCATCATCGTATAGTCCGCGACGCGGCCGACGTGGCTTTGCTGGTAAATCGTCGTCGCCGCGACGTTCTGCGTGCGCGCCTTCTCGATGGTGAGCGCCATGGCGCGCTCGGACACCACGTAGCCGAGCCCCCAGTTGCCGTTGATCACGGTGGTGGTCGCACTTTCCCGCTCGATCTCGAACGGCGCGCCGGGCACGATGTGGCCGTCCTTCATGCGCTGGATATACGTCGGAATGGAGATAATGCCGTGGGAATCGTGGCCCGCCAGGTTAGCGCCGATGGAATGGCGCGCCACGATAGCCGCCTCGTCCGGGCTCACCCCTGCCCCTTCCAACAGGCGCTTGGCAATGGTTTGAAGTTTCTCCGCCGCGATCGTCGGCATGGCATCCTCCCGTGATTATGGTCGTTGCAGCCCGCTAAGACTACCAAAGCCGCCCCGGGAGAGATAGGTTTAGGGAAACCATCGAACCCAACCGCTAAAATCCACGGACACACTCATGAATCCCGACGACGTCAAGATCGCCAAGAAGGAAACCTCCTTCCAGGGCTATTTCCGGGTCGACAAATACCACCTCAAGCACCGCCTGTTCGAGGGCGGCTGGAGCGCCGAGTTCACCCGCGAGGTGTTCGAGCGCGGCCATGCCGCCTGCGTCGTGCTGTATGACGCCGATCTCGACCAGGTGGTGCTGGTCGAGCAGTTCCGCATCGGGGCCTACGCGGCGCTAGCCTCGCCCTGGTGGGACGACCGCGCCTCGCCCTGGCTGGTCGAGCTGGTCGCCGGCATCATCGACGAAGGCGAAACGCCCGAGGGCGTCATCCGGCGCGAAACCCTCGAAGAGGCCGGCTGCGCGGTCGGCGAGCTGATGCCGGTGGTGAAATATCTGGTGTCGCCCGGCGGCAGTTCGGAAACCATGTACATCTTTTGCGGCCAGGTCGACGCCGCGACGGCCGACGGGGTGCACGGCATGACCGAGGAGCACGAAAACATCCGCGTGATCGCGATGCCGGCCGAGGACGTGTTTCGGCGGCTCGACGAAGGCCGCATCAACAACTCAATGACCATCATCGGGCTGCAATGGCTGCGCCGCCACCACGCCGAGCTGCGGGCGAAGTGGCGTAAAAGCCCTTAAATTTCCTCATCCTGAGGAGGCCGTAAAACGGCCGTCTCGAAGGAGAGGCGCGCGAGTCGAAGGATCGGGATAAGCGAGGTCTTTTACCGCGGCCCCGCCCGCTTGATCGGACCCGGCGCGGCGGGTAGTCTGCCGCGTGCTTCCTGTTTCATCGAATATCACGCATATTGCATACCTCTCTATTCTATACCGACCCAGAAAAAGACGAGATCATTTCATGGATATCCGCGACGGCTTCATCGGCACCATCGGCAACACGCCGCTGATCAAACTGAAAAAGGCCTCCGAGCTGACGGGCTGCGAGATCCTCGGCAAGGCCGAGTTTCTCAACCCGGGCCTCTCGGTCAAGGACCGCGCGGCGCTCTATATCGTGCTCGACGCCGAGGAAAAGGGCTTGTTGCAGCCGGGCGGGGTGATCGTCGAAGGCACGGCGGGCAATACCGGGATCGGCCTGGCGCTGGTCGGCAACGCGCGCGGCTATCGCACCGTGATCGTCATCCCCGACACTCAAAGCCAGGAAAAGAAGGACATGCTGCGCCTGGCGGGCGCCGATCTGCGCGAAGTGCCGGCCGTGCCGTACAAAGACCCCAACAATTACGTGCACGTCTCGCAACGGATCGCCGAGGAACTCGCCAAGACCGAGCCCAACGGCGCGATCTGGGCCAACCAGTTCGACAACGTCGCCAACCGCGACGGCCACATGAAATCGACCGGTCCGGAAATCTGGGATCAGACCGACGGCAATGTCGACGGCTTCATCTGCGCGGTCGGCACCGGCGGCACGCTCGCGGGCGTCGCCATGGCGCTCAAGCAGCGCAATAAGACCATCAAGATCGGCCTCGCCGATCCGGGCGGCGCCGCGCTGTACGAATACTATAAAAACGGCGAGTTGAAGGCCGAAGGCACCTCGATTTCCGAGGGCATCGGCCAGGGCCGCATCACCAAGAACCTCGAAGACCTCGAAATCGATTGCCCGTACCGCATTTCCGACGAGGAGGCCCTGCCGGTGGTGTTCGACCTCTTGAAGGAGGAAGGCCTCTGCATGGGGCTCTCGACCGGCATCAACGTCGCCGGCGCAATCCGGCTCGCCCAGGAACTCGGTCCGGGGCATACCATCGTCACCATTCTCTGCGACTACGGCACCCGCTATCACAGCAAGATCTTCAATCCGACCTTCCTGAAGGAAAAAGGTCTGCCCTGCCCCGACTGGTTGGAGTAATCGCCATGCTGCATTACCGTCGCGCCGGGTCCGGCCCTCCCCTCGTCCTGCTGCATGGTTTTGTGGGCGGCTGCGATTATTGGGTCATGCAGGAGATCGGCCTCAAACACGGCTTCGATATCATTTCGGTCGACCTGCCCGGGTTCGCCAAAAGCGCCGCCGAGCCCGAGCAGGACTCGCTCGAAGGCTACGCGAACGCGGTTTTGGAAGTGACCGATTATCTCGGCATCGACACATTCTCCCTCCTCGGCTTTTCGATGGGCGGCATGATCGCCCAGGAACTGGCGCGCCGGCACCCCGAGAAGGTCGCGACCCTGATTCTGTACGGCTCGGCGGCCGTCGGCGACCTGCCGAGCCGCTTCGAATCCTGGGAAGCGTCGATCCAGCGCCTGCAAAGCCAAGGCGTCGAGGCGACCACCGACAAGACCGTCGCGACCTGGTTCGTCGGCGGCGAAGGCAGCCCGTTTCACAAGGAAACCCGGGACGCCTGCGCCGGCGCGTCGCTGCCCCACTGCATCAAGGTGATGCGCGCTATGCAGGGTTGGAGCTCGGAAAATTGGCTCAAGGAATTGACCATGCCGACGCTCGTGATCGTCGGCGATCTCGACCGGTCGACCACGCCCGAGGACTCGTTTAAGCTCTGGAAAGGCATTCCGAACGCCGAGTTCTGCATTCTACCGGCGTGCGCGCACGGGGTTCATATCGAGGAGCCGGAAGTGTTCAACCGGGTGCTGGAAAAGTTTTTGATCCGGCATACGCATTAAGGCCACACAATGTATGGCGCTGAATTCCCCATGCTTCGAGACGGCTGCTTCGCAGCCTCCTCAGCATGAGGTGTTATTACGAACCTCATCCTGAGGAGCCCCGAAGGGGCGTCTCGAAGGATGGGCAATCAATTGAGTAAACTCATGATGGACTACGCCAACCCCCACGCGCTCGTCGAGACGAACTGGCTTGCCGAGCGGCTCGATGACCCCGCCGTCAAGGTCGTCGATGCCTCGTGCGCGATTCCGGGTGTCGCGACCGACTTTCGGCAAGCGTTTTTAGAAGCGCATATTCCGGGCGCGGTCTATTTCGACATCGAGGAGATCGCGGACAGGGAATCGCCCTTGCCCCATACTCTGCCCGCGCCCGAACAGTTCGCCCGCCAAGTCGGCGCCCTCGGCCTCGGCAACGGCGATCATGTCGTCGTTTACGACAACGCCGGCGGATACGCTGCCGCCGCGCGGGTCTGGTGGATGTTCCGCGTCTACGGCCACGACAAGGTTTCGATCCTGAACGGCGGTTTCAAGACATGGCTGGCCGAAAAGAAACCGACCGAAAGCGGCGACGCCGCGCCCGCGCCCGCGACCTTCAAGGCCGGGTACCGGGACAACTTCGTCAAAACCATCGATCAGGTCGCCGCCAACCTGGAGACGAAAACGGCCCAGGTGATCGACGCCCGCAGCCCGGGCCGCTTCACCGGCGGCACGCCGGAACCGCGCGCGGGCTTGCGCGGCGGGCGCATTCCGGGCTCGCTCAACACGCCCTGCGCCGCGTTCGTCGGTCCCGACGGCAAAATCCTGTCTTCGGAAATAATCCGGAAATACTTCGCCGATGTCGGCCTCAACCCCACGCGCCCCGTCATCGCGTCCTGCGGTTCCGGCGTGACCGCCCTGATGCCGGTGTTCGCGCTTTATCTGATCGGCTTCGACAACGGCGCCGTGTACGATGGCTCCTGGACCGAATGGGGCGGCCGCGAGGACCTGCCCATAGAAACGGGCTAAGTGCAGACGGCGGAATGTTTTTGATATCGTCATCGCCCGGCGCAGTCCGGGCGATCCAGAAATGTGTCGCACTGGATGCCCCGGGCTTCGCCGGGGCATGACGGGCGGAAAGAATAGCGAGAACGATCAATGCCGAAAAAGCCCAAAAAAGACACCCTGATCACCACCGCCGGGCGCGATCCGAAAAATAATCACGGCATCGTCAATCCGCCGGTCTACCACGCCTCGACCGTGATCTTCCCGACCGTCGCCAACCTGGAAGCGGCCCAAAAGGACCGTCTCAAGGGCGTCTATTACGGCCGCTACGGCACGCCGACCACCTTTGCCTTGGAGGAAGCCGTTGCCGCCCTCGAAGGCGGCGCGCGCTCGATCGCCATGCCTTCTGGCCTCGCCGCCGTCGCCGGCGCGTTGATGGCGTTCCTCAAGGCCGGCGATCATCTGCTGGTGACGGATAACGTGTACGACCCCACCAAAAGCCGGGTCTGCGACGCCGTGCTCAAGGGCTTCGGCATCGAGACCACCTATTTCGACCCGATGTGCGGCGCGGGCATCGCGGACCATATCCGCGCGAACACCAAGGCGGTGTTCGTCGAGAGCCCGGGTTCGCAAACCTTCGAGGTGCAGGACGTACCCGCCATCGCCAAGGCGGCGCATGAAGCCGGCGCGGTCGTCATCATGGACAACACCTGGAGCGGCGGGCTTTACTTCCAGCCGTTCGAGCACGGCGTCGACGTTTCCGTGCATGCCGCGACCAAATACATCGTCGGCCATTCCGACGCCATGCTCGGCATGATCACCACCACCGAGGAACTGTATCGCAAGATCAAGATCGCCGTGTTGTCGTTGGGCTATGCCGCCGGACCCGACGATTGCTATCTGGGGTTGCGCGGCCTGCGCTCGATCAGCCCGCGCCTCGCGCGCCATTACGAAACCGGCATGAAGCTCGCGCGCTGGTTCGAGGACCGCCCCGAGGTCGCGACCGTGCTGCATCCCGCGCTGCCGAGCTGCCCGGGCCACGAGATTTGGAAGCGCGACTTTACCGGCGCTTCCGGCCTGTTCGGCGTGGTGTTGAAGGACTTTTCCAAGGCGGCCGTCACCGCCATGCTCGACGGCATGGAATACTTCGGCATGGGCTTTTCCTGGGGCGGTTTCGAAAGCCTGATGATCCCGACCGACCCGGCACCGATGCGCGGCACCGTCCCCTGGCCGCATAAGGGCCCGAGCCTGCGCATCCACGCCGGGCTCGAGGACGCCGATGATTTGATTGAGGATTTGGAAAAAGGGTTCGAGCGGCTAACATCCGCCTAACCCACCAGACGATTACCCGGCTTTCCCCACCTCAACGGTTGACAGAACCGCGCCGAGGTCCGATGGATAAGGCCGATTTTCTATGGATTTCGTGATGACCAAGGCATCTGAAGTATCCGACGCCACCATCGAGACGACCCTGTCGGCCATCGCCTTCAACGGCGACGGCCTGGTGCCCGCGATCGCCCAGCAACACGATACCGGCGAGGTGTTGATGATGGCCTGGATGAACCGCGACGCCATCGTCGAGACCCTGAAAACCGGGCAAGTCTGCTACTGGTCGCGCTCGCGCGGCAAGCTCTGGCGCAAGGGCGAAAGCTCGGGCCAGACCCAGGCGCTCAAGGAATTCCGCTGGGATTGCGACAACGACACCGTCCTGGTGCTGGTCGATCAAAAAGGCGTGGCCTGCCACACCGGGCGGCGCGTGTGCTTTTTTAACGCCATCCGGGACGGCAAGATCACGGAAATCGCCGAGGTCGAAATCGATCCGGCCAAGCTTTACGGCTAAAAGCCGCAAACGGAAAAAAACACAAGATTTTGGGAGGACCGCCGACATGATGAAGCTTCTGGGACGCAAGAATTCGATCAACGTGCAGAAAGCCGCCTGGTGCCTAAACGAACTGGGCATGGACTACGAACGGATCGACGTCGGCGGACCTTTCAAATTCGACAACGATCCCGGTTATCTCGATAAAAATCCGAACGGACTGGTACCGACCCTGATCGACGGCGATTTTGTCCTGTGGGAATCCCACGCCATCGTGCGCTATTTGTGCGAGAAGTCGGGCGACGCGACATGGTATCCTGCCGACATCAAGAAACGCGCCGTCATCAGCCAATGGATGGACTGGGTGCCGTACTCTTTGCGCAAGGCTCACTTCGCCGTGTTCTTCGCCATGGTTCGCCAGGCGCCGGAAAAACGCAATGCCGAAGCCATCGAGGAAGGGCGCCGGGAGTGGGCGAAATATTTCACCATGGCCGATGCCGAATTGGCGAAGCACGACTACATCGCCGGCGACGAGATCTCGATGGCCGATCTCGTCCTCGGCCCGTTCGTCTATCGCTGGTACGCGCTCGATATCGAACGCCCCGAACAGAAAAACATGCAGGCATATTTCGAGCGTTTGAAAACCCGGCCCGCGTTCAAGGAACACGTGATGATGCCGCTATCGTAACCATATGAAATAACAATATTTTTCGATATTTAAGGAACCCGCTCATGAACGACGACTTCGACCGCGACGGCCTGATCGATCTGCTGAACAATCTCAACAGCGACGACGAACAGGTCATTCTCAAAACCGTGACGGCCCTGAAGGCCGGCATGAAAGCATCCGGAAAAACCTGGGACGATCTGATCGCGAACGCGCCGCCTGACTCTTACGAAGCGGATGCCGATGAAGACGACGTCGTCGAGATCGACGACGAAGTTGAAGACGAAGACGATGATGACGCCATCGAAGCCGCCCCAGTCGAAGATGCCGGCGACAACGAGGAGTCGCTCAAGATCATCGAGAAAATGCTGAGTAAATTTCAGCTTTCGGCACAGATGCGCGAAGAACTCCAGGGTTATAAGGAAGATATCGCC
Organism: Rhodospirillales bacterium; assembly: GCA_040904505.1. Taxonomy (GTDB): domain Bacteria; phylum Pseudomonadota; class Alphaproteobacteria; order Rhodospirillales; family CALINB01; genus CALINB01. Next base: position 5,709 of record JBBDTH010000165.1, on the reverse strand, counting down.
GAAGGCGAATTCGACGCGCGCGACCGGCAATACCTCAAGGCCCTGCACGCCCGGCTATCGAAGAGCCAATAACACGCTTGCAGCAAAAGATTGCGCCGGTGGGCCGATCGCACGGTTCACGTAACGAAACCCGTTCCGTCATGTACCGGTAACAGTGGGCAATCAAAAGATAATTTTGATTGTCCCCAAATCGTGTGGATAAGTCTGTCCATAAAGTCAAAATTTCGGGCTAAAGGAAAGGTTTCACGTTTACTACGTCCACTTTGCTCATATTTTATGCATGCACATAAGCTTCTGAAAAAAAATGAGAAAACCCGCAAAGCGATATATTTTTAGGCGTGTTCCATATTACGGTTCGCTTAAGAACCGCGTGCAACCAGAAGAGATCGCACATGTAGATATGTTTTTTTAGCCCCGGCGACGAATTCGGGGAATAAAAAGGCTTAACGCGGCAACACGGGGAGGCTCCATGACAAGATACAGTTATCCGTTTCTGGAAATTCCGGCCCGGGAAAGCAAGCCCCGCACGCTCGGGAAAACCATGGTGCACGACGGCGGCCTCAGTCCCGGGCATCTGGGGCTGATCCTCGAAACCGCCGCCCCCTACATCGATTATTACAAGTTCCAGTCAACCCACTGCCTGATCCCGGAAGACATCACGCTGACAAAAGCCGCGTTATGCCGCGAGAACGATATCAAGCTTTATATGGGCGGCAATATTGCCGAACTCGCCTGGGCGCAAGGAACCTGGGAGCAAGCGCTCGCCTATGCGCTCGAGCACGGCTGGAGCGCCTTCGAGGTTTCCAACACCTATGTTCCCTTCAGCGAAGCGCAAATGATCGACATGGTGAAACGAGTCTCGGCCGAAGGTTTGGAAGCTTTCTTTGAATGGGGAAAAAAGCACCCAAGCGAACCGCTCGATCCGGACGCGGCGGCCTCGGACATCGAACGCTTCCTGGAGGCCGGTGCGGCGGTCGTGGTACTCGAGGAAGGCGAAGTCGATCTGCTGATCGGCAAGGACGGACACGGCGAACACGCGGACAGGCTGATCGCCCTGTTCGAAAAGGTCGGGCTCGAACATTTGATGATCGAGGCCGGCACCGTCAAACAAATGGCTTGGCTGATGACCCGTTTCGGCCCGACGATCAATATCGGCAATCTGAAATCCGAACAGGTTATCGACGTCGAACCCTTGCGCCGAGGCATCGGCCGGCTGGTCGATAATTTCATCTACAAGCCGTATCTCGGCACGACCTGAAACGTACGGCTTCTTGAAGAACAGCCTAAGCGGAAAGGTTGACGACGTTACCGCGGCTGGCCGTAACGGCAGCCGTGCTCTGCTTCAATTGTTGGGCGGCTTGTTGCGTGAGCGCCAAGGCGGCTTGTTGCTCGGCTTGGGCAGCCTGCTTGAGGGCCGTTACGGCAGCCTGCAGCCCGGCGCTCAAGGTGACGGAATCGACCGAAGACATGATTGCGTTCTCCCTTTATCCCCCCCCCCCGCCTTCTGCGGAGCGGCGAAAGACTACCACGCCTAGGTTTGAAAACCAACCGCTCGCCACGGCAAGAAACCGCCTAATCGGCGAACTGGCCCAACCCGGCGCCGCCCAGGGGATCGTTTTCGTGTCCGCCCAATCCGGAACGATAGAGTTCCAGGCAATATTCTAATTCGGCGCTGCCGGGCTCAATTTTTTTGAATGTGATCCGATCGTACTGGCAGCGTTCCCGGTAATAGGCCTCCATCTCCGCGTCCGTGACGCACCCGACAAGAAGAAGTCCCGCCAATACGAGAGTAAAAATTCTGCTCATCCCGTTACTCCGTCGATACCGAAGTCCCCGATAAGCCGTCAATCGAAGAAATAAAACCGGACGTATCCGCCCGCGTCCGGGTTATCGCTTTGGCCCAAGCCGGAACGCTCCAGTTCCATGCAAAACTCGAAGGCATCCGATCCCGGCGGAAGCTCGTCGAAACTGACACTGTCGAACGTGCAAAGCTCGCGGTAATAGGCTTCCTCCTCCTGAGGCGTCATACACCCGACCAGTACACCGCACGACAACGCGATCGAGATCGCCCACGATTTCACCATCCGCGTAAAATCATCGACCTAGTCCATGTCTCCGCCGCCGCCGCCGTCCCGCAAGTCTTCCCACGGCTCGATTCCCGAACGGGCAAGCTCCATGCAGAACTCATGCTCCGGAGAACCCGGCTTATATTCTTGGAACGAATCGTAGTCGAAAGTGCAGGCTTCGCTGTAAAAAGCCTCATAATACGCTTCGTCCGACTTTGAGGTTGCGCACCCGGCCAGCAACAATCCGGCAATGATCAGTATTCCAATTCTCGTCATTTCGGCACCTAAACACTCACCATATTAGAGACATCAGACACACCGTAAACATAGTGGTCCGTTCGTATGCCCGCTATCGCCAACAGACAGGGTGTCGGCTCGAACGAAGCGGAAACGCGGATGATCCCGGAAAAAACCAAACTCGAGAACACATTTATCCCGCACAGAAATAGGATTGTAATCATTTTATAGCAATGCCGTCCTCTCCAGTTTTGCCGCGCCGACAGGGCTTTCAGGTTTCACTCCAGCGGCCCGATTTTACGCCTGCAGGGCGGCGGTTTTACCCCGGCGATACCCCTGAACTATGCCAGCCTATTTAAACCATTGGAAATCAATACCTTGTGATACCCTTGCAACCCGCCCGGCACGATACAAGCCGCAAACCCGAGGACAGCATAGGCTTCCCCGCTCACGAAAAAATGACTCATGTCAGGTTACCGTAAGATTGGGCTCCTATAAGGAAAGTCCAGCACTGATAACCCTGTTCAAACTTTCCGGGCCCTTCGGGGTCCGGTTTCTTTTTGGGCGGATCGTGCGGAGGTTTCACGCGGATCGCGCAAGCGCCCCTTCCCTGCGGTAATCGGTTATTCGGCGGCGGAAGCGCTTTCAGCCGGTTGGGCATACCGGACATAATGCTTGATAAGTTCCTCCGGGGGCAGCGAGGTCGATGTGACGGACTCCCGTTCTCCCATCGCCGCGATTAACCCGCGAACACGCTTGCATTCGGCCGGAATTTTGAAGCCGCGATAATGCTCCGTCGCGCAAAACCGCTGAAACAACGGAATGTACGTTATGTCCACAAGCGATACCCAGTCGCCGAACCAATATGGGCCGTTCCCGCTTGTCTTCGCCAAGCCTTCGTTTTCCATGAAAACCAAGGACTCCGAAAGCTTTTCGCTCAAAGATTTCCGTTCCTTCGGATCTTGCGCCATCAAAAGCGCCCGGTTGGCGGGCATGAGGCGCGTATTGCAGTAATCGATCCAGATTCGGGCCAGTGCCCGGTTATAGGAATCACGCGGCATCAACGGCGGTTCGGGATAAACCTCTTCGAGGTACTCGTTGATGATGGCGCTTTCGTAAATAACCCGACCGTCATGCTTCAAGACCGGAACCTTGCCGTAGGGCGAGACCGCCAGGAACCAATCGGGTTTGTCCCTTAGGTTCACCTCGGTGAAAAGGAAATCGATTCCCTTCTCGGCCAGGGCGATTCGGCTCCTCTGGACGAAAGGGCATGTGCGCGTGCTGATCAGCTCTATTTGGGCCATTTCTCAAATCCTCCCTTGATAATTTTTTACGGCACACCCAGATATGTACTATCCTTTTGGATAGGTTCAATATATTGGGGTGTGATGACGATCACTTATCCAGAATTTGGGTTTTTGTAAGATTCTTGTCAGATTCGTCACGTACAAGGCGCACCAAAGGTTAAGCCGTTGTGGGAAGTATAACAGGGGTGGCTTTTTGGAGAAATCAAAGAAGAGATTATAAGCCATGAAAACACTGAAAAGAATTTACCCACTCGGACTGATTATCGCGGGCATCATGCTGATCTCGGCGCCGGCCCACGCTCAGTGCGACTCGTTTCCGAAGGTTCCCTGGTGGGGCAACCTCGACCACGACAAAGTTGCCACCTACGTCGCCCACACGCACGAGGGCAAATGGGATCCGTATATCGTTAAGTGGTCCAAGCAAGTCGATCGGCTCAAGGACGTCCACAAACGCGAAAGTTCGGTCTTCGTAACCTATAAGGACAAGAAGGTTAAGATTGCCGGCAATGCGCTCGCGAACTACATCAAGCTTGTCGAAAAGCGCGTCTCGATCACCCGCTGCCTGGCGCAGAACGATAAATACGCCGACTTCGCGACGGCCGCCGGCAAAAAGGCGAAAGCCGCCGGGAAATAACCGGCGGCACCGATCTTGCCATCCAAAACCCGTTCTTAAAAAGAGCGGGTTTTTGCTTTTAAATCAGTGCGTTATATTCGAGTTCCCCGGCCGGCTTAGCCGACGGGCACATCGCCCCGAGCCGCGATTTCCCTGCTCGTCAACATCACTTCGTTCACGGCTTTATCGACGAACCCGTCGAGGCGAGACCGCATGTCGGGGGAAAGCGTAATCAATTTGGAACGGGCGTCGTCGGGATTCTCGGTCTCGATCAGAAATCCTTTTCGGATGGCCGACTCGACATATTTACCCGCCGTATGCGCGCTTTTCACGGCCTTCATAAAACCCATAACATCCGTTTTGCGGACCGGCTTTCCCTGCCGCCATAAATTGCTGAAAAGATCCCAATAGGCCGCCGAATAAAATTCGGTGTCGTCCTTGAATACTTCGAGCCACGCAACGCCCTGGCGCAACGTCATATTGAAATACTCGAGCTGCTGAGCGCGGTTGTAGTTAAAGACCATACTTCCCTCCATTCATCCGACCCCCCACCGGCTTACTGCTTCTCATTCGAGGGCCCCAGCGTTGTCCCATAAGTCATAGGCCGCTTTGTCGCAACGGCTTGGTCCGTTTCATGCTCACCCTGGAATCCGCCCTCGCCCGATCGGCGAGTAATTTTATAAACGGCTGATTTCATTATTAATTTTCAAACCACGGCGCATACCATACCTCTATTGTTCTATATTTGCAAATGATATTGACTTTAGTTTTAGATGTATATATACATATTATCCTTGCTGGAAGGACAGCAGGAAATGAAATTTAGGAGGGTTCGCCATGAATAAGTTTACGCACAAGCTCGGCATCGGTTCGATTGCGGCCGTCGTCCTGATTTCGCTTCTCGTTTCGGGATGCGTGACGCAAGGCAATCAGAAACAAGTCGGCGGAACCCTGCTTGGTGCCGGGCTCGGCGGCTGGGCAGGCTCGACGATCGGCGGCGGTAAAGGACGCCTCGCGGCAGTCGCCGCCGGCACCCTCATCGGCGCGCTAGCCGGCAACGGCATCGGACAATCGCTCGATAATGTCGATCGGACGTATGCCGACCGGGCCTATCGGCAAGCGCAACACGCGCCGGTCGGCCAACCGATTATATGGAACAACCCCGAGACCGGCCATTCCGGCAGCATCACACCGGTGCGCGAAGGCAATCACCAATACAGCGGCGCGTATTGCCGGGAATACCACACAAGCGTCATCGTCGGCGGGTCCCGGCAATCCGCCTACGGCACCGCCTGCCGCCAGCCCGACGGCAGTTGGAAGATGTGATTTGGCGAAAATAACACCTCTCCTCCACCCTGACGGGTCCGGCGTGCCGGGCCCGTTTTTTTACGGACGGTTCGAGTAGGTCATGGTTAGGCGGAACCGAGCGGTAACGGCAATTGGCGCGCCCGGCAGGACTCGAACCTGCAACCCCCGGCTTAGAAGG
>JBBDTH010000164.1:0-16358 GCA_040904505.1 Rhodospirillales bacterium | reverse complement strand
GAACGGGACGACGGGTATGTCGTGACCGGCCGCTGGCAGTTCGCCAGCGGCAGCCGCTTGGCGACATGGCTCGGCGGCAATTCGCTCGTTACGCTCAACGGCAAAGAAACCCTGCGCACATTGCTGTTTCCGGCGGCAAACGCCGACATGATCGACATCTGGGACGTGATCGGCCTGCGCGGCACCGCCAGCGACGGCTATACCGTAAAAGACCTGTTCGTGCCCAAGAACTACGCCGTCACCCGCGGCTCGGAACGCGCGGAGTTGCGTTACGAGGAACCGGCTTACTTCATCCCGGCGCACAATTGGTACGCGACCGGTTTTTCGGGAGTCGCGCTCGGCATCGCCCGCGCCGCGCTCGATCTATTCAAACAGTTGGCGACGGAAAAGAAACCGCACCGGCTGACCAAACTGTTGTGCGAGGACCCGATCGTGCAATCGGACGTCGCCGTCGCCGAGGCCCGGCTCGGCTCGGCACGCGCGTTCATGCTGCAGGAAACGAACGGCGTGTGGGACGACGTGGTGAAGCGCGGCGCGTTTACGTTCGCCGATCGTATGCGTATCCGCCTCGCCGCGACCTATGCCATCCACGAAGCGAAAGAGGTCGTCAACATGGCGTACGATGCCGCCGGGGCGACCGTCATCTTCCGCGGCCATCCCATCGAGCGGTGCTTCCGCGACATTCACACCCTGACCCAGCAAAGCCAGGGCCGGAAAATTCATTTCCAGAACGTTGGCGCCTTCATGCTGGGCCTGGAACCCGACCTGCCGTCGCCGTACTGACCCGTATTGTCCCTTATCGATTTTCCGACGGGCATAAAACGGCGGTCGCGGAACACGCATACCGTGCAAAAGACCGCGCGTTCGCGATAAAATCGCGCACAAAAAATTCATGAAAACCAATGCTTTACCGGAAATTACGCCGATCCCGTGACGGCCGTCACAGAAATTAGGCAATCCCTTGGATTTTACTAAATTTGTAAGCTTTACGGTCAGGGAAAGAAGTCCGACTCAACGGACACATCGCCGTCGAAGTGGGTGGAACAGGGAGCTGTATCATGGCTTTTGGAAAAATATTTTTAGCGACGGTTTCGGGCATCAGCCTCGTTGCCCTCGGGTACGGGTTTTCGGTCGGGCTCGGCGGCGGCGTCAAGAAGGCGCAGGCCATCGTCAATCCCAACGGCAACATCACCAAAACCCAAAGTCCGCGCGAGACGTTCGCGCCGCCGACATACGTTCAATTGAAACCCTTCATGGCGCCGACCCGCGACGGCGACGGCCTTAATTCGACGCCCGTCACCGTGTTCATCGAATCCTATCGCAGCGATTGGATCGGCACGATCTGCCAACATCATCCGCGACTCCGCGATGTCGTTTTGACGATCCTCTATCAAGCGCCGATCAGCGTTACCGGCGGGCCGGACGAACTGGAAAACCTGGAATACAACCTGGTCGAGCCGATCAATATGGCGCTCGGCCGCAACTTCGTGAAATCCGTCCGGGTGGTTCACGGTGCCAAGAAGATGGCGAGCGGCGCGGTCGCCCGCCTGCCGTTCAACTCCGCCGGCTGCAAGGGCATCAAGGATATCCGGGAAGCCCTGCGCTAGATCGGATCATGATTTATCGGAATCTAACGCCGTTTCCTTGATGGCGGCGCGCCCGTCCGCTAGATTTTCGGTCGGCGCGGCGCGGATCGGGGCATCGACATGAAACCGGCATCGGAAAATTTCACCAGCAGGGCCATGATCGTTTCGGTCGCGGTCGTACTCATTGCCGACGCCCTCACCGGCAAGGCCGCGCTCGCCCATACCGGCGATTTGAACCTGCACACTCCGGCCGGCGGGTTTCTCAGCGGGTTTACCCATCCCTTGTTCGGCTGGGATCACGTCGCCGCCATGGTGGCGGTCGGACTGTGGGGCGCCTTTCTCGGCACACCCGCGCTGTGGATTCTGCCGGTGGTCTTTCCGTTGATCATGGCGGTCGGCGGCGCCCTCGGCGTTCTCGGCGTTCCGCTGCCGGCGGTCGAGACCGGCATCGCGGTTTCTGCCGTCGTGCTCGGCGCGCTCATCGCCTTCGCCGTGCGCGCGCCGCTCTGGATAGCGGCCCTGATCGTGGGCACCTTTGCCGTTTTCCACGGCCACGCTCACGGCACCGAATTGCCGCGCGCGGTCAACCCGGCCGTCTACGCGGCCGGCTTCGTGGTCGCCACCGGCCTGTTGCACCTGCTGGGACTCGGGGTCGGGCTGGCGGCGAACCGGCCGGCCGGCGCGATCGCCGTACGGGTGGGCGGCGCCCTCATCGCGGGCGCGGGCATCGCTTTTCTGACCGGCATTCTGTGAGCGCCTTGCGCGCCCCGCTCCCCGTCTTTCCGGTCGCGGCCTGTCTTCTGTTCGCCGCGCCGCCGGCATGGGCGCACGGCCCGCCGCCCGGAATCGGCGGTTTCATGTTCGGCCTGCAAACGCCCTTCATCCTGATCGAACAGGTTTTGGCGACGCTCGCCCTCGGCCTGTTGCTCGGGGCTCAACCGCACGGCGTCTTGAAATTTGCCGGACTCGCCTATCTATGCGCCTTGCTGCTCGCCCTCGGCACATTGGAGTTCATCCGTTACCCCGTGCGCCTGATCATCCCGGTGCTGTCGGCCGGTGCGCTGATCGGTCTCTGGATCGCGATTGCGCGGCCCGTGCCTCGCGGCCTTGCCGTCATGATCGCCGCGAGCCTCGGCATCATGATCGGGCTCGCTTACGTGCCGCCGCCGAACCATTGGCTGCAAATCATCCCGATGACCGCGGGCGCCTACGGATGCCTCGTCCTGTTGCTGACCGCCGCCGGGGGCGTAGCCGCCCTCCTGCACGCGCCGCGCAAATCGCTTTGGCCGGCGGTGGGCCTGCGCGTTCTCGGCTCTTGGCTCGCCGCCGTCGCGCTGTTCATGCTGGCGCTTTGGGCGAGAGGCTGAACTAACCAAAGAGACGCCAGGGGTCGGGCGTGCTAGGATCGTACCCTCAAGAAACGGTCACAACGAAACGGCGGCGCATGAAGGACGAAATCTTCACGATCGAGGATATCTACGTGCCGGTGAAACGGCGCAAGACGCTCGATCCGGAAAAGGTCGCGGCGCTCGCCGAGAATATCCTGGAAGACGGAATGCGCATGCCGATTCAGGTCCGCACCGACGGCAAGCGCCTGGTGCTGGTCGAGGGCCTGCACCGGCTGGAGGCCTGCCGCTCCCTCGGCGAGGAAACCATCGTCGGCATTCTCGTGCAAGCCAAACAGCGCTGACATGGTCGACATCTACGTCGATGCGGACGCTTGTCCGGTCAAGGACGAAACCGTGCGCGTCGCCGCCCGCCACGGGCTCAAGACCTACATGGTGACCGACGGCGGCCTGCGCCCGAACCCCGATCCGATGGTGGAACTGGTGATCGTCACGCAAGGCGCGGACGCCGCTGACGACTGGATCGCCGAGCGCATCGGCAACGCCGACATCTGCGTCACCAACGATATCCCGCTGGCCGCGCGCTGCCTCGAGCGCGGCGCCTTCGCGCTCAAGCCCAACGGCGAGGCGTTCACGGAAAACGGCATCGGCATGGCCTTGGCGAATCGCGAACTGATGCAAACCTTGCGCGAAACCGGTGAAATCACCGGCGGGCCGCGGCCGTTCTCGAAAGCCGACCGCTCGACGTTCCTCAACAGGCTGGAAACCACCGTGCAGGCGGCACGGAAGAAATAAGGGCAGGCAGCACGGCAGGCATAAAGGCAATACTGGCGCCGAATACCCCACGAAGCCCTCGACGCGCCGTTTAATTCTTCTATGCTTCATGGAACGGTGCTTCGAAAGCACCGGAATAACGATTGCGAGGGGAGCTCGACAATGCCGGCAGAGTCAAAAGAGTCACAAGGATACGCGGAAATATCGAAAGCGCGACTCGGCAAGAGTCAGGCGCAGGAAATGTTCGATTACGTTTGGACACCCTTCGCGGATGTAGACGACGACAACATCGAGGGGATGATCCGTTGCAATATGGCGCACACGATCATGCTCTTCGAACAAAAAATCATTTCCCGCGAAGAAGCAGCCCTCATTTTGAAGGCCCTCGTGGATTTTGAAGAGAACGTCGGCAATTTCTCGTTCGACCCTAAAAAAGGCGACCTGTTTCTCAACGTCGAAGCCTATGTCATCGAACGGACGGGACGCGAAATCGGCGGCAAAATGCACCTCGGACGCGGCCGGGTGGACTTGATCGGCGCGCTTATGCGCCTGAAAGTGCGCAAGAATTTAATCAGGTTGCTGACGGCGCTCATGGCGTTGCGCCGGGTTTTACTGGAGCAGGCCGCGGCTTCAGCCGATGCCGTAATGCCGGCTTACACCCACTTGCAGCCGGCGCAGGTGACGACGTTCGGGCATTACCTCGCCGCGTTCTACGATGTCACGACGCGCGATTTACGCCGCCTCCTGGCCGCGTTCGAGGCGACGAACTGCTCGCCGCTCGGCGCGGCCGCATCCTCGGGAACGTCGTGGCCGTTGAACCGGGAACGCGTCGCCGAGCTGTTGGGGTTCGCCCTGGTCCTCGAGAACACGAAGGATGCCGGGCACAACTACGATTGGATGCCCGAAGCGGTGGCCGCCGGCGCCATCCTCATGAACAACGTCGCGCGGGTCGCGTCGGATCTATACATCTGGTGCACCAACGAGTTTGCCCTCGTCGAACTGGACAGCGCCTACGCGGCAGGCAGCAGCATCCTGCCGCAAAAGAAGAACCCCTATTCTCTCGAAATGATGAAGGCCCGGACCGGCGAGGTGAGCGCCGCCTTCGGTACCCTGCTCGAAATTCTCAAGGGCGACACCGGCGGCACGGCGTTCGATATCAAACTCACCGGCCCCCGGGTCGCCGACAACGCCCTCGGCCGGGTGACGGATATGGTCCTGCTCTTGACGCCGATTCTGCGAACCTTGCACCTGAACCGGGACAGGATGCTGTCGATGGCCGGCGATGCGTTTACGACCGCCGTGGCGCTTGCCGACCGGCTGGCCCAAACCGGCCTGTCCTTCAGAACGGCACACCTGATCGTCGGCACGTTGGTGAAGACGGCCGTCGAGCGGAATCTCGGCTACCGCGACATCGACCGCGCATTACTCAACGAAGCCGCCTGCCAGGTCGCGGGACACGACGTCGACATCGACGATGCCGCGATTCAAGAGGCGCTCGACCCGCGCGGATTCATCAAGCGCGGCAGCGGTCCGGGAGGCCCCTCTCCGGACGAAGTGATGAAGATGGTGGCAGATCGAAAGGCCCGCCACGCGGAGTCTGAAAAAAGAGTGCAATCCCTTTTCGCTCCGGTCGATGCGGCCGAAGGGGCTCTGAAAACCCTGGTCGAGCAACTGACCTGATCGGCATTCTCCGCCTCGAAACAAACGTTCCGGAAGATGGCCCTATCCGTTTGAAGGCCTATTAGGCGTGGATCAGGTCCTTCTGGATGAACCAGGTCGTGCGGTCGAGCGCGAATTCCTTCTCGACGCCCGCGATCAGGTCGGACCCGAAGCCGGGACGCTCGGGCAGCAAGGCCTTGCCGTTCTTTACCGCCGGCGGATGCGTCAAAAGATCGGCGAGCGGCCACACCGGGTCCCACTCCATATAGGCGTTCTCGACCACGTGCGGCGGCGCGGACGCGTAGAGGTGAATATTCGCGAGCGTGTTCAGACCGCCGTCGCAATGGGGCACGTATTTGCGGTTCCAGGCCTCGACCAGGGTGATGATCTTGCGGACCTCCGTGACGCCGCCCGACTTGGCGACGTTGGAGAGCACGTAATCGATGCCGCCGCGTTCCATCAGGCGCTTGACCGGCACGCGCCCGAACACGTTGCCGCCGGTCGCGATCGGCACCGGCGAATTGAGTGACAGCTTCGCCATATCCTCGATGTTGTTCGGGATCGAGAACCGGAACGGGTCCTCCACCCAATGCACGTTATAACCATCGAGCTGGCGGATCGCGCGCATCGCGGCGGTGTATTCGCCGTATTCGGAATTCACATCGATCAAAATCTCGATGCCGTCGCCGAACGCCTCGCGCATCGCGCGCACGGAGTCGACGTCGCCCTTCTTCGGGTAGCCGCGCCCGCCGCGCAGCTTGAACGCCCGGTAGCCCTGCTCGTAGTACCCGCGCGCCTCGGCCACCAGGTCGGCCATGTTGTCGAGATCGCGCCAGCCGAGCGTATGGCCGCCGACGTACAGCGGCACTTCTTTTGTGTGCGCGCCGCCGAGCAGCTTATAGACCGGCAGGCCGAGCACCTTGCCCTTGATGTCCCAAAACGCCGTGTCGATACCGGCGATGGCGCCGATGGCGGCCGCGCCGAGCTGGATCGTGCGCGCGAACATCTTGGTCCAGAGCTGATCGGTATCGAACGGATCGGCGCCGATCACCAGCGGCGCCAGGCTGTTCTCGATGGCGGCCACAACGGTTTCCGGCGCCTTCAGATGATAGGATTCGCCGATGCCGCTGATCCCTTCGTCGGTATGGACCCGCACGATCACCTGATCCCAGCCGTGGGACATGATCCCGCCCTTGTCCCAGCGGTGCCCCTTGGGATGGGGAAACGTCAACGGAATGGTTTCGATACGCGTGATTTTCATGGCCAGTCCTTCCTGCTCTGGTGTTCACAATTGTTTTTGGTCGTTATTCTGCGCGGTGTCGGGTGCGCCTCCCGCGGGCCCGTCGCGCCGCCCGCCATCCTATATCCTATAGAGTTTATCCCGACGGGGCAAAAAGCCCCCGGCCGGGCACGGGCCACACAGTCGGGCCGCCTTGTCGGGCCGGATCGTCAGGCTGTACTACCTGGCCGGAAACCGGAAAATTCGGCCGAACGGCGCTCGGATGCGGGCAATTCTCAAATTCGGCCATTGGATTGCCGACGAAAAGGCTTTATCTCTATACCGATAAGCAAGCAAGCGTTGCCGCCGTCTCCGGCGGCACTTTCAAAACCATGGCAGACCCAGGGGGCGAGGACGTTGACCGACTTACGATATGAATGCCCGGAAACCATAGAGGCCGCCGTCGCCATGCTCGGCGCGGAAGGCCCCAAAGCGAAAGTGTTCGCCGGGGGCACCGACCTGCTGGTCCAGATGAAGGAGCAGCTGATCGAGCCGTCGCTCCTGATCGATCTCAAGAAAATCGCCGAAACCCGCAAGATCGCGTTCGAGAAGGACGTCGTGCGCATCGGCGCCGCGGTTACCGGCGCGGAAATGGGCGAGAACGACAAGCTCAAGGCGATGTGGCCCGGCGTGGTCGAGGCCGTCGAGCTGATCGGCTCGTACCAAATCCAGGGCCGCGCCACCATGGGCGGCAACCTCTGCAACGCCTCGCCCGCCGCCGACAGCGTGCCGGCGTTGATCGCCGCCGACGCGCGGGTCGTCATCGCCGGGCCGAACGGCACCCGCGAAGTGGCGGTCGAGAAATTCCCGACCGCGCCCGGCAAGACCTGTCTTGATAAAGGCGAGTTCGTGGTGTCGATCCTGCTCCCGATACCGCCGAAACATTCGGGCGACGCCTACCTGCGCTTCATCCCGCGCACGGAAATGGACATCGCCGTGGTCGGCGCCGGCGTCGCCATGACGCTGGACGGCAAAGGCACCTGCACGGCGGCGCGCATGAGCCTCGGGGCGGTGTCGGCGACCGCGCAATTGGTCGAACCGGCCGCGAACATTCTGATCGGCAACAAACTCACCGACGCCGTGCTCGAGTCCCTGGCCGATGTGGCCCGAAAGGCCTGCAAGCCGATCGACGACAAGCGCGGCACGATCAAATTCAGAACCCAAGTGGCCGGCGTGCTGGCCTGCCGGGCGGCCAAGATCGCCTGGCAAAGAGCGGAGAAAAATTAATGGCGAAACACGTAGTCACCGCCGTCGTCAACGGCGATGAAGTCGACTTCACCTGCCGGACCGATCAGACCCTGCTCGACGTGCTGCGCACCGAGCTGTACCTGACCGGTTCCAAGAACGGCTGCGGCACCGGAGATTGCGGCGCCTGCACCGTGATCATGAACGGCCGTCCGGTCAACGCCTGCCTGGTGCTGGGCGCGGAGGTAGGCAGCGCGGAGATCGAGACCATCGAGGGCATGGCCAAGGGCGGCGAGCTGCACCCGCTGCAGAGGAAGTTCCTGGAACACGCGGCGCTGCAATGCGGCGTCTGCACGCCGGGCATCCTGAACATGGCGAAAGTCTTCCTCGAGAAGAACCCGGACCCGACCGAGATCGAAGTCCGGTACGGACTGGCCGGCAACCTGTGCCGCTGCACGGGTTACGATAAAATCGTGCGCGCCGTGATGGATGCGGCCGAGGAGATGAGGACGAGCGGATCATGAATGAAATCAGCAAAGCCAAGAGCAACTACAAATGGGTCGGCAAGCGCACGCCGCGCCCCGACGGCATCGACAAAGTCACCGGCAAGGCGCGCTACGGCGACGACATGATCGTGCCCGGCATGCTGCATGCGAAAATCCTGCGCAGCCCGCACGCCCATGCCAGGATTCTCTCCATCGACACGTCCAAGGCCAAGGCCCTGAAGGGCGTGAAGGCGGTGATGACCCATGCCGACATCCCGGATCATCCGCTGATGAAGCCGCCGTATCCGCCTATCGTCAACGACATGCACGATATCTGCCGCAACGTGATGGCGCGCGAGAAGGCGCTCTACGACGGCCATGCGGTCGCGGCGGTGGCGGCCACCGACGAAGCCATCGCCATCGAGGCCTTGAAGCTGATCGAGGTCGAGTACGAAGTCCTGAAGCCGATCCTCGATCCGATGGACGCGGCCCAGCCGGGAGCACCCATCCTGCACGACGATCAGTTCACCTTCGGCATCGAGCCGAAGCCGGATAAGCCCTCGAACCTGTTCCGCTCGATCAAAGGCCAACGCGGCGACGTCGAGAAAGGCTTCGCCGAGGCCGACGTGATCGTCGAGCGCGACTATTCGTCCGAACCCGTGCACCAGGGCTTCATCGAGCCCTTGGCCTGCATCGCGACCGCCTCGGAGAACGACAGCGTCGATCTCTGGACCACGACCCAGGGCCATTTCGTCATCCGCGCGCTCTGCTCCAAGGTTCTCAAGATGGAGATCGCCAAGATCCGCGTGACCGCGTCCGAGATCGGCGGCGGCTTCGGCGGCAAGAACACGGTCTACGGCGAACCCGTCGCGATTAGATTATCGCAGATGTCCGGCCGCCCGGTGCGCATGGTCATGACGCGGTCTGAAATCTTCCGCGCCACCGGGCCGACCGTCGGCACCCGCTCGCGCGTGAAAATCGGCGCCAAGAAGGACGGCACCATCACCGCGGCACACGCGGAAATCTACTATCAGGCCGGCGCCTTCAAGGGCTCGCCGGTCGGGCGCGCGGTCGAAACCTTCTTTTCGGCCTACACCATCCCGAACGTGTATGCCATCGCGCATGACGTGTGCGTCAACCGGCCCCGGGTCGCGGCCTACCGCGCGCCGGGCGCGCCGATGGCGTGTTACGCCGCCGAAAGCACGTTGAACGAACTTGCCGACAAGCTCGGCATGGACCCGATCGATCTGCGCCTGAAGAACGCGGTGACCGACGGCTGCGAAAGCCTGATGGGCACCAAGTTCGGCCACATCGGTCTCGTCGACGTGCTCGAGCAGATGAAAAACCACCCGCACTACAAGGCCCCGCTCGGCCCCAACCAGGGCCGCGGCTTCGCGCTCGGCTATTGGATGCACGGCGGCGGCCTCAGCAGCGTGTCGGTCAACCTGCAGGACGACGGCACCGTTACGGTCGCCACCGGCAACCCGGACATCGGCGGCTCGCGCTCGTCCATGCGCGCGATGTCGGCCGAGGAACTGGGCGTCGATATCGAAACCATCAAGCCCGTCGTCGGCGATACTTCCGTGTTGGGGTACAGCCACCTGACGGCGGGCAGCCGCACCACGTTCGCGACCGGCTGGGCGGTGGTCAACGCGACCCGCGAGATCATCGAGAAGCTGCGCGCGCTCGCCGCCAAGAAATGGGACGTGCCGGTGGACGACGTCGCCTGGGAAGCGGGTTCGGCCATTCCGCCCGCCGGCAAGGGCGATCTCAAGCCGATGACGCTCAAAGAGTTGGCCGGCATCGCCACCAAAATGGGCGGCGCCATCGCGGGCCATTCGGAAATCAACGCCGGCGGCGCGGGTGCGGCCTTCAGCGCCCAGCTCGTCGACGTCGAGGTCGATCCGGAAACCGGCTTCGTCTCGCCCAAGCGCTACACCGTGGTGCAGGACGTCGGGCGCGCGATCTCGCCGGATTACGTCGAGGGCCAGATTCAGGGCGGCGCCGTACAAGGCATCGGCTGGGCGCTCAACGAGGAATATTTCTACGACAAGGACGCCAAGCTGCAGAACACCGGCTTTTTGGATTACCGCATGCCGGTCGCCTCCGACGTGCCGATGATCGACGCGGTGCTGGTCGAGGTGCCGAACCCGAACCATCCCTACGGGGTGCGCGGCGTCGGCGAACCGCCCATCGTGCCCGCGCCAGCGGCGGTGGCGAACGCGGTCGAGCACGCCATCGGCAAATACATGGGTTCCCTGCCGCTGTCGCCGCCGAAAATCCTCGAGGCGATCCAAACCACGAAGGCGGCTGCGGAGTAACCCCACGAACGCTTTTGAACCAACGCTTTTGGACCACAGAGGCACAGAGACACAGAGAAGGTTTTTCTAAGCGCCGTGCCTTTGTGTCTCCGTGGTTTTTTACTTTTCCGATTAGCCACGTTACGTCCCCAACACGGCTCGCGCGGCCTCATGCTTCGACAAGCTCAGCATGAGGGCCTATGCCAAAAATAAAACCTCAACCTCAAACGCATGCGTTTGACCTGTCGAAGGGTGAGCCTGTCGAAGGGTGAACCTGTCGAAGATTCCGGAAGCGATTAAGAACACAATGGCACGCGCCTCATCCTGAGGAGCCCTTTTGCCTCTCCCATCCTTCGAGACAGGCGCTAAAGCGCCTTCCTCAGGATGAGGCAAAAGGGCGTCTCGAAGGAGAGGCGCATAAGTCGAAGGGCGGGCCGAGCGTTATTTCGTCAGCGCGGCGCGCAGGTCGGTGATCACCTTCTTGCGGTCGCGCGGATTCCAGGGTTTACGCGAGCCGATGGCCTCGTTCTGGATTTCCGGCACGATCTTCATGTGGATGAACACCGGCCCCTCGCCCGCGAGCAGGCCTGGCAGGTCGGCCGTCAATTTATCCAGCGCGTCGTAGGAGACCGCCTTCGGATAGCCCGCCGCCTTGGCGAGGCCGGCGTAATCGACGTTCTCCGCGTTCGGCACCGGCTGGCCGCCGGTGGTCGCGTACACGCCGTTGTCGATCAGGAAGTGATAGAAGTTCTTCGGCGCCTGCTCGGCGATGGTGATCAGGATGCCGAGGCTCATCTGGATGTCGCCCTCGGAATCGAACATCATCACCTTGCGTTTCGGTTGCGCCAGCGCGACCCCGAGCCCGAAGCTCGCGTGCCCGCCCATCGCGGGGTCTCCCAACGTCGCGTCCAGGGTTTCGTTCTCGGTCAGCTCGACCCAATGGCGCCCGCCGCGCCCGGGAATGACGATGGCGTCGCCGCGCAGGGGCTTGAACGCCCGCAACATTTCCGCCGTGTTGATCATAATCGCGTCTCCCTTGTTTTTCAGCGGTTGAAGCCGTGGAATTCGTCGGCGATCAGCGCGACGACCGGGCCCTTGACCTTTTCGGATTCCTCGAAGGCGACCGACAGGCGGTCGGCGTCGCGGTCGCTCTCGACGAGGTAATATTTGATTTGAAAGGCGTTCAGGAACGGCTCGGTAAAATCCGCCGCCGTGTCCTTGGTGACGCCGTGGCGGGTGTAGCCGCGATAGCCGACGATCAGCACCACCGGGATGTTGAGGCTCTTGAGCCAACCGCGGATCGAATCGCCCGACTCCATCATGCCGGTGTTCTGGATCAGGATGACCGGCTTGGCGCCGCCCGCCGACAATCCGGCGGCGATGGCCGCCGCGTTGCCCTCGCGCCCGACGCCGACCAGGGTCAGGTCCGGGTCCGCCGTCAGCAGCAGGAAAAGCCAGTTGGTTTCGCTGTCGGGCAGCCACACGACATGGGTGATGCCGTGTTCCTTGAGCTTGCCGTGCACCGTTTCCGGGCTCAGCACGTCCGCTTGTTCGGCCATCGATATTCCTCCCTTTAATGCGGCTGATGATGACGGGGATTGAAGATGAATTGGGACACGCTCTTAGCGGCGGTTTCGGGGACGATTATGAAGCGTGATGCAGGACGAGGCAATGGGGGAGAGTCCTCCCCTACTTCGGCGGCGGCACGCACACTTTCTCGTACGGATAGCGCTTGGTGATCTGGCCCGCGTGTCGGAACACGTCCTGGGTCACCTCGTAAGCGGGTTCGGTGATCTCCACGTGCGGCGTCCAGCAGCCGAGCTTTTGATACGCCGCGATGGTCTCGACGAGCACGCTCGGCTCGATCTCGGGGAAATACGGCTTCTCGGCCCGGGCGATCTCGGCGGCCGGGGTCTCGATCACGTAGTGCCGGGATTTGCGATACGCCCGCATGAAGGCTTTCGCCATATCGGACTCCAGCCACTCGCGGGTCGCGGCGAGGGACGAGAATCCGTTCGGGCCGATGGCCGCGCCGACCGAGGCGACCACGTGGCCCACGCCGTCGTGCTCCAGTTGTTGCGGCGCCGGGCCCTGCTGATGCACGTAGTCGCCTTCGCCGTTCCGAAACACCCGGTCGATCCCGTCCACATTGCCGGCGTCAATGGCCACTATGGCGCCGTAGTCGAGACCCATTTTATGACAGGCGTACTTGAACATCGCGAGCGGCTGGCCGCCGTGATCGACCAGCACTTTTTTGCCCGCGAGCTTGCTCCATGCGAAGTTCGGGTCGGGTGCGCGCGCGGCGAGGAAGAAGCCGTCCATCTCGTTGATCTGGGCGAAATGCACCACCGGCGGCACGCCGCCCTTCTCGAGCGTCAGCAGGCCTTGCGAGAGCGCCGACTGCGCGACGTGCGCGGAGCCGTCGAGCAGCGCGTCGATGGCCGACGTCGGCGGCGGCGCGACGGAGGTGTGCCCGTCCAGGCCTTCTTCCTCGAGGAAGCCGCCGGTCACGGTCGAGATCAGCGGGCTGTAGAACGCCGAGAACCGGGTGAATTGGATGTTGATCTGGGTCATCGCTTCCTCCCGTGTTGTACGTCATGCTTTTCTTCTTAGCCGTCATTGCCCGGCGTAAGTCCGGGCAATCCAGCTATCTTCTGGATGCCCCGGGCGAAGCCGGGGCATGACGAAAAACGTAAGCCTATCCCATCGCCACGCTTGCCGCCTCATCCTTCGAGACGCGCCTTACGGCGCCCTCAGGATGAGGCTAACATCATCTCCTCATGGTGAGGAGCCCGCCGAAGCGCTATCGCGCGAAGGCGTGGCGTCTCGAACCATGAGGGCGGTTATTCCCCCCACCTCATTCCATCGCGGCGGCTTTGATCGCCTCGGGCGTGAACGGAACGCGGTACGGCCGCACGCCGATGGCGTTGTAAATCGCGTTGCCGAGCGCGCCCGCCGTCGGGCCCTGGGTCGCCTCGCCCGCGCCGAGGAAACGCTCGCCGGGGCGCGGCACGATCACGGTCTCGACCTCGGGCACGTTGTCGAAGCGCAGGATCGGATAGCTCTCCCAATCGCGGCTGGTGACGCCGCCGCTGTCGTAGGTGACTTGCTCGTAAAGCGTCCAGCTCGCCGCCTGCACCACGCCGCCTTCCATCTGCACCGTTAAGCCTTCCGGATCGACCACCTGGCTCGCGTCCACGCCGACGACCGCGCGCTTCAAATGCACCTTGGCGGCATCGTCGACGAACACTTCGAACGCGACCGCCGCGTACGCCTTCGCGTTCTTGTAGCGCGCAAACCCGAAGCCGTGCCCGGTGCCCGAGCCGGTTCCTTCGGCGCGTTCGCCGCCCCAGCCGAATTTCTCGGCGGCCGCCACGATGACGTCGCGCGCGCGTTTGTCCTTCATGTGCTTGAGGCGGAACTCGACCGGATCGATACCCGCCTCTTCCGCCAGGATGTCCATCATGGATTCGATGGCGAACACGTTGCCGTAGCCGCCAAGCGCGCGCAGGGCCGACGTGCGCATGGGCATTTCATGGACGAGGTTCTTGATCAGGCGCCGTTCCGGGAACGCGTACAGCGGGTCCATGTTGCGATGAATGCCGCCGTGCGAGCCCATGTTGGGGCGCGGCTTCGGGAACTCGAAGGGTTCGCCGCAGAAATCCTTCCTGAAGCGGCTCGCGAGCAAACGGCGCGCGCCGGTCTTGTCCTTCGCCGCCACGGGCCGGCCGGAGAACGTGTTGGCGTAGCTCTCGTGATCCCAGGCGAGCACATGGCCGGTATCGTCGAGGCTCGCCGACACCTTGATCGCCATCGCCGTGCCGTAGGGCTCCCAGGCGTGCTCGTCGGCGCGGGTCCATTTCAAAAGCACCGGCATGTTCGCGAGCGCGCGCGCGATCACGGCGGCGTCGAAGGCCGCGTCGTCGGCGCCGTTGTGGCCGTAACAGCCCGCGCCGAGCCCGTGGGTCAGGATCACGTCGTCGACCTTCATCTGCAGCGCGTCCGCGATACTCGTGCGCACCGGATAGATGCTTTGGCTGTGGGTCGTGATGCGGAGCTTCTTGCCGTCGAACTCGGCGAGCGCCGCCGACGGGCCGATGGTGCCGTGCATGATGTAGGGCCGCGTGAATTGTTTCGCGATGACGGCGGCGGTCTTCCCGGGCGGCGTGAGCGGCGCGGGCACCGGCGCGTCCTGGGGCTTGCCGTCCACCACCGGCCAGCTCTCGCGGGGGTTCGTCAGAAGCTGCTCGTAGATGTCGCCGGCGTCGAGGCCGGAGCCGCGATCCCAATCGGCGGTCTCGAATAACCGCTCGGCGGCCTTGACGACCTCGTATTCGTCTTCCCCGGCGACGGCGACGAAGCTGCCGTCGATAATCACCTTCAGCCCGGCCCCGTCGAGGGCCTTCACGGTGGCGTCATCGAGCCCGTTCAGGCGCGCGTGAATATGCGGCGGGCGCACCACGCGGGCGTGCAGCATGCCGGGCACGGTCAGATCGTGGATGTATGTGTGCGCGCCGGTGACGATGTCCTCGATGAACCGCGGCCTGAGCGTGCCGTCGAGGGCGCGATAGGCGTCCTCGTCCTTGATCTTCGCGTCCGTGTCGACGTCGATTCCGAACGGCTTGCCGCCGGCGAGCTCGGCGTAGCTCACGGATTTATTGGTCCCGCTTGCGCGGATCACGCCGTCGTTGACCTCGAGCGCGGCGATATCGGTATCCAATTTTTCCGCCGCGAGTTTGAGCAGGTACGCGCGCGCGGTCGCGACCGCCAGGCGCACCGCCTCGCCGGTCATCTCCATGGAATGACTGCCCGACGTGGTGCCCTCGTTCGGCGATACCCCGGTTTGCGGACGCAGCACTTCGATGCGCGCCGGATCGACGTCCAGTTCGGCGGCCGCGATCAGTTGCAGCGCGGTCGAGATACGCTGGCCGATATCGACCTTGCCGGTGTGAACCTTGATATCGCCTTGGGGCGTGATCGCCAGCCATTGATCGAGGCCCGGATGCTTCTCGATGCTTTCGCTATACGGCATCGGCGCGGCCCTCCTGCACGACGCGGCGGATCGCTTTTAAGACGCGCGGGTGCGAGCCGCACCGGCAGAGATGAGGATGCAGCGCCGCGATAATGTCGGCCTCGCTGGGCGATTTGTTTTTCCTGAGCAATGCCGTCGCCGCGATGACGATGCCGGGCGTGCAATAGCCGCATTGCGCGGCGCCTTCCTCGACGAACGCGGTCTGGACCGGGCTCAGGGCGCCGTTGCGCGCCAGGCCCTCGACGGTGACGATTTCCTTGCCGGCGACCTCGCCCACGGGGCGGTTGCAGCAGAGCGTCGGCTCGCCGTCGATCAGGACCGCGCACGAGCCGCATTGCTCGAGCCCGCAGCCGAGCTTGACGCCGGTGAGGCCGCACGGACCGCGCAGGATGTAAATGAGCGGCGTCGCCGGATCGGCCTCGACCTCGCGGACCGCGCCGTTGACGCGAAGGGATAGCCGTTCCTTTGCCATGAAATCCGTCCCTGTTTGTTGAGGCCCCGATATCCGGACGGCCGTATTTGAAACGGATTGTAGGCGGGAAACCCGCGTTGTCAAAATCTATCGGAAATTGAATCGTATCCCGGCTTGCCTCATCTTTGCCTGTCGCGGATATGGAATTAAAGGATGGTCGCGGGTCGGTCCCGGAACATCGCCCCACGTCATCGCCCGGCTTCGCCCGGGCGATCCAGTTTTATAATGCTGGATGCCCCG
>JBBDTH010000163.1:0-16665 GCA_040904505.1 Rhodospirillales bacterium | reverse complement strand
AGCCCGCGCAGCGGGAACCAGTCGAGGAAGCTGCCGCCGGCGAACAGCACCACCAGCAGGATTGCGAACAGAAAGTTCGGAATGGCGTAGCCGACGATGACGATGGCGCTGGTCGCGGTGTCGAAACGGGTGCCGTCGCGCACTGCCTTGGCGATGCCGAGGGGGATGGAAATCAGATAGACGAACAGAGTCGTCCATAAGCCGAGGCTGATCGAAACCGGCATTTTCTCCAGCACGAGTTCCATCACGGAGCGGTCGCGGAAATAGCTTTTGCCGAAATCGAACACCGCGTAATTCTTCAACATCAGGAAAAATCGTTCGTGCGCCGGTTTGTCGAAACCGTACATGCGTTCTATTTCCTTGATGAATTCGGGATCGAGGCCGCGCGCGCCGCGGTATTTCGAGGCGACGTCGGCGGCCGCGCCGGTCACCCGTTGGCCTTGGCCGCCGCCGATTTCCCCGCCGGGATCGCCGCTGATGCGTGCGGTGGCACCGACCGCCGTACCCTTGATCTCCGCGATAAGTTGTTCGACCGGCCCGCCCGGGGCGGCCTGCACGATGATGAAATTGATGACCAGGATTCCGAGCAGGGTCGGAATGATCAGGAGCAGCCGGCGGATGATATAGGCGTACATCGGTGTCGTGCTCTATCGTTGTGTCCGGTCTTTGTCTCGGATACGTCTGTTCGGGTGTTATTTCCCGATTTTACGCTGCGCGCGCGTTTTTTCGGCCTTATTTTTGTCAATCCACCAATACATCAAGCCGAAACCGTATTTCGGATCGGTTTTCGGGCGGTTTAGAATATCCCAATAGGCAACGCGGTAGGTGTTGATGTGCCAATGGGGCACGACGTAGTGTCCCCACAACAGCACGCGGTCGAGGGCGCGCACCCGGGTGATCAGGCTTTCGCGGTCCGGCGCCGCGATCACCAGATCGATCAGGTTGTCCACGGCCGGGCTTTGGATGCCGATGATATTGCGGCCGCCCGGGAGCTTGGCGACGTTCGAGCCCCAAAACTCCCGTTGCTCGTTGCCGGGCGAAAGGGATTGACCGAAGACTCCGACGACCACGTCGAAATCGTACTCGTCGAGGCGGCGCCGATACTGCGCTGAGTCGACCGTGCGCACCCGGGCATCGATGCCGAGGCGCTTGAGGTTGCGGATATAGGGCAGCACGATGCGCTCGAACAACGGCGAGACGAGCAGGATTTCGAACCGGAACGGCCGGCCGGTTTCGGCGTTGACCAATTTGCGGTTCTTGAACGTCCAGCCGGCGGCCCGTAAAAGCTTAAATGCCTCGCGCAGGTTGGCGCGGATATCGCCGCTGCCGTCGGTTTTCGGCACGGTGTAGGGCGTGGTGAAAACCTCGTCGGGAATCTGGCCGCGCAGCGGTTCGAGGATTTTCAGTTCGTCCTTGCCGGGCAATCCGCTCGAGGCCAGTTCGGAATTATCGAAGTAGCTGTCGGTGCGCGTGTACTGGCCGTAAAAAAGATTCTGGTTGCTCCACTCGAAATCGAACGCGTAAGCCAGCGCCCGCCGAACCCGGCGATCCTGGAACAACGGGCGGCGCAGATTCATGGCGAAGCCCTGCATGCCGGACGCATTGTGATGGCGGATCTCGTCCTTTTTGATCAAGCCGGCGCGCAGGGCCGGCGACTCATAAGACGTCGCCCATGCCTTGGCGGCGTTTTCCAGACGGAAATCGTATTCGCCCGCCTTGAAGGCTTCGAGCGCGACGGTGTCGTCGCGGTAGTAGTCGTAGCGCACGATGTCGAAATTGTTGGCGCCCTTGTTGACCGGGATGTCGGCGCCCCAATAATCCTTCACGCGCTCGTAGGCGATAAACCGGCCCGGCTCGAAATCCTTGATTTTATAGGGTCCGCTGCCCAAGGGCGGCGTGAGGGTGGTTTTGTCGAACTCGCGGTTTTGCCAGTAATGTTTCGGCAGCACCGGCAGCTGGCCCATGATGACCGGCAGTTCCCGGTTTTCCCCGCCGGCGAACGTAAACCTGACCTTGCGCGGGCCGACCTGTTCGACCTTGGCGACGTTCGCGTAATAGAACCGGTAAAAGGGCTGGCCTTTCTGTTTGAGTGTTTCCAGGCTGAAGATGACATCGTCGACCGTGATCGGTTTGCCGTCGTGCCAGCGCGCGTTCTCGCGCAGCGTAAAGGCAACCCAGGAGCGGTCCGCCGGCGTTTCGACCGATTCGGCGACCTGGCCGTATTCGGTGGCGGGTTCGTCCGCCGCGCTCGACATCAGGGGTTCGATCAGGAAGCCGAGCCCGGCGGCCGGGTTGCCTTTAATGATGTACGGATTGAACGTATCGAACGTGCCGGTGGTGTGGCGGCGCAGAATGCCGCCTTTCGGGGCGTTCGGGTCGGCGTAATCGTAATGCGTGAAGTCGGTCGGGTATTTCGGTTCGCCGTGAATGGCGATGCCGTGGCTGGGTTTCGTTTCCGGATCGGCGGCCGATACGGGATCGGCAGCGCCCGCGAGCAGGCCCGTCACAAGAGCCGCATAGCCGATTTTTTCGAGTTTCGTAAGGATACGGTTCGTCATGCCGGTTGGGATATTGACGGCGGAGCGGTTCGGGATCAACCGGGGATCGCGAAACGGCGCATAATTCTTCGTGATCAGCCCGCAAGCGCCTTGAGGGCGCTCGCGTGGGCGGCTTTATCGCCGGCGGCGATGGCGCGGCCGTCAGACGCGAGCCCGAGCGGGCGACCCTGCCAATCGGTGATCGCCCCGCCGGCGCCTTCGACGATCGGCACCAGGGCGATGAAATCGTAGGGTTTGAGGTCGGCTTCGCAGACCAGATCCAGGTAGCCGTTGGCCAGGTATCCGTAAGCGTTGCAGTCGCACCCGAAGACCGTATGGCGGACCTCGGTTTTCAGGGCGCCGAACGCGGCTTCGGCGTCGCCGTGAAACATATGCGGCGACGTCGCGGACAGCCAGGCTTGCGCGATGTCCGGGCAGGCGCGTGTTCGCGCCTCTTTTCGGTTGAACGTGGTCGGTTGGCCTTTGCACCCGATCCAGCGTTCCTTGAGCGCCGGATTGTCGAGAATGCCGAGGATCGGTTCGCCTTTGTAGGTGAGCCCGATGAGCGTGCCGAACAGCGGCTTGCCGATCGAAAACGAGCGCGTGCCGTCGATCGGATCGATGACCCATACGTAATCGGCGTCGAGCCGCTCGGGGGCTTCTTCCTCGCCGAAAATTCCGTGGTTGGGGACGGTGTTGCGCAAAACGGAGCGCAGCGCCGCTTCGATTTCCTTGTCGGCGACGGTCACCGGCGAGGCATCCGCCTTGGCTTCGATATCGAGCGGCGTGCGGAAATACTTAAGCGCGATGGGGGCTGCCGTGTCGGCCAAGCGAATGGCCACATCGAGAAAGGTCGACGGGCCGCCTGCGCTCATGGCCGGGAAACTCCTAGATCGGATCATGATTTATCGGAAATACCACATAGTTCCGATAAATCCTATGAATCCGATCTACGTCAATGATTTAGAGCAGATTCACAGGGTTGCCTGATCGCCATTTCCGTTTGCGGTGATTCCGACCAACCATGATCTGCTCTAGGGAAGGGGTTTGGGTGAATCGCTGAGGCTGCGCAGGTAAACGATGACCGCGGCGCGTTCGGAAGCCTTCTTGACGCCGGCAAAGGTCATTTTGGTGCCCTTGGCGAACGCGCGCGGGCTCGCGATGAAGGCATCGAGGTTCTTGTAGGTCCACTCGCCGCCTTTTTCCTTGAGCGCGCCGGAATAGCTGTAGCCTTCGTGGGTCGCGATCTTGTTGCCGACCACGTTCCACAGGTTCGGACCGACCCGGTTGGGGCCACCCTTTTCGGTCGTGTGACAGGCTTTGCATTTGTTGAACACCTTGGCGCCGGCTTGGGCATCGGCCTTGGCGAGCAGGGTCAGGGCATCCTCCGGTTCGGCGGGTTTGCTGTCGGCGGCCTCGCCTGCGCCCTCTGCCGGCAGGCCGGCGATCTCGATGGCGGGTTTCTTGGGGGCTTCGGCATGGACCGTGACGTTACCGATAACGTTCGTGCCCCATACCAGCCACATGACGATCAAAACGGAAGCGCCGAACTTTTCCAAAAACGAAAAATGCATTAATCCGATCCCCTTTAGTATTGGCACCCTTGTAAGTCTCTTTCCGCGGTCCTGTCCCGCGGCTCGATTCCCCAGCCGGGCGAAGGTGCGCGGCGCATATTGCCCCACCCCTCCGTTCCGTTCAATATCGCCTCAAAAATCGGTTTGGGACGCGCCGGGCGGAGGGTAAGGTGCGCTATCGCGCCGGGACTATAGTGCGGCCCGCCGCCCGGGTCCAGAGTCGCGTTGCCTGATTTTTTTGCCTGTTTTTCGCCGTTTTTTTGGCATCTTATCCGAAGAAAAAAAACCGACCATGAGCCTGCCCCGCAATCCCGTCGTCCTGATTCCCGCCCGTATGGCCTCCGAACGCCTGCCGGGCAAGCCGCTCGCCGATATTCACGGGGTCCCGATGATCGTGCATGTCCTGCGCCGGGCGCTCGAGGCCGATGTCGGTCCGGTGGTGGTGGCCGCCGCCGAGCCGGAGATCGCGGCCGCCGTCGAGGCGGCGGGCGGGCGGGCGGTGCCGACCAGACCGGCCCATCCCTCGGGGTCGGACCGAATCTTCGAGGCGCTCGAAGCCATCGATCCGCAAGGCGCGCACGACGCGGTGATCAACCTGCAGGGCGATCTGCCGACGATCGATCCGGCCGTCGTGCGGACGGTTCTGAAGCCTCTCGGCGAGGACGCCGTCGATATCGCCACGTTGGTGTGCGAAATCAAGGACGCCGCCGAACGCGCCAACCCCAACGTGGTGAAGGCGGCGGTCGCGTTCGAGGAGGGCAGGCAAACGGGCCGCGCGCTCTATTTTTCGCGCGCCCTGGTGCCCGCCGGCGACGGCCCCCATTACCATCACATCGGGATTTACGCCTATCGCCGCGCCGCGTTGGCGCGGTTCGTCAGGCTGACGCCGGGGGTATTGGAGCGGCGCGAGAAGCTCGAACAATTGCGCGCGCTCGAGGCCGGCATGCGCATCGACGCGGCCCGCGTTGACACGGTCCCGCTCGGTGTCGATACTCCCGCCGATCTCGAACAGGCCCGAACGCTGCTGCGCCCGGGGGCATAATCGACCCGCGATACGACACGGGTTACGACCGAACGGAATACTGACCGATGGCCGATACGGACAACATCATCGTTTTTCAGGGTGCGCACGGCGCGTATTCCGATCTTGCCTGCCGCCAGGTGTTTCCGGACAAGGTGACGCTGCCGTGCCGCACGTTCGAGGACGCTTTCGCCGCGGTGCGCGACGGTAAGGCGGGGTGCGGCATGATCCCGATCGAAAACTCGCTCGCCGGACGGGTCGCGGACATCCACCATCTGTTGCCCGATTCGGGTTTGCATATCGTCGGCGAGCATTTCCAACGGGTGAACCATCATCTGATGGCAGTGCCGGGCGCGACGCTCGAAACCATTACCCATGTGCACAGCCACGTTCACGCCCTGAGCCAGTGCCGCGACATCGTGCGCAAGCAGGGAATCATCCCGGTGGTGCATGTCGATACCGCGGGCGCCGCCGCCGAGATCGCCGAGAAGGGCGATCCGACCCAGGCGGTGATCGCCTCGGAACTGGCGGCCCATCTGCACGGTCTCGACATCCTCGCGGCCAACGTCGAGGACGCCGAGCACAACACGACGCGGTTTTTCATCATGACACGCGAGCCCAAGGTCCCGCCGCAAGGCGACGGTATCGTGATCACCAGTTTCGTTTTTCGGGTCCGCAACGTTCCGGCGGCGCTTTATAAGGCGCTCGGCGGGTTTGCTTCGAACGGCATCAACATGAGCAAGCTCGAAAGCTATTTGGTCGGCGGGCATTTCCAGGCGGCGCAATTCTACGCCGACGTCGAAGGCCATCCCGAGGATCGGGGCATGAAGCACGCCTTCGAGGAGCTGGGCTTCTTCTCGCACGAGGTGCGGGTGCTCGGCACCTATCCGGCGCATCCGTTCCGCTTCGAGAACGGCCTGCCCCCGGAATAACCATAAGAAAAAAAGAGACCCTGCCGAGGCGGTCAGCGGCCTTCGGCGATCCATTCGTCGATCAGCCAGCGCGCGATCGAATCGGGCCGCGAGAGTTGATAGCCCATGTCGGGAAAGCGCGTGAGATCGTTGCGGCTGAACCAGAAGGCTTCCTCGATCTCATCCTGATCGCAGACGATCTCCTCGGAAATCGCGCGGGCGCGGAATCCCAGCATCAGCGACGACGGAAACGGCCAGGGCTGGGAGGCCTTGTACGTCACGTCGGTGACGGCGACACCGACTTCCTCCAGCACTTCGCGCGCGACCGCCTCCTCCAGGCTTTCGCCCGGATCGACGTAGCCCGCAAGCACTGAGAACCGTCCTGTCGGAAACGTGCTTTTATGGGCCAGCAGGCAGACTTCGCCGGTCGGCGTGGCGCGCGTCACCAGCATGATCACGGCGGGATCGGTGCGCGGGTAATGTTCGCGCCCGCATTGTTCGTTGGTGCATTTGCGCATGTGGCCGCCCCGGCGGCTTTCGGTCGGATGGCCGCAGATGCCGCAAAACCGTTGCCGGCGGTGCCAATACATCACGCCGCGGGCGTACGCGAGCAGGTTGGCTTCTTGTTGGTTCATCACCGGTCCGACCTCGCGCAGGTCGAGGAACGCGGCGCCGTTCATCAGCGCGGTGAGCGCGCTGTCCTCGTGCGCCGATAGATCGGCGGCGAAAATCACCGAGTCGCTCGCGGGATCGATACCGAGCAAAGCGATATCCTCGGCGAGTTCCAGGAACGCTTGCGCGGCGTCGCCTTCCGTGAACACCGCCACCGGATCGTTCATCGAGGCGATCAGATTGCGGTTGCGCCAAACCGGCAGGATACGGCTGGTGCCCGCGCGCAGGCGCTCGGCGATCCAGGCGTCGTCGTGGCGCCGCTCGACGGCCCGATTGAGGCTGCCGCCGGTGTAATGCAGGCTGAGAAGTGGTTTGCTCGGCTCGGACATGGCCGCGAACCTGCCACAAGGGCGACCCGTCGGCAATGGCGCTGCGCAGGTTGCGCCCGTGCTCCGGCCTGGTCGTGTCGGAATTGGAAAAGAGTCAATGATTCCTACGAACTAGGCATATATGCAATTTGCCGGCTCGTATTCATCTACATATAGTGGTCATCTCTACATCTGGGGCTTCAAGGGTTGGGAAGCCATATGCCTGGGCGGTTCACGAGTCTTCAAACGGCAGGCGCACTGCTGGTTTCGGCGTTGGTCTCGTCGTGCGGTTTCTTCGAGGGCACCAGCGGTGCCTTGAATGTTTTCGGGTGCGTGCGGTATCCGGAAAAAACCATCGGCGCGGCGAACTGGGATACGGCGCGCGCCGTCAATGTCCGGATTCGCCAGGGCGAATACCGGCCTATGGTGATCGGCCTGACCGCCGAGCGGCCTTACGTCCTGCGCATCGAAAATGCCGACGACAGCAACCGGATTTTCCGCGCCGGCGAGTTCTTCAACGCGGTCGCCGTGGGACTCGTACGGATCAACGGCGAGACCGAGTCCCACACCTGCCTGAGCTCGGTCACCGTCGCGCCACGCAGCACGGCGGAAATCTGGTTCGTCGCCATGCGCGACGGGCGCTACGAGTTCGAGGATCAGGCGCTGCCGTATCTGTTTTCGCACGGCGCGAGCGGGGTGATCCATGTCGGTTACGCGCGGGTGCGCCATGTTTCGCCGGTCAGCACCCTGATCGTCCCCGAAACCGTGCCGACCGCCCCGATTACCGCCCCGATTACTGCCCCTGGGTCCGCGGCACCGCCGCCGCAGGCCGCGCCGTCGCCGACGGTGAGTCCGGCGCCGCCCCCGGTCGAAATTCCGGCCGTGCCCCCGGAAACGCCGGTCGAGATTCCGGCCGTCCCGAGCCAGCAATCGAGCTTGCCGATGCCGGTGTTCGATCCTTTTGTGGATAACTTCTAGATCGGATCATGATTTATCGGAGACACGACGTGGTTCCGATAAACCCAGTGAATCCGATCTACATCAATGATTTAGAGCAGAGTCACGGGGTTGTCGGATCGCTATTTCCGTTAATGACGATCCGATGAACCATGATCTGTTCTAGAGAATCCCCATTCGGGCTTGCCCGGGGCATCGCTGTCCTCGATATTGTAGATGGGAGGCTGGCGGCGGACGGGTCCCTCGCCAACCCGGTCAGGTCCGGAAGGAAGCAGCCGTAACGAGTTCCGGCCCGGGTCGTTGTCCAGTCTCCTCCTCGACTTCCCCGTTTTTATGGACGAAACCCAAATCGATCGATGACCGAACCGACCGCCCCCGCCGCCGAGAGCCTGTTGCCCGCCGATGCCGTCGGCAAGGCGGGCGAGGCCGCGTACCGGGTTCTGGCGCGTAAATACCGTCCGGCGAATTTCGCCGAACTGGTCGGCCAGGAAGCCCTGGTGCGCACGCTCACGAACGCGATCCGGCGCGGGCGGCTGGCGCACGCGTTCCTGCTGACCGGCGTGCGCGGCGTCGGCAAGACCACGACGGCGCGCATCATCGCGCGCGCGCTGAACTGCATCGGCCCCAACGGGAAACAAGACGGCAAACAAGACGGGCCGACCGCCGAGCCGTGCGGGGTCTGCGAACACTGCGTCGCCATCGGCGAGGATCGCCACATGGACGTGCTCGAGATGGACGCGGCCAGCCGCACCGGCGTCGACGATATCCGCGAGTTGATCGAAAGCGTGCGCTACCGGCCGACCTCGGCGCGCTACAAGGTGTACATCGTCGACGAAGTGCACATGCTCTCGCGCAATGCGTTCAATGCGTTGCTGAAGACCCTCGAGGAACCGCCGGAGCACGTGAAATTCATTTTCTGCACCACCGAAACCGGCAAGATTCCGGTTACGGTCTTATCGCGCTGCCAACGGTTCGATCTGCGCCGGGTCGATATTGATGCCTTGGCGGGCCATCTCGGATCGATCGCGCACCGGGAGGCCGCCGGGATCACGCCCGAGGCGCTCGCTTTGCTGGCGCGCGCAGCCGACGGCTCCGTGCGCGACGGCCTCAGTCTGCTCGATCAGGCGATTTCGCTAGCGGGCCAAGACGACGGCGATAAAGCCATCGACGACGCGCAAATCCGCGCCATGCTCGGGTTGGCCGACCGGGGCGTATCGTTCGATATTCTGGATGCCGTTATGCGCGGCGACGTCGGCACGGCGCTCGACGCCATGGCCGGTTTGTACGAAGCGGGCGCCGATCCGGTCTCGGTTCTGGAAGACCTGCTCGAACTAACCCATTGGCTGACGCGCCTTAAGGTCGTGCCCGCGGCCATCGATGCGCCCGGCGTGAGCGAGGCCGAACGCACCCGCGGGCCCGAGATGGCGAAAGGTTTGGCGATGTCGGTGCTGACCCGGACATGGCAGATGCTGCTCAAGGGCTTGAGCGAAGTGCGCACCGCGCCGCGCCCGGCACAGGCGTTCGAGATGGTGCTGATCCGATTGGCCTATGCCGCCGACCTGCCGAGCCCGGCGGAAGCGCTGCAGGCGATGGCGACGGGCGGCGACGGCGCCGGTGCAGCGGCCCCGAGCTCGGTGCCACCCTCGGCGCAACCGCCGTCCGCGCATGCGGCGCAACCGGCATCGCGCGCGTCCGCGCCGACGGAGTCCCGGCCGCGGGCAGTGCAAAAAACGCAAGCTATCCAGGCGGGACAAACGGTTCAGGCCGTTCAAACCGTGCAAGCCGAGGCGGCGCCGCGCGCCCGCCCGGAACCCAAGGGCCCGCCCGCGCTCGCGTCTTTCGAGGCCGTGATCGCGCTGGCCGCCGCGCGCCGCGAGGCGACGCTGCTCGCGCATCTGGAAAACTATCTGCATCTGGTGAGCTTCGAGCCGGGCCGCATCGAATTCCGCCCGGCCGACGGCGCACCGAGCAATCTCGCCGGGCGCTTGGGCGAGTTCCTGAAAGCCGAAACCGGCGATCGGTGGGTGGTGACGGTCTCGCGCGGGGACGGCGCGGCCACGGTGCAGCAGCAACGCGATGCCGCCGCCGAGGAATCGAAGGCCAAGGCGGCGGAGCATCCGCTCGTGCGCGCGGTGATGGAAAACTTTCCCGGTGCGCGCATCGAGGCGGTGCGCACCCGCAAGATCGACGTGCCCGACCTTGCGTCGGAGATAGAGGCGGACGAAGATGACGATCCCTCATCCTGAGGGCCTGTCGCCTCATCCTTCGAGAGGATCGCTTTGTAGCCTCCTCGGGATGAGGCTTCCAACGACAACGACGATAAAAAGGAAACGCCCATGAAAAACCTCGGCCAAATGATGAAGCAGGCCCAGGAGATGCAGAACAAGCTCGCCGACATGCAAAACGAGCTGGCGAACGTCGAGGTCACGGGATCGTCCGGCGGCGGCATGGTGACGGTGACGCTCACGGGCAAGAACGAGGCGCGCAAGATCGTGATCGACCCGAGCCTGGTGGTCGCCGAGGACAAGGAAGTGCTCGAGGACCTGATCGTGGCGGCGTTCAACGACGCCAAGTCCAAGGTCGAGGCTCAGGCCGCCGAAAAGATGAAGGAATTGACCGGCGGATTGCAGTTGCCGCCCGGCTTCCAGTTTCCGTTTTGAGCCGCCGCCGGTTTTCCTCATGATTTCCGCGCCGAACGACATCGACAAACTCATCCAGCTTCTGGCCAAGCTGCCGGGGCTCGGGCCGCGCTCGGCGCGCCGGGCCGCGCTTTATCTCATCAAGCGCCGCGAGGCGATCATGACGCCGCTGGCTGCGGCGCTCGAGACGGCGGCCGCCTCGATCAAGACGTGCTCCGCGTGCGGCAATCTCGATACCGTGGACCCGTGTTCGGTCTGCACCGATCCGCGGCGCAACGCGTCCCTCATATGCGTGGTCGAGGACGTCGCCGATCTGTGGGCGCTCGAGCGAACGGCCGTCTTCAAGGGGCGCTATCACGTGCTCGGCGGCACGCTCTCGGTGCTCGACGGCGTCGGCCCGGAAGACCTCAACATTCCGAAACTGATTGCGCGCGTGAAGGACGACGGCGTGAACGAGGTCATCCTTGCGACCAACGTGACCGTCGACGGCCAGACCACCGCGCATTACATCGCCGATCGCCTGAAGGAAACCGGCGTGGCCGTGTCCGGCCTGGCGCACGGCGTGCCGGTTGGCGGCGAATTGGATTATCTCGACGAAGGTACCCTGAGCGCGGCGCTGAAAGACCGCCGGGCGGTCGGGGGCTGAAATTCGACAGTCAAAGCGGCAAGGAACCACACAAGAAACGCAACACAAGGGGAGGCAATAAGTATGAAATTGGTCCGTATCTACACCGGAGACGACAACGAGTCCCACATCGAAGTGCATAACCAGAAAGAGTACTTCGAGTTCACCGAGCGCAACAACACGCGCACCAAGATCGAAGCGGCTCAGGGCATCTGTTTCGCCCATCGCACGATGGATTCCCCGGTCAAGTTCCACACCCCGGCGCACCAGCAGTACGCGCTGTATCT
Organism: Rhodospirillales bacterium; assembly: GCA_040904505.1. Lineage (GTDB taxonomy): Bacteria > Pseudomonadota > Alphaproteobacteria > Rhodospirillales > CALINB01 > CALINB01. The sequence goes on along the minus strand of JBBDTH010000163.1, from coordinate 5,134 downwards.
CAGTTGCACGATCGAGATCGGCCTCGGCGACGGCTCCAGCATCGTGATGGAGCCCGGCGACATCCTGGTCGCACAGGACACCACCGGCCACGGGCATTCCTCGAAAGTGCTCAAGGAAGGCATGGTCGCGTTCGTGAATTTCGACTGATTGACTCGGCAACGAAAGGGAAGAACCATGAAACTGGTGCGTATTTATACCGGAGACGACAACGAATCCCACATCGAGGTTCACGATCAAAAAGAGTATTTCGAATTCACCGAGCGCAACAACACGCGCACCAAGATCGAGACGGCCCACGGCATCATCTTTGCGAAACGTTCGACGTCCGCGCCGGTCAAGTTCCATAACGCGACGAAGCGACAATACGGGCTTTATCTGAGCGCGCGGGTCGAGATCGGCCTCGGCGACGGCTCCAGCGTCATCATGGAGCCCGGCGATATTTTGCTGGCCCAGGACACCACCGGACGCGGGCACACCTCGAAAGTGCTGCAAGACGGCATGGTCGCCTTCGTGCGCCTGGAGGACTAAGGCGCGGCCGCGTTTTACGCTTCCGGCGTTTCTCGATCAGGTTGCCGGTGCGGCTGATCCTATGCGCGCATGCGCCGGGCGGGACAGCGCGTTCGGGTCCATGAACGGCCGGGTGCCGTCGACCTGTAGACGGTGCATGATGCGCCGATCGTTCGGATCGAAAGCCGTGCGGTGGTGGATGGTGCACCGGTTGTCCCACACCACGATGTCGCCGACGCGCCATTGGTGAGTCCATACCAACTCAGGCCGGGTGGCGTGCGCCCACAGAGCGTCAAGCAATGCGTCCGAGTCTTTCTCCGGCAGGCCGTCGATACTCGTGTTGCCGCGCCGTCCGAGATAGAGCGCGCTGGCGCCGGTTTCGGGATGAGTGCGCACGATCGGATGATGCGCGCCCGTGCCCTTGAAATCGGCACGCGGGGCCCCTGCGCTGTCGCGGCCGGCGTCATGGTGGATCGTCAAGCCTGCGATGCGGTCCTTCATCGCCGCGGGCAGGGTCTCGAAGGCGAGGTACATGTTGGCCCACGACGTATCGCCGCCTTCGGGCGGCACCTCGAGCGCGTAGAGCAAGCTCCCGCTCAAGGGCTTCTCCTGGTGCGAGCGGTCGGTATGCCAGAGCGCCTCGCTGTAGCCGAGGTTGCCGAGCTTGAGGCCGTTCTCGATAACGTTGGAGATGACGTTGATCTCGGGAAAATTTTCGTCGCGCGGCATCATGCCGGCGGGGCGGCGGGTGCCGAAGTGCAGGTTGCCGAAGCGCCGTCCGAAGGCGATCAGCTCGGCCTTGTCGAGATCTTGGCCGCGAAACACGACGACGAGATGATCGAGCCACGCGCGGCGGATGGTTGCAGTCGCGCCGTCATCGAGCCGACGGACGTCGCCGCAGCGAATTTCGGCGCCGAGCGCGGCGCCGGTGGGAATAACGTCGATCATCGTGAAGTCCTTGGGCAGAATTATGTTCTGTGAATCTGAGAGGAAGTATAGAAGGTCCGAAATCACGCTTCAACGGCACTCGTGTCAGGCGGCAACCGGTAGATTTCGCCGCCACCGACAACATCCGCCGCGTCCCGCGCCCTGCGCGCGGTGAGCATTACACCGCCGCGGTCGTGCCGGATGCGAAGACGGCACTTAGGCAGGTAAACTTACCCCCGGCCCGGGAAGCGTTCCACGTTCGCGGGCGTGATGTCGGCGGCAGAGGCATCGCTCGGGGTCACGTCGGTCGCGTCGATATCGGCCGGCGGCAGGTCGGCGGCCGGGGTGTCGTCGCCGAGCTGCACGGTCTCGATCTTCTCGCCCCGGCGGATGACCTTGTCGGCGGACGTGCGGATGTCGCGCAAATCCTTCGAGGCCATCTCGAAATGGCTTTGCAGCTTGTCGACGCGCTGATCGAGGCGGCCGACGTCCTCGAGCATCTTCTGCACTTCGGTTTGAATGAGCCCGGCCTGCTCGCGCATGCGCGCGTCCTTGAGCACCGCGCGTACGGTGTTGAGCGTCGCCATCAACGTGGTCGGCGAGACGATCCAGACCCGGCGACGAAACGATTCCTCGACCACGTTGCGGAAATTGGCGTGCAGTTCGGCGTACACCGCCTCGGAGGGCAAAAACATCAGCGCGGATTCGGCGGTCTCGCCGGGCAGGATGTATTTCTCCTGAATGTCCTTCACGTGCTTCAGGACGTCGGCGCTGAAGGCGCGCCCGGCCTGCACCTTGGCCGTCTTGTTCTCGGCGTTGACCAGGAGGCTGTAGCTGTCGAGCGGGAACTTGGCGTCGATCGCGATCGGTCCCGGCGGGTTGGGCAGCTTCAACAGGCAATCGACCCGCGCGCCGCTCGAGAGCGTCGCCTGCAAGTGATAGGCGCTGGCGGGCAGGGCGGCGCCGACCAGATCGTTCAGTTGGATTTCGCCGAACGCGCCGCGCGCCTGCTTGTTCGAGAGAATATCCTGCAGGCCGACGACCTGCTGAGAAAGATCGGTGATGTTCTTTTGCGCCGCGTCGATCACCGCGAGGCGCTCGTGCAGGACTTTGAGGGTTTCGCCGGTCTTTTCCGTTTGCTGGCTGAGGCCGTCGCCGAGGCGCTTGACCAGCCCGTCGAGGCGTTCGTTGACCTGCTGCTGGCTCTGCTGCACACGGCCCTCGAGCACCGATTGCGCGCTCGCGAGTTTCTCGGCGAGCTGGGCGACCTGGCTCATCTGCGCGGCATTTTCCGCGCGGGTCCGCTCGGCCCGGGTGAAGATGAGCAGCAAAATACCGAGCGCGGCGGCGGCCAGCACCACGGCGAGAACGGTCAGGGCGATGGCGGCGGTATCCATGACGGCGCGGTTCTCCGGTCGTTGGGTATTTTCAGCGGTGCGACAGCTTGGCCCAAGGGGGTATCGGGATGCAAACGCTCCGGGGCGGCACCGGGCCGGGCCCAAAAGCCTTGGGCTTTCAAGGGGGTGGCCGGCCCGCCCGGTTGACGGATCGGCCCGAAAACCTTATTTCCTAGGGCGAGCGCGATTTTCGCGCGAATCGTTCGAAGGTTTTCCGCATGGCCGTCCGTGAAGTCATCGTCGCCCCCGATCCCCGCCTGAAGGCGAAATGCGCCCCGGTCGAGGCCGTCGACGACGAGGTCCGCCAACTGATGAATGATATGCTGGAGTCCATGCACGCCTCGCGCGGCATCGGCCTGGCCGCGCCCCAGATCGGCGTGCACAAGCGCGTGATCGTCTGCGACGTGGCGCGCGACGACGAGCCGCCGCGCCCGATGAAGCTGGCGAACCCCGAAATCGTCTGGAGGTCGGACGAGACGATCACGGTCGACGAGGGCTGCCTGTCGCTGCCCGAGCACTACGCCGAGGTGACGCGTCCGGCCAAGGTGAAGATCCGCTACCTCGATCATCAGAACGAAATCCGCGAGCTCGACGCCGAGGGGGTTCTCTCGACCTGCCTGCAACACGAGATGGATCACCTGGACGGCATCCTGTTCGTCGACCACCTTTCGATGCTCAAGCGCAAGATCATCCTGCGCAAGCTCGCCAAGCTGAAACGCCAAGAAGAGGGCGCCAAGGTCCCGGCCTGAGGATCGGCTTCGCTCATCCTTCGAGACGCTCCCTGCGGTCGCCCTCAGGATGAGGATTTTTCAATAGCCTCATGCTGAGGAGGCGGTGTAAGCCGCCGTCTCGAAGCATGAAGAACAGGGCCCATGCCGCTTGACGGGCTCGCCCGGTGCCGCCAAGGTGCCGGGCCATGAGCGCCTTACGCATCATTTTCATGGGCAGTCCGGATTTTTCGGTGCCGATCCTGCGGGCCTTGATCGAGGCCGGCCACGAAATCGTCTGCGTCTATGCCCAGCCGCCGCGCCCGGCGGGCCGGGGACACAAGGAACGCCCCTGTCCGGTGCATGCCTTCGCGCGCGACCGAAACCTGCCCGTGCGCACGCCGCGAACCCTGAAGGACGACTCGGCGCAGGCCGAGTTCGCAGCCCTTGCCGCCGATATCGCGGTGGTCGCGGCTTACGGGTTGATCCTGCCGCAAGCGGTGCTCGACGCGCCGCGGTTCGGATGCGTGAACGTGCACGCCTCGCTTTTGCCGCGCTGGCGCGGGGCCGCGCCGATTCAGCGCGCGATTTTGGCGGGCGACGCGGAGTCCGGCGTCACCGTCATGCAGATGGACGCGGGCCTCGATACCGGCGCGATGCTGATGCAGGGAACCGTCCCGATCGAGGCCGACACCACCGCGCAAGTCCTGCACGACCGCCTGGCCGGCCTGGGGGCTGCGTTGATCGTGCGCGCGCTGGAGGGGATCGCCGCGGGCATGCTGACGCCGACTCCGCAACCCGAAGACGGCGTGACCTACGCCGCCAAGATCGAGCGTGGCGAGGGCCGCCTCGACTGGACGCAATCCGCCGGCGCGCTCGAGCGCCACGTGCGCGCGTTCACCCCCTGGCCCGGCGCCTGGTTCGAGTACGGCGGCGAGCGCATCAAGGTATTGCAAGTACGCGCGATCGAGGGCAACGAGGGCGGCGCGCCCGGCACCGTGCTCGACGAGCGCTTGACGGTCGCGTGCGGCGACGGCGCGGTGCGCCTCGAGCGGTTGCAGCGCGCCGGGCGTTCGGCGCTGGACGCGGCGACGTTCCTGCGCGGCTTTGCCCTGCCTTCGGGCACCCGGCTCGGATAAGGCGATCATGACCCGTTTCAAACTCATTCTCGAATACGACGGCAGCGATTTCGTCGGCTGGCAGCGCCAGGACAACGGCCTCGGCGTGCAGCAGGTTTTGGAGGAAGCCGTCACGGGGTTCTGCGGCGAGCGGGTCAACGCCTTTGCCGCCGGGCGCACGGACGCGGGCGTGCACGCGTTGGGCCAGGTCGCGCACCTGGATATCGAAAAGGAAACGACCGCCGACACCGTGCGCGACGCGCTGAATTTCCATATGAGGCCTCACCCGGTCGTGATTCTGCGCGCCGACGCCGTTGCCGAGGATTTTCACGCCCGCTTCTCGGCGCGCGGACGGACGTATCTCTATCGCATCGTCAACCGCCGCGCGCCGCTTGCGCTCGATCACAAGCGCGCCTGGTGGGTGCCGATGGCGCTCGACCACGCGGCCATGCACGACGCCGCGCAGGGACTCGTCGG
>JBBDTH010000162.1:0-16691 GCA_040904505.1 Rhodospirillales bacterium | reverse complement strand
CCCCCGCCCGGCAATCCCCGCGCTGCCGGCGCCCACGTGACATACACGTTCGGCCAAGTCGAAATCGACGAACCGGAGATCGATTACCGTCCGCTCTGCGGCAACCTTACCTCGGGGGTCGGGGCCTTCGCGATTTGGGAGAACATGGTGACGCCGGTTTCGCCCGTGACGGCGGTGCGCGTCTATAACACCAACCTGGATCGTATCCTGATCGTCGAGGTGCCGGTCGAGAACGGGCGCCCGATGGAAAAAGGCGGCTACGCCATCCCCGGCGTTCCCGGCACCGGCGCGCGGATTCAGGTCGATTTCGCCGACACCGCCGGGGCCAGCACCGGCGGACTGCTGCCGAGCGGCAACGCGATCAACCGGTTGGACGTGCCGGGCCTCGGGGTCATCGAGGCGTCCTTGGTGGACATCGGCAACGCGCATGTGTTCGTGCGCGCCGAGGACCTCGGCCTGACAGGGACGGAAACGGCCGCGGAGATCGACGCGAACAAGGATTTGACGGATACGCTTGAGCGCATCCGGTCCCACGGCGCGGCGGTCATGGGCATGATCGACGATCCGGCGCGCGGGCGCGCGACGAGCCCGGCGACGCCGTTGATCGGCATGATCGCGCCGCCGCGCGACTACGAAAACGTGATCGGCGGGGGTACGGTCGAGGCCGGGGAATGCGATTTCCTCTCGCGATTGATGTTCATGCAACAGATGCACAAAACCTATGCCGCCACCAGCACCGTCTGCACCGGCGTCGCGAGCCGTCTGCCGGGCACCATTGTGCACGAGGCCTGCCGGCCCGAAACCCTGGAAAACATCACGGTTCGCATCGGCCATCCGGCCGGCGTGATCGAAACCGAAACCCGCGTGGAGCCGGCGGGCAACGGCTACGCGGTCAAGCGCGCGACCCTCGGGCGCACCGCCCGGCGCATCATGGAAGGCCGAGTCTACCTGCCTTAGGCGGACTAGACCCGGCCCGGGGTTAGCCCGCGCGCGTCACCTTCCAGGAGCCGTCGGCCTGCTGACAGGCGTCGCCGGACGCCGTTTCCAAGCGGTCCCGCCCCTGAATCCGCTGGGTGAAGGGCTTACAGGTTCGCCCGGCATCGTCCAGGTATTGATCCGATCTAGAAGCGCCGCCGATTTCCGGTATGATGGAGGGCACGTCCGAAAGTATCCGTTTTCGTTTACCGGTTTCATGTCCAACCTTCCCCTCATAGGCTCGCGCGTCCTCGATCTCTCTTCCGTCGTGGTCGGGCCCTACGCCACGCAGTTCCTCGCCGATTACGGCGCGTCCGTCACTAAAATCGAGCCGTTGAGCGGCGATATCATCCGCACATTGGGCGGCGCCTCGAAAAGCGGCGAACTGTCGCCTAAGTTCATGAACATCAACCGGGGCAAGAAATCCCTCGCCATTGACCTCAAGCACGAGGCGGCCAAGCCGGTGATCGAAAAGCTTCTTGCCGGGCACGATATCGTCGTTTCCAACATGCGCCCGAAGGCGCTCGCGAAACTCGGCCTCGATTACGAGGCCGCACGGGCCGCGCGCGCCGACGTGATCTATTGTTCCATCGTCGGCTTCGGGCGCGGCGGGCGCTACGCGGACAAGCCCGCCTACGACAACGTCATTCAAGGGATGGGCGGTATCGCCGCGTGTCACGCGCGCCAGGACGGTGAGCCGAAATATCTGCCGATGGTGCTGGCCGACCGCCTGGCCGGGCTGGCGGCGGTGCAGGCGATCCTGGCCGCCGTGATTCATCGCTTGCAGACCGGCGGCGGTCAGGTCATCGAAATCCCCATGTTCGAAAACACCGCCGCGTTCGTTTTGAACGAGCATATCGGCCAGTTGATCTATCCCGGGTCAGCGGGACCGAGCGGCGATCTGCGCGTACTCAGCAAATACGCGCGGCCTGTCAAAACCAAGGACGGCTACATCTGCATCTCGGCGAATAACGACAAGCAGGCCGTCGGTCTGTTCGAGGCAATCGGAAAACCGGAATTGAAGAACGATCCCCGCTTCGAGTCGGTCCAGGCGCGCTACGCCAACATCGACGCCTACAACGCGATCCGCAACGAGGCGATGCTGACGCGCACGACCGCCGAGTGGATGGAGGCGCTCGACCGTCTGGACGTTCCGGCGATGCCCTATCAAACCTTCGAGGAACTGATGGCCGATCCGCACCTGGCCGACGTCGGCCTGTTCGAGGAGCGCGAGCATCCCGACGAGGGGCGTGTGGTGACCTTGCGTCCGGCGCCCCGGTTCTCCGCCGGCATGACCCGCTCGGACACGCTGGCCCCGCGCCTGGGACAGGATTCGGCGGACGTGCTAAAATCGATCGGCTGTTCGCAAGAGACGATTTCGCGATTGACGGCCGCCGGTGCGGTTCTCGACCGGCCTCTCAAGAAAAACGGATAAGAATTTATGCAGTTCTCGTCGTTTTTGTATTCGGTTTACAATAAATTTCGCCGAGACCTACACCTGCGCCGGTTCACGCGCGAGTCCGGGTGCGCCGACGCCAAATCCATTTTTTCGTTTTATCACGCCAAAAATTTATTCGGCAGCAAGGACTCGCTCTCGGGCACCGGGTCGTCCCTCGAAGCCACCCGCACGATCCGGATGTATCTGCCCGGCCTGCTGGCGGATCTCGGGATCGAAAAAATTCTCGATATACCGTGCGACGATTTTTTTTGGGCCAAGGAAATCGATTGGAACGGTCTCGAGTATACCGGCGCCGACGTGGTCGAGGCGCTGGTCGCGCATAATGCCGAAAAATACGGCCGCGGGAATATTCGATTCAAGGCACTCGACATTCTCGAAGACGATTTGCCCGAAGCCGATCTGATTCTCTGCCGCGATCTGTTCATTCATTTTCCCAACGACCACGTCCTGAAAGCACTGGGGTGCATCAAGCGCTCGGGCGCCAAGTATCTGCTGACGACCCATTATACCGGCGTCGACACCAACAGGGACATTCCGCTCGGATCGTTTCGCCCGATCAATTTACAGCGCGCGCCGTTTTGCCTGCCGGCGCCCGACCGCGCTCTCTCGGACGGCGATTATTTGGATCTCTGGAAACGCACGTTATCGTTGTGGCCCGTCGAGGATCTCCCGTAATCTTGTCCCATGGATCGTCTATTTCCCGTTTCCGGCGTCGGCGATAAGGCCGCGGCCTGCTTTTTCCTCGAGGCGCGCGGCAAGCGCCTACTGCTCGATCTCGGCGAAGGCCCGGCGCCCGGCCAGATGCCCAACGTCGACGCGCTCGGGGCCGTCGACGCGGTGCTGATTTCCCATACCCATCGCGATCATATCGGCGGGTTTCCCCTCTTGAAGCGCCTGGGCGATCCGCCGGTGTTCGCGACCGAGGGCGCGTTTTCCCTGATGAACGGGTCGTTCACCCGGGGCGGCACGCTGCCCGCGCACGGCAGCACGGATGTGCTGGGCCTGAGCGTGACCACGGGGCGCACGGGGCACGCGCCGGGCGGGGTCTGGATTCATGTCGATGTCGGCGGCGGCGTTTTGTATTGCGGCGACCTTTGCATGGAATCGCCGTTATACGCCGCCGATCCGCCGCCGCGCGCGCGGCTCGTCGTGTTGGATGCTTCCTATGGGCTCGACGAAACGCCGCAAGCCGAGCGCGTCAAGGCGTTGCAGCCGTTGATCGACGACGGCGGCCTGCTGTTGCCGATTCCCGCCGACGGGCGCGGCCCGGAGATCGCCGTGCATCTGATGCAGACGGGTTCGCGGACGCCGGCGATGGACACGGCGATGAAGGCCATGATCGTCAACCTGCTGACGGAAAATCGCGCGTATGTGCTAGACGGCGCGATCCCGGTGCTGGAACGCCTGCAACGGGAAGCCAAGACGCCGGGCGATCCGAACGATATCACCCTGGCGGCGAGCGCGAGTCTTCTTTCGGGTGAGTCCGCGCGCCTGGCCGCGGCCTGGGAGAACGAAACACAACCGGCCATCGCATTCACCGGTTTCATGCCGCCGGGCAGCCCGGCACGACGGCTGGTGGAGGCGAAGCGGGCCGTGTTCCGGCGTTGGAACGTGCATCCCCGGCTTTCGGATAACGCCGCTCTGGCGCGTTCGATCGGTGCGGAGATCGTGGTCCCCGCATTCAGCGACTCGGGGCCGAACGAACAAGGTTGGCGCAAAGCCTTCGCGCCGGCCGAGGTCGTTTTGAAGGAGTCGATTGCGTTATGATCGTTTATGCGATGCGCGGGCGGCCGTAGACGAACGTCATGTTGATCCGCTTGTTTTCGTAACCGTCCCTGAAGTCGATGGGGGCGGTGTCGTGAAAGACGTTCGATTGGAATATCATCGCCCGATTACAGCGGTACGGCACATACGCCGACACCGCGTCCGTCTCGTTGATGGCCCGTTGTCCGATTTCGAGTTTGGCCTCCCGGGGCAGGCCGAAGAAATGATAAGGCGCCTGTTTGTTCCAGAACATCAGGCCGCCGGTGTCGGGGTCGTTGTTGGCCTCATCCGGCGTGATCCAGAAGTTGATGCTGGCGGTGCCTTCGTCGGCATGCATGCCAAGTCCGGACACGCCCTTGAGGTATTTGTAGGCCCAGCACGAGGTGAACGTCAGCCCGCCGAAAACGGACGGGAAGGCGTTTCGGACTTCTTGCGCGATTTGCAGAACCAACGGGCAGGCGAAGCCGTTCTCGAGACCGGCGCCGACGTCGCCGGCGTAGTGCACGTCGAACCAGATCGTGGACTCGAGGCAGAATCGCCACAAACTGTCACGGGCATCGGGCCGGAGAAAATCGTCGAAATAGGCAAAGCCGGGATCGTGCGAGGCGAAATCGGCTTCGATCCCGGCGCGGTCGAGATCGGGGTTGAGCGTGCCGCCGGCGAGCGTGCCCGCCGGCGCGACGTGGATCGCGCGGTTGTAGGCCGCCGCAAGCCGGGGCGAAACCTGCGGCGTCAGCTCGCTCAACCGGTGTAGTCCCTTTTCGGGCATGCGTTCGGCGAGGTCGCGGTATTCGCCGATCAGGCTTTCGTAGTCGGCGGACAGGACGTTTCTTTCCAAGAGGTATGCCAGTTGATCGCCGTCGTGTTCGAGTTTCGGTCGGGTAACGATATCGAAGGTATCGAGCCGCGGGGCGGTCTGCCTACCGGGTGCGCGCAGGTCGCGAACCGGCGCGAACAGGGTTTCGCCGGCGCCGTCGAGATCGCCGCGTTCGAATTGGGTCAACCCTAGTTCGATGAAGGTGTCCGGCAGGGTCCGGTCGTGCCTGATGGCGTCGCGGAGCACCTTCTCCGCGTCGTCGTATCGGCCCTCGTCGCGCAGGGCCAAGGCGAGCTTGCAATAGAGCCGCGCTTCATCGGGATTGGCGGCAATGGCTTTGTCGAAAAGTCCGATGGCCTCGGCCGGGGCGCCGCTTTCCTGGCGCAGGATACCGAGGTTGGCATAGGCTTCCGCGAAATCGGGATCGATTTCGAGGGCCCGGCGATAACTTTGCTCGGCATTGCGCCAATCCTGGATACCTTCCAAGGCGACTCCGAGGTTGAAATGCAAAAACGCCGCCGAATCGTCGAGCTCGAGCGCGCGCCGGCAGTGGGTAATGGCGTCGTCGAAACGGCCGTGCGCTTGCAAGGCGATGGCCAGGTTGCTTGTGGCGTTGACCGATGCGGGATTCAACGCGAGGGACTTTTCGTAACAGGGAATGGCGTCGTCGAGACGGCCCAGCATCTGCAGGACGCCGCCGAGATTGGTCAGGGCTTCGGCGAACTCGGGTTCGATATCGAGGGCGCGCCGGTACTGCTCGGCGGCCTCGGCCAGCCGATTTTCCCCGGCGAGGGCATTGCCGAGAAAATAGCGCGCCTGGGCATCTTCGGGGCGCAAATCGACACAGGTTTCGAACTGCGCGAGGGCCTCGGCTTTTTCGCCGGTATGGAACAGTGCCATGGCCATGAGTTGATGGGCCTCGAAGTGCCGGGGGTCTTGTTCGAGAAGGCGCGCGCAGAGGCCTTGCGTATCCGCCAACCGCCCGGCTTGAAAATGCCCGAAGGCTTCCTGCAACAGCGTTGCCGGGTCCTCGGCGGGCGTGATGCGGCGCAGCCGGTCCGCGGCTCGAAGCGTTTTATCGTCGGCGTTTTGTTCTTTCATGAGGCTAAGTTGGCATGAGGCAAATTTGGCATGAGGCTAATTTGGTCTCTGTTCGGGTTTGAAATATGCTATAGGCAGCGTGCTTTCCGGGCGGCGGCTTGATCGGTGCCGTCCACAAGCGGCGCATTTTAACCTTAACATATCGAAGCGGAAACCGATGGCATCCTATCAATATATTTTCGTCATGAACGGCCTGACCAAGGTGTTTCCGGGCGGGCGCGAGCTGTTCAAGGACGTTACCTTGTCCTTTTTTCCGGGGGTCAAGATCGGGGTGCTGGGTGTTAACGGCGCGGGTAAATCCACGCTGCTCAAGATCATGGCCGGATTGGATACGGATTTTTCCGGCGAGGCGTGGCCGGCCGAGGGGGTTTCGGTCGGCTATCTGTCCCAGGAGCCGGAGTTGGATCCGGGCAAGGATGTCGAAGGCAACATCATGGAGGCGCTCGGCGAAACCAAGGCGCTGATCGATCGTTTCAACGAGGTTTCAGCCAAGTTCGCCGAACCGATGGAAGACGACGAAATGAACGCCCTCTTGGCCGAGCAGGGCGAATTGCAGGAAAAGATCGACGCGGTCAACGGCTGGGAGTTGGAGCGCACGCTTGAGATTGCCATGGACGCGTTGCGCTGCCCGCCGGGCGACGCCGACGTGTCGAAGCTTTCGGGCGGCGAGCGCCGCCGGGTCGCCCTCTGCCGCCTGCTGTTGCAGCGTCCCGATCTGTTGCTGCTCGACGAGCCGACCAACCATCTGGATGCGGAATCGGTCGCGTGGCTCGAGCGGTTCCTGGAGGATTACGAGGGGACCGTTATCATCGTCACCCATGATCGCTATTTTCTCGACAACGTCACGGGGTGGATTCTGGAACTCGACCGGGGCCGCGGGATTCCCTACGAAGGCAACTATTCATCCTGGCTTGAGCAGAAGCAAAAGCGTCTGGTCCAGGAGGAAAAGCAGGAATCGGCCCGTCAGCGCACGCTTAAGCAGGAGTTGGAGTGGGTGCGGGCTTCCCCGCGCGCGCGCCAGACCAAAAGCAAGGCCCGCATCACGGCGTATGAAACGCTGTTGGCGTCGGCCAACGACCAAAAACTCGATACCGCGCAGATCGTTATCCCGGCGGGACCGCGGCTCGGCGATTTGGTGATCGAGGCCGAGGGGCTGCGCAAGGGCTACGGTAATCATCTGTTGATCGAGAATTTGAATTTTCGCCTGCCGCCCGGCGGCATCATCGGCGTGATCGGCCCCAACGGCGCCGGTAAAACCACGTTGTTTCGCATGATCACCGGCCAGGAACAGCCCGACGGCGGCGCCATCCGCCTCGGCGACACGGTGGTCCTGGGCTATGTCGATCAGTCCCGCGATGCCTTGGACGGCAAGAAGAACGTTTGGGAGGAGATCTCGGGCGGTCTCGATGAAATCGCGCTCGGCAAGCGCACCATGCAAAGCCGGGCCTACGTGGCGCAATTCAATTTTCGCGGCGGCGATCAGCAGAAGAAGGTCGGCGATCTTTCGGGCGGCGAACGCAACCGGGTGCATCTGGCGAAGATGTTGAAGTCCGGCGCCAACGTGTTGCTGCTGGATGAGCCGACCAACGATTTGGATGTCGATACCTTGCGCGCGCTGGAACTTGCCCTGGTGGAATTCGCCGGTTGCGCGGTCGTGACCAGCCATGACCGCTGGTTCCTCGATCGTATCGCGACTCACATGATCGCATTCGAGGGCAACAGCCAGGTGGTCTGGTTCGAGGGGAACTACGACGACTACGAAGCGGACCGCAAGCGCCGGTTGGGCGCCGAGGCCGATCAGCCGCATCGCATCAAGTACAAACCGCTGACGCGGGGGTAACGGGCAACGATCCGGCCGGGGTTACTGCGCGCCGGCGTCTTTTTTGAACTCCGCCGTCTTCTCGCGCAAAACTTCGAGCAGCCCGGAAATCTGGCCGCCCTTTCGGCGGATGATCGAGCCGAAATCCGAGCGCATGGTCTGGCTCATGCTGGTGCCCTCGACGACCACATCGAAAATTTTGTAGCTGTCGCTGTTCTTGCCGACGCGCCAATCGACCCGGACCGCCGCCGTGTTGCCGGGTTGCGTGATTTCCGAAAAGACCGTCGCCATGCGCTCGTTGTTGGCGAGGGTTTTATTGATCTTGAGGCCTTCGCCCGTGTATTGCGCGAAACGGTCCACGTAGGATACCACGATCAAATCCTCGAACAGCTTCAGATATTCCGTTTGTTGTTCCTCGGTGGCTTTGGGCCAATAGCGCCCTAAAATCCATTTGCCGATAGCCGTTACGGCGAAGTTTTCCTTGAACAGCGTGCGGAACCGCTCGATCCGTTCGGGCCGGGATACGCCCTTTGTGGTCAGGCTCTTGAGGGCTTGCCCGGATACCGTGTCGATGAACGCTTTGGCGCCTTCCTCGAGCGACGTGGCCGCGCGGACTTGCCCGCCGCCGGCGATGGCCAATACCGCACCCAAAAGGGCCGCAAGAAAGAACCGTCGAAACATCATGAACCTATCATAATCGGAATCAAGGCGCCCGTGAAGCCGCGTCTTGGTTCGGCGCGTTCTCGCCCGGGAAATTATCGCTGATACCGGGCATCGGATAGTTTGCGCCCGGTTGACCGTCGCTGATTTCATCGCTGCGGCGTTGTCCGTACAAACTGCGGACCGCGGCATAGAAATCGAGCGACGATTTCTCGAGTTCGTCCAAGGTGTCGATACTGCGGGCCCGTTCGTCGATCCCCTGCACGCCGCTGCGTGCGAAAATGAATTCCTCGCGGTTGGTGTTCGATAACCAGATGTTGAGCGGATCGATCAAGGCGTCGACGACCAAGCCGACGGTGTCGCGCGGGTTCGAGGGGCCGAGCACCGGCAGGATGATATACGGTCCGTTCGGTAGGCCCCAGACGGCCAAGGTTTGACCGAAGTCCTCGTTATGAAACGTATAGCCCAACTGATAGGCCGGGTCGCCGAGCCCGCCGAAACCCATGGTCGAGTTGATCAGAAACCGGGCCAAGGTATCCCAGGCGCGCCGTAATTTCCCCTGCATCAGGTCATTGGCGAGGATGATCGGCGAGCGCAGGTTGTTCAGCATGTTGTGAACGGCATTCTGAAAAGCGTCCGGCGTGTAGTCCCTGTAGACGAGCGCGATCGGCTTGATGATCGTTTTGTCGAGGGCTTGGTTGACCTTGAAAATTCCCCGATTGAACGGTTCGATGGGGTCGTTGATTTGCTCGAAATCGGCGACCGACCCAGGGTCCTTGGGATCGGGCGTCGCCGCGCAGCCGGCCATGAGCAGGCCGGCCAGCAGCAGGCCGGCGAAACGGGGAAACTCGAAAAAACGTGCGGCGGCGCGCGAGGGTAGGGTTAAGCTCCGCAGGTATGAGATGGTCCATACCATGTTATATTTCACCAAGACCTCTCCCCGCGGCGATACTGCCGATCAGGTTTAAATACAATCAGTTGCGGTCCCAAGGAAGTAAAAACGCGAGATCGTGAATCAGGGTCTGCCCCGGCTCTTCACAATGTCGCGTTTGCCCCAGTTTCCGGTCGTAAATTTTGCTTCTTGTGAAGTATCACAGCCCATTCCAAAGGCAAAGCGTCTCCAAGGTCACCGTTCAGCAAATCGCCGTTAAGTTGCAAAAAAGCAACAAAGGGAGGTTTCCTGGAGGACTTGGAAAATAAGGGCTCGACAGGGATTTACAAAATCATATAAAGATATACTTATATATGGAACTCTAGGGCCAGCCAGGGTTGTCGGAATCGTCATTTTGGCTCATGCCAAATGGTTGGCAATCAGCACTCCGACAACTCTGTGAATCGGCTCTAAGTTATTGATATAGATCGGATTCACATGATTTATCGGAACCAATGATGTTTCCGATAAATCATGATCCGATCTATGAACAGCGGTTTTTAAAAATACCGGATCGAGCATGAAAGAGCTATTACCGGCCCTACGAGCAAGCGCGGAGCCGACCCGGCTTCGAATTTTGTGGCTGTGCGCCCAAGGAGAATTGAGCGTCTCCGAGTTGGTGCAGATTATGGGGCAAAGTCAGCCGAGGATTTCGCGGCATCTTAAGCTCCTCACCGAGGCCGGTCTTTTGGAACGGTTTCGGGAGGGCAGTTGGGTTTTTCACCGGCTTGCGAGCCGGGGATACGGCGCGTCGGTCGCTGCCAAGCTGCTCGATCTGCTGCCCGGGGACGATCCGGCGTTGGTGTTGGACTCGGCCCGTTTGGGGCAGGTCAAGAATGAGCGTGCCAAGACTGCGTCGGATTATTTCCGGCGCAACGCCACCGACTGGGACCGGCTCCGCTCGCTGCATGTGGACGACAGCGAGGTCGAACAGGCGCTGTGCGCGTTGTTACCGGAGCAGGGTGTGAAGAATCTGCTCGATATCGGCACCGGCACCGGCCGGATGCTCGAATTGTTCGCGCCGCGCATCGAAACCGGCCAGGGCATCGATCTGTCGCGCGATATGTTGTCGGTGGCGCGCGCGAATCTGGAACGGGCCGGCGTCCGGCATTGTTCGGTGCGCCAGGGCGATCTTTATCAATTGCCGTTTCCGGACGGCTCGTTCGATGCGGTCACGATTCACCAGGTTTTGCATTACATGGATGAACCTGCCCGGGCGATCGCCGAGGCCGCCCGGATGTTACGCCCCGGCGGCGTGTTGCTGCTGGCGGATTTCGCGCCCCATGGGCGGGAAGAGCTGCGGACCGAACATTCCCACCGGCGCCTCGGCTTCGGCGAGTCGGAAGTCGTCGCCTGGTTTCAGGATGCCGGGTTGGAGTCCCGCAAGGTCGTGCATTTGCCGGGCGAGCCGCTGACCGTGTCGATTTGGCTGGCGGCCCGGCCCGGCAGGCCCGCCGAGCAGACGGTGCAAGAAGCGCAACGCCACGGATATTATTTAAATGCCTGAACAACAGGAAATACAGACTATGGATACAATCGTTCAAGCCCTGGACGGCCTCGACCGTCTGCCGATCGCCTCGCCGCTACCGGACGACGTGAGCGTTTCCTTCGAATTCTTTCCGCCGAAAACGGAGAAGGCGGAAGAGTCCCTGTGGGAATGCATCAAGCGGCTGGAGCCCATCGACCCCGCGTTCGTGTCGGTCACGTATGGCGCGGGCGGCTCGACCCGCGAGCGGACTCACGCCACCGTCGTTCGGATTCTCAAGGAAACGCATTTGCAGCCGGCGGCGCATTTGACCTGCGTCGGCCATTCGCGCGGCGAGGTTCTGGATATCGCCCGGAAATATTGGGATGCCGGTATCCGCCATATCGTGGCCTTGCGCGGCGATCCACCGGACCGGGGCCCGACCTGGCGGCCGCATCCCGACGGCTACCTGCACGCCAAGGACTTGGTGGTGGGTCTCAAGAGCGTCGGGGATTTCGAAATCAGCGTCGCGTGTTTTCCGGAGACGCATCCCGAGGCGCGCAGCCTCGAGCAGGACGTCGATTACCTGAAGATGAAGATCGACGCCGGCGCGGACCGGGCGATTACCCAGTATTTTTTCGACGCCGACGTGTTTCTGCGGTTTCGCGATCTCGCCCGCGCGCGCGGCATCATCGTGCCGATCGTGCCGGGGATCCTGCCGGTGACTAATTTCGCCACCGTGCGTAAATTCAGCGCGATGGCCGGCGCGAGCGTGCCGGGGTGGCTTGCCGATCTGTTCGAGGGCCTCGAGGACGATCCGGAGACGCGCAAACTCATCGCCGCCGGCGTCGCGGCCGAGCAATGCCGCGTGCTGCAGGCGCACGGCGTCAACCAATTTCATTTTTACACCCTGAACCGGGCTGACCTCGCCTTCGCGATTTGCCACATTCTCGGCGTGCGCCCCAAAAAGGCCAAGTAAGACCCGAACGGGATCGAGACGAAACCGAACGACATAGAACACTTACACAGAAAAAACCGGGAAGATAACGATGTTGAAAAAGGTCGAAGACAAAACGGCCGAGCTAAAACGGCTGCTCGCGACGCGCATTTTGGTTTTGGACGGCGCGATGGGGACGATGATCCAGACCCACAAGCTCGACGAGGCCGCCTATCGCGGCGAACGCTTCAAGGATTGGCCGAGCGATCTCAAGGGCAACAACGATCTGCTGACTCTGAGCCAGCCGGACATCATCCGCAACATTCATGAGGACTTTCTCGCCGCCGGCGCCGATATTCTCGAGACCAACACGTTCAACTCGACCGCGATTTCCCAGGCCGATTACGACATGGAGGAACTGGTCTACGAGCTGAACGTCGAGGGCGCCAAGCTCGCGCGCGCGGCGGCCGCCAAGTTCACGGAACAAACGCCGGACAAGCCCCGGTTCGTCGCCGGCGTGCTGGGCCCGACCAACCGCACCGCCTCGATCTCGCCGGACGTCAACGATCCGGGCTTTCGCAACGTCTCGTTCGATCAACTGGTCGAGGCTTATTTCGAGGCGACCCGCGGCCTGGTCGACGGCGGCACCGATATTCTCCTGATCGAGACCGTGTTCGACACCCTGAACGCGAAGGCGGCGATCTACGCGGTGCATAAGTTTTTCGACGATACCGGCATCCGCCTGCCGATCATGATCTCGGGCACCATCACGGACGCCTCGGGCCGCACGCTGACGGGGCAAACTCCGGAAGCGTTCTGGTATTCGGTCAAGCACGCCAAACCGATCAGCATCGGCTTCAACTGCGCGCTCGGCGCCGAAGCGCTGCGGCCCTATATTCAAAGCGTCGCACGGGTGGCCGACATCAACGTGAGCGTGCATCCGAACGCGGGCCTGCCGAACGAATTCGGCGGCTACGACGATTCGCCGGACTACATGGCCGAGCAGTTGCGCGGCTTTGCCCAAAGCGGCCTCGTCAATCTGGTCGGCGGCTGTTGCGGCACCACGCCCGATCACATCAAGGCGATCGCGGAAGCCGTCTCCGACATGGCGCCGCGCCCGATCGCCGAAATCGAGCCGACCTGCCGCCTGAGCGGCCTCGAGCCGCTGGTCTTCAACGACGTGACCGGATTCGTGAATGTCGGCGAGCGCACCAACGTCGCCGGCTCGCCCCTGTTCAAGAAGCTGATCCTCGCCGGCGATTTCGACACCGCGTTGGATATCGCGCGCCAGCAAGTCGAGAACGGGGCGCAGATCATCGACGTGAACATGGACGAAGCCATGCTCGATTCGGAAGCGTCCATGGATAAGTTTCTCAAGCTCATCGCCGCCGAGCCCGACGTGTCGCGCGTGCCGGTCATGATCGATTCGTCGAAGTTCTCGGTGATCACGGCCGGCTTGAAATGCGTGCAGGGCAAGAGCGTGGTGAATTCGATCAGCCTCAAGGAGGGCGAGGAACCCTTCATCGCCCAAGCCAAGGAAATCATGCGCTACGGCGCCGCCGTGGTGGTGATGGCCTTCGACGACAAGGGCCAGGCCGACTCCAAGGAGCGCATGGTCGAAATCCTGACGCGCTCGTACAAGATCCTGGTCGAGCAGGTCGGGTTTCCCGGTGAGGACATCATCGTGGACCCGAACATCTTTCCGGTCGCGACCGGCATCGAGGAGCACCGGAACTTCTCGAAGGATTTCATCGAGGCGACCAAGATTCTAAAAAAGACGTTGCCCGGCATCCGCATCAGCGGCGGCTTGAGCAACGTTTCCTTTTCCTTTCGCGGCAACAACCCGGTGCGCGAGGCGATGCACGCGGTCTTTCTGTATCACGCCGTCAAGGCGGGCATGGACATGGCCATCGTCAACGCGGGCATGCTGACGGTCTATAGCGATATTCCGGAGAATTTTCGCACCGTCGTCGAGGACGTGATTCTGAATCGCCGCGACGACGCGACCGAGCAGCTGCTCGACATGGCCGGCGAGTTCAAGGGCGAGAAGCGCGAGAACAAGAAGGACCTGAGCTGGCGCAAGGGCACTGTGACCGAGCGCCTGACCCACGCGCTGGTCAACGGCATCGCCGATTACGTGGTGGAGGACGTCGAGGAAGCCCGCCAGCAAGCGGACAAGCCCATCGAGGTCATCGAGGGACCGCTGATGGACGGCATGAACGTGGTCGGCGATCTGTTCGGGTCGGGCCAGATGTTTCTGCCCCAGGTGGTGAAAAGCGCGCGCGTGATGAAAACCGCGGTCGCGCACCTGCTGCCCTACATGGAGGAGGAAAAGAAACGCTCCGGCGACACCAAGCCAAAGGGCAAGATCCTGCTCGCGACCGTGAAGGGCGACGTGCACGACATCGGCAAGAACATCGTCGGCGTGGTGTTTCAGTGCAACAATTTCGACGTCGTCGATCTCGGCGTCATGGTGCCCTACGCCAAGATCGCGGAAGCCGCCAAGAAGGAAAAGGTCGACATCATCGGGCTCTCGGGCCTAATCACGCCGTCGCTCGAGGAGATGGCGTCGAACGCCGCCGACATGACCCGCGACGGCTTCGACATCCCGCTTTTGATCGGCGGCGCGACGACCTCGAAGGTGCATACGGCGGTCAAGATCGCGCCCAATTATAAAGGCCCGACCGTCTACGTGACCGACGCCTCGCGCGCCGTCGGCGTGGTGACCAACCTGGTGAGCGAGAAAAGCCGTGCGGGCTACTTGAAGGAAATCACCGAGGATTACGCTAAGATCCGCAAAAAGCACGAAGGCCGGAGCGAAGGCAAAGGCCATCTCTCGATCGCGGACGCACGTGCTGCGAAATTCAAGATCGACTGGACGGCCGCGGCGCCGCCGAAGCCGACGTTCCTCGGCCTTAAAACCTTCAAGGATTACGACCTGGCCGAGCTGACGACCCGCATCGACTGGACGCCGTTTTTCCGCACCTGGGAATTGAAGGGTACCTACCCCTCGATCTTCGAGGACGCCAAGGTCGGCGAGGTGGCGCGCAACCTGTTCAACGACGCGCAAGGCATGCTCCAGCAGATCGTCGGCGAGAAATGGCTAACGGCGAACGCGGTCCTCGGATTTTTCCCGGCCAACAGCGTGGGCGACGACGACGTGGAAGTTTACACCGACGACACCCGCAAGCACGTCCTCACGCGCTTTTGCTTCCTGCGCCAGCAGATGCCGAAAAGCGCGGGCCGCGCGAACATGTGCCTGGCCGATTTCATCGCGCCCAAGGACACCGGCGTCGCCGATTATCTCGGCGCGTTCGCCGTGACCGCCGGGCTCGACATCGAAAGGAAGCTCGCCGAATTCAAGGCGAAATACGACGATTATAACGATATCCTGCTGAAGGCGCTCGCGGATCGCTTGGCGGAAGCCTTCGCCGAGCGCCTGCACGAGCGCGTGCGCACGGAGTTCTGGGGCTATGCGCCGGACGAGAAGCTCTCGAACGAGGATTTGGTGCGGGAAAACTATCGCGGCATCCGCCCGGCGCCCGGGTATCCGGCCTGTCCCGACCACACCGAAAAACGCGAGCTGTTTCGCCTGCTGGACGGGGGCAAGAACGCCGGCATCACGCTCACCGAAAGCATGGCGATGCTGCCGGCCGCGTCCGTCTCCGGGTTTTATTTCTCGCACCCGGACTCGCAATACTTCGGCATCGGCAAGATCACCCGCGATCAGGTCGAGGACTACGCGGTCCGCAAGGACATGCCGATCGAACAGGCCGAACGCTGGCTCGCGCCGAACCTGGCGTTCCGGCGGTAGGGGCAAAGACGGACTCCGGTTCCGTTCTCGCCCGCGTGGTCTCAGGAGAATCCTGCGCAATTCCCTGGTCGTCGGCACGGCGCTGAACGCCATCAATCAGAGCGACGTCATCGTCGCCGGCGGGGCCATCGTTTGGTGGAAACTGCTGCTGACCTACACCGTGCCGTTCTGCGTGTCCAGTTGCGGGGCGTATATAGCGCTGCGGTAGGGGGTAATTAACCCTGCCAAATGATGGTATGTCCCTTATTGCGCTGAGGAGTTGTTTGGCGGCCTTCAAGACCAGAAATAATAATTTTTTTATTTTTATTGAGTTCCCTCAAGATGTTTTTAACATCGCGCTCCCAAACCAAGTGTAGTTCAAGAATATGGCCTAAAATCTCTTCGTAAGAAATTTTCTTCTGATGTTCGAGAATTTTACTCAGTAAGTTAAAGCTTTGTATGAGCTGTTCTGCTCTTTCCGCTTCGAATGATTTGGGTAGATCGGGTGAAAACTCAGCGCCAAATAAATCAGGCTGATTTGTTTTGCTTTCTTGATATTCAAATTGAGCAATTTTCCGCACCTCTTCTTGTATATTCACTGTTTTTCTTTCCACATCTCGAAACTCTACTAAGCCCTTTCAATGGCGAGTGCAGTAAACGAGATAAAAATATGAACGATCAGCTAATGGTTTTTTTACGCGAGTAAAGGTTGCATGATGAAATTGACCAAAATGACGTGCACGATTGCAGTAAACCTCGATCACTGCGGCTTCTCTAGTTTTTCCATTATTAATTAGAGCCTCGACTTCTTCATACCAACCAGAGCCGCCGAATAACGGATCAAATGTCGCTGCAATTTCAGGCCGTGGGTCAGTCTTGAAGCGGTTAATGTGGTCAAACATAAAATTGATTATTATGACCTGCCCCTTTTCTCAGGGCCATTCGTAAGTAGAGCCTGTTCTCCTTTTTG